>JAPPFK010000065.1 GCA_028823885.1 Rhodospirillales bacterium | reverse complement strand
GCATCCCGAACGCCAATCCCTCGCGTAATCGACGCCTATCAGGGAATCGAGGTGTGGGTGCTTCGCACGGGATCGCCGTGGCGCGACCTCCCGGAGTGCTACGGGCCTTATACGACCTGCTACAACCGGTTCAACCGCTGGCGCAAGAAGGGCGTCTGGGACCGGTTGATGGATGCGGTGGTGGAGGCTTACGACGGCAATGTGCAGATGATCGACAGCTCCAGCGTCCGGGTTCACCAGCACGCGGCGGGGGCAAAAAAGGGGGGCCGGATCGTTGCATGGGTCGTTCCCGGGGCGGACTGACCACGAAAATCCACGCCGTGGCGGACGTTTCCGGCCTGCCGGTCCGCTATGACCTCAGCCCCGGCCAGGCGCACGACACGACGGCCGCCGGCGCCATGCTGGCGACCCTTCCGCCCGACAGTTTCCTCATCGCCGACAAGGCCTATGACGCCGAATGGATCCGTGACCTGATCGAGCAACGCGATGCCGTCCCGATCATCCCCGACCGCAAAGGCGCGAAGACCAGGCACGCCTTCTCCAAACCCTTGTATCGACTGCGAAACCGGATCGAACGCGCCTTCAACAAGCTCAAGCAGTTCCGCCGCGTCGCCACACGCTACGAAAAGCTCGCTGCAAACTTCCTCGCCATGATCAAGATCGCAACTGTCAGGCTCTGGCTACGCGCTTATGAGTCCACGGCCTAGTATCCGGATCGAAATCCTTTCCTGGCATTGCGGATGACGCCGTATCGGTTGCCTCAGCTTCCCTGAGGTCCAATGAAACGTAAATCTCCTCGGTTTCGTTTCCGGAATGCTGGGAGCCCCACCGCGAGGCCGTGTATGGCAAAGAGGTGCAAGCCGGATTCAGTGCCCTGAAGGTCAGGGGTTGTCTTTCTGTCGATGGGATCGGGGTTTGCCATGGACAGCACGGGTCAGAAGCCGTCGGGGTCCATGGTCGAATCGTAGAAGGCGAAGTCGGATGCATCGAGATCGTCCACGCTGACGCCCTCGAGCCGGATGGTGCCGCCGCCCTGGCCGGAAAGGTCGATCACCGCGGTGCCGTTGTCGTCGGCGATGGAGAGGTCGGCGAACCCGGTCACGCCGGTGAGGCCGACGGTGTCGATCCGGATCGTGTCCTCGCCATCGGTGAAATCGTGGATGGTGTCGTTCCCGTGCCCGGCCTTGAACACGAAGGCGTCGGCTCCGGAGCCGCCGTAGAGCGTGTCGTCGCCTGCCCCGCCATGGATGGTGTCGTCGCCTTCCTCGCCGAACAGCATGTCGTTGCCGGCGCCGCCGTCGATCGTGTCGTCGCCTTCGCCGGCCAGCACCATGTCGTTGCCGCCCTTCACCCGGATCGTGGTGTCGCCGGCATCGTCGACGAAGAAGTCCGCGTCTTCGGTTCCTTCCCACGGGTCCGGCGCGCGCACGATGTGAGCGCCCTCGCCGGTGTCGTATTCGGTCGAGGGCGGCGTGGTCGGCAGGTTGAAATGCGCCGCCGTCAGCTCGGACGCACTCACCCCGGTGAGCGTGATGGTCCCGCCGAGCGCGCTGTGAGTGACGGTGACGCCGCTGTTGTCCGAGAGGTCGGTAATGGTCAGGTCGGCGAAGGCGATCGTCGTCTGCAGCAGACTGAGGTCGATCATGTCCTCGCTGACGTTGAAGTCGGTGATCGTGTCATTGCCGGAGTTCTCGACGAACAGGAACACATCGGCTCCGGCCCCGCCGGTGAGCGTGTCGTTTCCTGTGCCGCCCATGATGTGGTCGTCGCCCAGGCCGCCGTCAATGGTATCGTCGCCGGCGTCGCCGAGCAGCACGTCGTTTCCGGCCCCGCCGTCAATGATGTCGTTACCGCTGCCGCCCCGGATCATGTCGCCGCCCGCGCCGCCGGTTATGGTATCGGCGCCGCTGCCGCCCTGGACGACATCGCGGCCGGCGCCGCCCGTGACGGTGTCGTCGCCCGCATCCGCGATGACGATCCCGCCGTCGTCATGGATATTGACGGTATCGCCGGTACCGGTGCCAACGTGCAGATAACGGGTCATCGTCCACCTCCTGTCGGTCTGCGCCCGGGCTTCGGCCCGGACGGCTCCACACCTCCCGCCGACGCGGTATCGGCCGGCGGGTTTCGGGATGCTTCGGGGGGCGTTCGGTTCCCGCCGGTCCGCATTCCGATGGAGCGCATACTAGGGGCGGATGCCCATAGGGTCCAAGACCGTCTTCTTATCGGACCGGCAGGAATTTCTTATACTGGGCCGGTCCGTTCCGGCGGCGGTCGGGCAGCGGGGGCCCAGATCGGCGAGCTGATTTTTCCAAGAGTGGATTTTGTCCCCGTTGGGCGTGATTTTGGTTGATTTGGCAGTTGGGCGGGTTGTGGTCTGCGGCTTGAAGGCACCTCCGGCAGGGCCGGGCGTCATTTTGGCGATGATTTCGCCTTTATCGGGAGCCGTGGGGGCGAGCGTCTCCCCCGGATCGGGGTCCGGGGCAGGCTGGGGCCGGGCCGGCTCGCTGTCGATGCCTTGTGTTGCCGGGGGTCAGCCGGGGACGTTTGGCGGCGGCATGGCGAGGTTCATACGCTGGCAGGCGGCCATCAGATGGGCGCCGGCTGTGCCGAGCACGAGCGTGATCCGGCGGCCATGATGCACGACGCGGGCTGCGAGGTGGATCCACAGGGCGCGGAGGCGCTTCATCCGCGTCCATTGCCACTCCTGCCCGCAGGCGGCGCGGCGCAGCAGCGCCATCACATTCAGTGCTGGCGGGGACATAGGGCAGTTCGGCGCATTCGAGCTGCCCCCTGCCCGAGGCCGCACGCCTTCTGCGCCTGTCCGCCGGCATCGGGCGCCAGGCATCCTCCCGAAGCCGCGCCACCTCCGCCATCAGCGCCTCCGAACGCACCGCACCGCAGACCAGCCCCACCGTGCCAAGGCGCCGCGTCTCCTCCCTGCGGAAGGCCGGTTCGTTGCAGGCCCGGATCACCTCCTCCTGGTAGCCGGCCGCGTCGCTGCGCAGCACCGCGCGGCCTACGGCGCCGGGAAGCTGCATCAGCGCCTCCTCGAACCCGCGCCGGTTGTCCAGCTTCGCCGGCACGTTGCCGTCCCGCATCTCAAGCCAGGGAACCATCCCGATCTCCGGGCAGAACGCGATCAGCGGCTGGTAGCCCCGCTCACCCGGAACCAGGCCCGCCGCCGCACGGTATGTCGACAGGCATTCGCGCTTGCCCGAAGCGATGATCGTCGCATCCAGGTCGATGGTCACTGCCGCCGCGCCAACCGCCCGCACCCCTTCCGCAACAAGGCGGCGGTTCACCTCACGGAACAGGTCGTGGCACGCGCTGTGCGGCGGGATGAACGCACACCCCTTCCGGCGCTCAGCATCATGCACGCCAGCAACATGGAAACGGTCCAGCCAGTCACGGATCGACCGCGCCGAGGGAAAGCAACGCTCGCGTCCGCCACGGAACCGCCGTGCGAGCGAACCCCGAGAGACACCGAACAGACGCGGCTCGAAGCGACGCACCAGCGTGCAAAGCCCACGGTCCGACTCCAGAACCTCAATGTCCGACACCCGGTCGAGACCCGCAATGTTCAGGAACAGAACCGCCAGCATCATCTGACCGTCGCTCCAGCCCTGCGAAGGGCCGACCCCGCTGCGCGGCAAATCAACCAGAAAACCATTCCTGGCCAGAAGCTCCAGCACCAGAACAAGACCACCGCGCGCCGTCGAGGCCGGGCCGCCACGGCCCACTGCGAGCTTGATCGGAGAGCGATAACCCCTGACCATATCCTTCACCCGGTCGGTGACGCCCCAAAAGGCGCCTTCTTCGCACAAGCCATTGTAATCAATGGGACAGCCGGGGAATCAAACTTTCATGCTCGCCGATCGGGGTGCATGCGCTGGGCATGTGCTGGAACCGAACTCGGCAGCCCACAGGCGGGCAGAGCTGGGTGCTGCTGCTCGACGCCGGCGGGCGCACGAAGCGCATCTCGCTCGGCCCGGTCGCCACGAAGAGCGTCGCCGAGGCCCGCCGGGAGGCCCTCGGGCGCCACGCCGACCCGCAGCCGGAGAGGGCGGCCGGGCCGGCGGTCCCGCTGTTCCGGGATTTCGTGGCGGGTCCGTGGAAGAAGGCCCATTTCGAGGATGTCTGCCTTCACGACCTGCGTCATACCATGGCCAGCCACGCCGTCTGCCGGTGGTCTCCCGGCTGCTCGGACATTCCAGCGTGCGCATGACGCTCAGATA
>JAPPFK010000017.1 GCA_028823885.1 Rhodospirillales bacterium | reverse complement strand
TACGCTTTTCGGGCCGCTCCTGGCGGCTCGAACGCCTGGACGCGACGCAGGCCGTGACCCTGGTGAGAAATGCGGGCTGGAATCAATCGGCGAAGGCGAACCCGTCATAGAGCCAGGCGAGACAGCGGTAGCTGTCCTCGACCGAGCGCTCGCGGAATTGCTGGAAGGCGACCTCCCGCTCGACGCCGTCGCCGTGATAGTTTTCCCAGATCGCCCGGCTCTCCAGGGTGACGCGCGCCGTGCGGACCACCCGGTCGGCGGCGAAGGCGGTGAAGATCTCCTCGTGACCGGCCCCCCGATCGATCAGTCCCGCCAGATGAAGCCCGTCCTCGATGGCCATGCAGGCCCCTTGGGCCAAGGTCTGCAGGGTCGGGTGCGCGGCATCGCCCAGCAGGCAGACCCGGCCGTCATGCCATTTGCGGACCGGGTGACGGTCGCCGACGATGAAACGGCGCTCCAGATCCATCACCCGGATCAAATCGCGGAGGCATCGGTGGGCGCCCGAATAGGTCTGCTGCAACTCCGCCCGGTAAGCCTCCACGTCGCCCCGGGGGGCCTCGTTGGCCGACCGGAAGACGGCGACGATGTTGAACAGCGCCCCGTGCCGCAGCGGATAGGTGACGATGTGAAAGCCGGGGCCGCCCCACAGCACCACCACATCGGTGGGAACATCCGCCTTCAACTCCTCCATCGGGATGATGGTCCGGTGGGCCACATAGCCGTTGGGGAGCGGCCCGCCGTCGTCGAGCATCCGGGCGCGCAGCGTCGAGCCGATCCCATCGGCGCCGATTACCAGCTCGCCTTCGTGCGTCCCGCCGCCCTCGGTGGTGATCTCGGCGCACGTGCCGCGGTTGGCGTAGCCGGTGATCCGGGTATCGGCGATCAGCTCGATATGACCGTCCGCCCGGCAGGCGTCGATCATGACGTTATGGAGATCGATGCGGTGGATGATCAGATAGGGGTAATTGAACCGCGCCCTGAAGCCGGCATCGGTCGGGATGCGCACCAGTTCCTCGTCGCTCAAGCCGTCCCGCATGGTCACCGCCGCCGGCTCGTCACCGGCGGCCATCACCTGCTCCATCAGCCCAAGCCGGTCGAAGACATGAAACACGTTGGGACCGAACTGGATGCCGTAACCGATGGCGCCGAACGCCGGCGCGCCTTCGAACACGCGGACCGCCCGCCCCCGCTGCGCCAAGGCCAGTGCCGCGGTGAGCCCGCCGAGGCCGCCGCCGACGATGAGAACGGGTTGGTCCGGCAATTCGGGACTCCTCGAAAATAGTCTTGCGCCCGGCTAGCTTTGCAGGAGAGTCCAGGCTGTGGCAACAGCGGACCGTCATGATCGGGGGAATTGAGTATGCGAGCGGCCTATTACGAGGAACTGGGCGCGGCCCGGGATGTGTTGAAACTGGGCGAGATGGAGACGCCCGAGCCGGGCCCCGGCGAGGTGCGGGTCAAGCTGGCGGCCTCGGGCGTCAATCCCTCGGACTGGAAGGCGCGGCTGCGCGGCCGCTTCGGGAAGCTGCCGTTCCCCAGGATCATTCCCCACAGCGACGGCGCCGGCGTGGTGGACGCCATCGGGAACGGCATCGATGCCGGGCTGATGGGTCAGCGGGTGTGGACCCTGAACGGCCAGTGGAAGCGGCCCTTCGGCACGGCCGCCGAATACATCGTCCTGCCCCGGCGCTATGTGGTGCCGACCTCGGAGCATGCCGGCGACGAAGAGGCCGCCTGCTTCGGGATTCCGTTCCTCACCGCCCACCGGGCGGTATTGTTCGACGGACCCGTCGACGGGCGGACCCTTCTGGTGCAAGGGGGCGCCGGCGCGGTCGGACATCAGGCGATCCAGATCGCCAAGCATGCCGGCGCGCGGGTGATCACCACCGTCTCCAGCGCCGAGAAGGCCGACTACGTGAAAGCGGCCGGCGCCGATGAGGTGATCAACTACCGGGACGAGGATGTGCCCGAGCGGGTCGAGGCGCTGACCGGCGGCATGGGCGCCGACCGCATCGTCGAGGTGGATATCGCCGCCAACGGCCTCCTTTACGGCCGCATTCTGGCGCCGGGCGGCACGTCGATCATTTACGGCACGGGCCAACCGACCGCCCAAGTGCCTTCTCAGAACTTCATCATGCGGGCCGCGGCGCTCAAGTGGTTCATCGTCTACGAACTCACGGAAGCCGAAATCGCCGAAGGGGTCAGCTGTCTCAACCAGATGCTGGCCGCCGGCGCCCTCGCCACCACAATCGCCGCCCGCTTCCCGCTGGATGATATCGCCGCCGCCCACGAAATGGTCGAGGCCGCGAAGCACATGGGCAACGTCATCCTGGAGATGGATTGAGCCGGGCGTGATCCGTTTCCCGGTAGGCGGCGCCCGCTATTGCCGCTAGCATCAATTTACGGCGTGCCGCCAGGAGACACCTCTGGAGAATAAATATTGGAACTGATGTTCGACATGGCGGTGAAAGCCGCCGTCGCGCTGAGCGACCCGCTACGCTTGGGCTTTCTGGCTCTCGGCGTCTTCATCGGGTTGATCCTCGGCGTGATCCCCGGACTGGGCGGTTTGGTCGGCCTGTCCCTGCTGCTGCCCTTCACCTTTTCCATGGACCCGTTCACGGCGCTGGCGTTCCTGATGGGTCTGTCCGCGGTGTCGGCCACCTCGGATACCATTCCGGCCGTGTTGTTCGGCGTACCGGGCACCGTCGCTTCGGCGGCCACCATCCTTGACGGATTTCCCATGGCGCGGCGCGGCGAGGCGGGCCGGGCCTTCGGCGCCGCGTTTACCGCCTCGGTGATCGGCGGGCTGTTCGGCGCGGTCCTGCTGGGCATCAGCCTGCCCATCCTGCGCCCGGTGATGCTGGCCATCGCCTCGCCGGAATTGCTGGCCATCTGTATCTTCGGCCTGTCGCTCGCCGCGGTGCTGGCCGGCGGCTCGCCGATGAAAGGCCTAATCGCCGTGTGTCTCGGCCTGATTTTCGCCGGCACCGGCGAGGATCCCGGCGGCACGCTGCGCTGGACCTTCGATACCCTCTATCTCTATGACGGCTTCCGGATCGTGCCCATCGCGCTTGGTCTGTTCGCCATCCCGGAGATCGCGGACATGGTGATCCAACGGTCCGCCATCCAGGTCGACAGCAAGGCCAAGATCACCCGCCGCGACCAGTGGCTGGGCGTCAAGGACGCGCTCCGGCACTGGTTCCTCGTCCTCCGGTGCTCGTCCATCGGCGCCGGCCTCGGCGCGGTGCCCGGCATCGGCGCGCCGATCCTCGATTGGGTGGCTTACGGCCACGCGGCGCGGACGGAGAAAGGCGCCCAGGAAACCTTCGGCACCGGTGACGTCCGGGGCGTTATCGCGTCGGAAAGCTCGAACAACGCCAAGGAAGGCGGCTCCCTGGTGCCGACCATCGCCTTCGGCGTGCCCGGCACCGCCTCCATGGCGCTGATCCTGGGCGCGTTCATTATCCATGGCCTGGTCCCGGGCCCGGACATGCTGTCCAAGAACCTCGACGTCACCTACACCCTGGTGTGGAGCATCGCGCTCGCCAACATCATCGGCGCCGGGGTCTGCTTCCTGTTCGCCAACCAGTTCGCCAAGGTGGCGGTGATCCGCATCGGCA
Source organism: Rhodospirillales bacterium (assembly GCA_028823885.1). Taxonomy (GTDB): domain Bacteria; phylum Pseudomonadota; class Alphaproteobacteria; order Rhodospirillales; family UBA2165; genus JAJDXO01. The sequence goes on along the minus strand of JAPPFK010000017.1, from coordinate 35,989 downwards.
TTCTGGCGCCGGTGGTCCTGGCGATAATCTTCCTCGGCGCTTTCCAGGGCAAGAACGCCTGGGGCGACATCTATACGCTTCTCGGCTTCGGCCTTCTGGGCTTCGCCATGAAGCGGCTCAAATGGCCGCGCCCGCCGCTGCTGCTCGGTTTCGTGCTCGGCGGTTTGATCGAGAGCTATCTCTTCATCTCGGCCAACGTCTATTCCTGGGCGTGGATGTGGCGCCCGGTGACCTTGGTCATCCTGCTGATCACCCTCTACGGATTGTTGCGCCCGCTGATCAACTATTACCTCACCAAGCGAAGACGGGAAGGACCCCGCGTGCCGTTCAGCTTCCAGCTTCAGACGGACAAGCTGGACACCAATGCGGTCCTCGGCCTGATCGCGTTGGCCATCTTCGGCGGCGCCATCTGGGCCTCCCAGGACTGGGAGTTCCGTTCCTTCCTGTTCCCTCGCGCCATCGGCACCGTCGGGATCGCCTTCACCCTGATCATGCTGACCTTCCACCTGTTCCTCAGCCCCCGATACATTCAGGCGCTGAAAGGCATCAGCCCGCAGGACCGGGTTCAGGCCGAGCGAGCCGCGCAGACCGGGGGCGGCTCCGGTAGCGGCTCCGGCGGCGGCGAAGCCGGGGATTCGACCGGCGGACGCCATCTGGATCTGGTGACCGACTTCGGCGATCTGGACAAGGGAACCATCCGGGCCCGGGCGGTGGCCTATTTCCTCTGGTGTTTCGGCTATTTCGCCCTTGCCGCGGTCATCGGCCTGATGCCGGCGATGTTGGTGTTCATGATCGCCTATATCCGCCTGGTCGGCCGGGAGAGTTGGCAAATGACCTTGGGCGTCTCCGCCGGCACGTGGCTCGTCGCCTATGGTCTGTTTCACCAGGTCCTGCACGTGCCCTGGCCGCAGACCGCAATCGGCAACCTGTGGCCCGTTTTGCGCACCAATCCCATGTTCAATTTCTTCTAGGCTCGATTCCGCTTGGATAAGGTCGATCGCGTGCCTACGATTAATGATCACGATCCGTTTTTTGAAGACAGTCTGGAGAGACACCCAATGAAGTATCTGACCACACTTGGCCTGGTGGCCGCGGGACTCATGGCGTTCGGCATCACTGTTCAACCCGCGTCCGCACAAGGCTTCTACGCCGGCAAGCAGATCACCCTGGTGGTCGGCGCGTCCAACCGCGGTACCTACGCCGCCTATTCCCGCCTGCTCGCCAATCACATGGGCAGGCATATTCCGGGTAACCCGAAGATCGTCCTGCAAATCAAGGGCGGATCGTCGGGCGGCATGGTCGCGGCCAATTTCATCCACAACGCGGTGCCGAAAGACGGCACGGTGATGGGCATCACCCAGCAATCGATTCCGGTCAGCCAGTTCCTGCGTCCGGGTGCCGGCCGATATGACGCCACCAAGTGGGGCTGGATCGGCAACGTCTCTCCAATCGTCAATATGGTGGCGCTATGGCACACCGCGGGCGCCAAGAGCATCGGGGAAGCCAAGGGCAAGGAAATCAAGATCGGCGCGACCGGCAAGTCCTCGCCGACCTTCATCTATCCGAGCCTGCTGAACGCCTATGCCGGCACCAAGTTCAAGATGATCACCGGCTATAACGGCATCGGCGGCCTCAATAAGGCGATGGAGCAGAAGGAAACCGAGGGCCGCGGCGCTTCCTGGCTCAGCGTCCTGACCCGTTCGCCTCAATATATCTCGGAGAACAAGCTGTTCCCGATCGTCCAGGACGGCCTGAAGCGGGACCCGGCGCTGCCCAACACGCCGACCTTCCTCGAAATCGCCAAGGACGACACCCAGAAAGGCATTTTCGAAGTGATCGCTATCGGCTCGACCTTCGGGCGATCCTACTTCGTGCCGGACGGGGTTCCCGCCGAACGGTTGGCGCTGCTGCGCCGCGCCTTCCAGGCGACCATGAAGGACAAAGCCTTCCTCGCCGACATGAAAAAGGCCAAGCTGCCGGTCAACCCGATGACCGGTGAAGAGCTTGAAGGTTTGATCAAGCGGGTGCTGGCGGTGCCGAAGCCGATCTATACGGCCGCTGCCAAGGCCATGGGCTTCGCCAAGTAGGCCGAGTAAGGACCTGAGCACTAAGAGGGCGGCTCCCAGGGGCCGCCCTTTCCTTTTGGCTCAAACCGGATTTGTGATCCGAACAACGGATCAGGGGTGACCGGAACAGCCCCCAAGCCATGCCGCCATCGACGGTGACGATGCCGCCGTTCATCTCGCCGGATACATCGCCGGCCAAGCTTGCCGCATAAGGTCAAGCGTTTTCAACGTCTTATGGCCGCTCGAATGACTTTTGATCCGGCCTGTTCTATACTGGGCGGGTCATGGCAGAGGACACCATTCTTTCGGATGAGGCCTCGGCTTCGGCCTCGTACCGGGTCCGCACCATAAGCCTCGAGGACCTGCGCCAGTCGGTCATCAAGGGCCTCGACGACTTCAACGCGCGCCCGACTCACGCCATTTTCATCATCTTTCTCATCCCGCTGATCATGCTCATCGCCTTTTGGGTGGGTACCGACCAACGGCTGCTCCCGTTGGCGTTTCCGGTCCTCACCGGGTTTGCGCTCCTCGGGCCGTTCCTGGCTCTGGGGCTCTACGAATTGAGCCGCCAGCGGGAGATGGGCCGGAACATCACCTTTCGTCAGGCGTTCAACATCTTTCGCCACAAGGCGGTGGGTTCGCTGGTTACCCTGGGGGTGATCCTGACGATTTTGTTCGGCTTCTGGCTCTCGGTGGCGATGACCATCTACCAGGCGACCCTCGGCTTTCCGGCGCCGCCGACCTTCGGTGAGTTCGCGGCCGAGATTCTGACCACCGGTCCGGGCTGGGTGCTGATCGTGTTCGGCAACGGCATCGGCCTTCTGTTCGCGATGATCGCCCTGGCCATCAGCGTGGTGTCGTTTCCGCTGATCATCGACCGCCACGTGTCGGCCGGCACGGCGATCATGGTTTCGGTCGACGTGGTGGTTCACAACCCGGTGGTGATGGCGGTCTGGGGGTTTGTCGTCGCGATGGCGCTGTTGCTCGGCACCCTGCCGGCGCTCGCCGGGCTGGTGATCGTGTTCCCGGTCCTCGGCCACGCCACCTGGCATCTCTATCGGCGCGTCGTCGAATAGCAGAACGGCCCCGCCGGTCGCCCGGCGAGGCCGCTCCTAATCAGAAATCCTCTGTCATCTCCGAAGAGATCCCTGGGGAACTCTGATCGGACCCTTCCGCTTCCGCTTCACTCGCGATCCACAGTCGCTTCTTGATCCATCTTCAGGTTAGCGCGGTGTCGATTTGGCAAACAACCCCTTTTCTATCCACACCCCTGTGGAACCTGGGGAGAAGTATATTTTTTTTGGCCCGTTGCCGGTGGATAACCGTTTTGCGCTGCACCAGGGCGATTCAGGCCTCGGATTCCGCGCCCGATTTGAGCCCCCGGCGATAGAGTTTGCCGGTCGGTCCCGTCGGCAGGTCGGCGCGTATATGGATGGCCTTGGGCAACAGGTGCCGGGGCAGAAATCCGTCCGCTTCGATCTCCCGGAGAAGCGTTTCTTCGCCGCAATCCGCCGCCAGAACCACATGTGCCTCTATGCGCTCCCCCCATTGCGGGTCGGGCTCGCCGACGACGCCGGCGAGGCGGATCAGCGGGTGGCGCATCAACGCCGCCTCGATTTCCTCGGCGCCGACCTTTACCCCGCCGGTATTGATCCGGTTGTCCAGCCGGCCCCGGACGGAGAGCACGCCCGCATCGTCGACGACGCCCAGGTCGCCGCTCCGCCACCAGCCGCCGGCGAATTTCGCCTGCGTCAGTGCCGGATCATCAAGATAGCCGGCCGCCACCGAGCCGCCCCGGATGCAAATCTCTCCCGGCTCCCCCGCCGGCAGCTCCCGGCCGGCGCCGCCTTCCGGAGAAACGATGCGAAGCGCCGCCCCCGGCACCGGCCGGCCGGCCGCCGATGGCGTCTCCGCCAAGATATCCATGCCGGCGGCCACCCCCGCGCCGTTGCCGCCCTCCGAAGCGAGATAGGCGGTCATCACGTTGGGGCAAATGTTACGGGCCAGTTCCTCGACCAGGGACGCGGAGCCGGGCTCGCCGGAATAAAACGCGGTTCGCAGCGGCGACAGATCGAACGCCTCGGGGTTCCCGGCGAGCACCATCCGCCAGGCGGTGGGCACCAGGGCCGCGACGGTGATCTTCTCGCGGGCCAGCGCGCCCAGGAACCGGCGGGGCTCGAACCGGCCGTCGAAATAGAGCCGCCCCCGCATCCGGACGAACGGCAACACCGTGTGAATCCACGCCGCGAAGGACGGCGCCATGACGACGATGGCACTGTCTTCGGGGGACGAGACGCCATAGATGTGCTGTCCCTGGGCCGCGGTGACCGCGAGCGTCCGCTGGGTGTGCATCACGCATTTGGGCGCCCCGGTGGTGCCGGACGACATCAGGACCAACGCCGGATCATCCGGCGACCGGTCGGGCAGGCCGGGCGGCTGCCCTTCATACAGGGAACCGTCGTCGAGACAGATCGGCGCGCGGTCCCCGGCGATTTGTCCGGCGAGTTCCCGGTGAGCGCCGTCGAACAGGACCGCCTTGGCCTCAATGAACCCGGCCGTGCGCCGGAGCCGTTCGGGCGTATCCCGGACGTGGAAGCAACAGGGCACGATCCCGGCCCGGAGACAGCCGAAGAAGGCCACGGCCTGACGCACCGAGCTGCCGGCGAGAAGCGCCACCCGGTCCCCCGGCGCCAGCCCGCGCGCCAGCAGCCCATCGGCGAACGACGAACTCTCCCGCCCCGCTTCGCCGCCGGAAAGCCGTTCCGACGGATCGGCGAGAAATTCGCCGTCTCCCTTGCCGCGGCAAGCCTCGGCGATCACATGAGCGATGGTATTCGGCGAGGTCACGGCGCCGCGCGGCCTACAGGTCCCGGGAAATGATGTACTTCATCACCTCGTTGGTGCCGGCGTAGATTCGATGCACCCGGGCGTCCGCCCAGGCCCTCGCGATGGGGAACTCCCACATGTAGCCATACCCGCCGTGGAGCTGCAGGCAATCGTCCAGCACCCGGTCGGCCAATTCGGTGGTGACCAGCTTGGCCTTGGCCGCCAGTTGCGGACTCACCCGCCGGGCCACATGGCCCTCGATGCATTTGTCGACGAACGGCCGGGCGGCCTCCACCTCGGCAATCATCTCGGCCAGCTTGAACTGGGTGTTCTGGAAGTCGAACACGGTCTGGCCGAAGGCCTTGCGCTCCTTGGTATAGGCGAGGGTCCGGTCGATGGCGGACTCGGCCAGCACCATGGAGCGCACCGCGACCACCAGACGCTCCCGGACCAGCCCATCCATGAGAATACGCCAACCGTCGTTTTCGCTGCCCAATCGCGCATCCGCCGGCACCTTCACGCCGTCGAAAAACAGCTCGGCGGTATCCTGGGCCTTGTTGCCGATCTTTTTCAGGTTGCGGCCACGGGACACCCCGTCGCCGTCGAGGTCGACCCAGAACAGGGACACCCCCTTGGCGCCCAGCGACGGATCGGTCTTGGCCGCCAGCAGGATGCGGTTGGCGATGTGGCCGTTGGTGATGAAGGTCTTGGCGCCGTCGATGACATAGCCGTTGCCGCCGGGCCTGGCCGTCGTCTTGAGTTCCTTCAAATCGCTGCCGCCGCCCGGCTCGGTCAGGCCGATGGCCGAAATGAATTCGCCCGACGCCATCCTGGGCAGCCAGTCCCGCTTCTGCGCCTCGGTGCCGTGATCGATCAAAAAGGGCGCGATGATGTAGGCGTGCATGTCCCACGCAGGCGCGGCCACCGAATAGCGGCCCAATTCCTCGATGACGATGGCGTCATATAGGAAATCGCCGCCCATGCCGCCGTAGGCCTCGGGGATCGAGGTGCCGAGCAGTCCCAGCTCGCCGGCCCGGCGCCAGATTTCCGGCGGCGTCCGCCCCGCCTCTTCCCACGACGCGTAGTCGGGCAGCACCTCTTCCTCGAGGAACCGGGCAACGCTGGACCGGAAAATTTCGTGCTCTTCGGCGTAGAGGGTGCGGGGAATTTCGAAGTTCATGCGCGGGTCCGACCACTGGCCTTTTTGACCGCATTCAGGGTATCGGCGAAAGCTCGCGACTTCAATAAGCGCACCCTTTCGGCGCCCCAAGGGTAAACCATTGGACCCTCGGACATATTCCCCGCCCTCCACCCGCCGGGTGCACAATCCGGCGGGAAACCGGACGTTTGCCTTGACCAAAGGCTCGGCTTCAAGTGTGGTTGGCTCCGCCGGCGGGCAGCGAGTCCGGCCGGCAACCGGGGAAACGTACATGGCTTACAAGAGCCTCAGGGATTTCATCGCCCGTCTCGAGCAGGAGGGCCGGCTGAACCGGATTTCCGCGCCCGTGTCGCCGGCGCTCGAAATCACTGAAATCCAGACCCGCCTGATGGCCGAGGGCGGGCCCGCCGTGCTGTTCGAGAATGTCATCGACGCGGGCGGCGGGAAATACCCCATGCCGGTGCTCGCCAATCTGTTCGGCACCGTCGAGCGGGTCGCCTGGGGCATGGGCCGGGAGCCCGAGAACCTGCGCGCGTTCGGTGAAACCCTGGCCTTCCTGCGCCAGCCCGAGCCCCCCGGCGGCTGGCGCGAGGCCGTCGGCATGCTGCCCCTGTTGAAGACCGCCATGGCCATGAAGCCCAAGACGGTATCGAACGGCCCCTGTCAGGAGGTGGTCCTGCAGGGCGGCGACATCGACCTCGGCGAGCTGCCCATCCAAAGCTGCTGGCCCGGCGAGCCCGCGCCCCTGATCACCTGGCCGCTGGTCGTCACCCGGGCGCCCGGCTCCGAGCGCGACGATGATTTCAATCTGGGCGTCTACCGCCTGCAGGTGACCGGCAAGGACACCACGCTGATGCGGTGGCTCAAACATCGGGGCGGCGCCCAGCACCACGCCGAGGCGGAAGGCGGGACCGAAATTCCGGCCGCCGCGGTGATCGGCGCCGATCCGGGCACCATCCTCGCCGCCGTCGCCCCGGTGCCGGACACCTTGTCCGAATACCAGTTCGCCGGGCTGCTCCGGAACGAGAAGGCCGAACTGGTGAACTGCAAGACGGTGCCCCTCAAGGTCCCGGCGGAAGCCGAGATCGTTCTCGAAGGTCACGTCTCGCTCACCGAGTACGGCGACGAGGGGCCCTACGGCGATCACACGGGCTACTACAACGCGGTCGAGAAATTTCCGGTATTCAGGATCTCGGCCGTCACCATGCGCCGGGACCCGATCTATCTCTCGACCTACACCGGCCGGCCGCCGGATGAGCCGAGCGTCCTCGGCGAAGCGCTGAACGAGCTGTTCATCCCGCTGCTGATTCAGCAGTTCCCGGAAATCACCGATTTCTGGCTGCCCCCCGAGGGGTGCTCCTATCGGGTCGCCGTCGTCTCCATCAGGAAGGCCTATCCGGGCCACGCCAAGCGGGTGATGATGGCCGTCTGGTCCTACCTGCGGCAGTTCCTGTACACCAAGATGGTGATCGTGGTGGATGACGATATCGACGCCCGGGACTGGCAGGACGTGATCTGGGCGATCTCCACCCGCATGGACCCGGTGCGCGACGTCACCCTCATCGACCAGACCCCCATCGATTATCTCGACTTCGCCTCGCCGGTCTCCGGCCTTGGCGGCAAGATGGGGCTCGACGCCACCGACAAATGGCCGCCCGAGACCGGCCGGGAGTGGGGCCAAAAAATCCGCATGTCCGACGAGGTGATTGATCGGGTGTCCGAGATGTGGGACACGCTGGGCCTGCCGGGCAGCGGCAAACCCATTTGGAAGTAGTCTGAACCGGGAAACGAGGAATGGCCGATCCCGCCGACCACCTGAACAAGCTCAGCGATCTGATCGACAAGGCCAGGGCCGAAGGCGCCGATGCGGCGGATGCCGTCCATGTCGAGAGCATCTCGCTGTCCGTCGCCCAGCGGCTCGGCAATCCGGAAAAGCTGGAGCGCTCCGAAAACGCCGATATCGGGCTTCGGGTGTTCGCCGGCAAGCGCCAGGCCATCGTGTCGTCTTCCGACATGAGCGCGGAAGCGCTGGACGAGCTGGCGGTGCGCGCCGTCGCCATGGCCAGGAACGTGCCCGAGGATCCCTTTTGCGGCTTGGCCGATCCCGGTCAATTGGCGGCGGATTCGCCGGACCTCGACATGGCCGACCCCGGGGAACCGGCCACCGAGACCCTGGTCGGCTGGGCGAGCGAAGCGGAAGAGGCGGCGCGGGCGGTCGAGGGCGTCACCAACTCGGAGGGCGCCGAAGCCGGTTGGGGCCGCGCGGCCATCGCCGTCGCCGCCTCCAACGGATTCGCCCGGGCTTATTCGGGCACCCATTTCTCGGTGAGCGCATCGGTACTGGCCGGCGAAGGCACGGGGATGGAGCGCGACTACGACTATTCAGGCGCCGTCTATGCCGAGGATTTGACCTCGCCGGCCGAGGTGGGACGCATCGCCGGCGAGAAGGCGGTGAAGCGCCTCAATCCCCGCAAGGCCGAAACAGCCGAGGTCCCGATCATGTTCGATCCCCGCATCTCGCGGTCCATGGTCGGGCACCTGGCGCGGGCGGTCAACGGCTCCGCCATCGCCCGTGACACAAGTTTCTTGAAGGACAGCATGGAAGAAGCGGTGTTCGGGACGGGCATCAACATCATCGACGATCCGCACCGGCAGCGGGGGCTGAGATCCAAGCCCTTCGACGGCGAGGGCGTCGCCAACACCCGCCGGGCGGTGATCGAAAACGGGGTGCTCACCACCTGGTTCCTCGATCTCCGGTCATCCCGGCAGTTGGGGCTGGAAACCACCGGTCATGCGTCCCGCGGCACCGGCGGGCCGCCGTCGCCATCCGCCACCAATCTCTATCTGGAAGCCGGCCGGGCCTCGCCGGCGGAGCTGATGAGCGACATCAAGAGCGGCTTCTACGCCACCGAACTGATCGGTTTCGGGGTCAATGGCCTCACCGGCGATTACAGCCGCGGCGCCGCCGGGTACTGGATCGAAAACGGCGAAATCGCCTACCCGGTGAGCGAAATCACCATCGCCGGCAACCTGAAGGACATGTTCCGGCGGCTCACCCCGGCGGACGACCTGACCTTCCGCTACGGGATCGATGCGCCGACGCTCCGCATCGACGGCATGACGGTTGCGGGCAAATAGCCGAATTGCCCCGCAAGCCGCTGATTCGAAAGGCGCTATTGGGTTGACGAGTCCATCCGTGATAAACTCCGCGCCTTCAATCACCATCTCGGATTCGTGGCTCTGAGCGAAACAGTGACGTCGCCGCAGGATACCTCGACCGCCGGTCTGGTCGGCCGGCTGGTGAAAGAGCATGTCCGCCCCTATGCGGGTTGGATTGTCGTCGCGTTGATCGCGATGGCGATCGTCGCCGCCATGGTGGGCCTAAGCGCCTGGCTGATGGACCCGGTGGTCAACCGCATCTTCATCGAAAAGCGGGAGGATTTGCTTCTACTGATTGGCGGCGCGGTGCTGGTGACATTCCTGATCAAGGGCGTCGCCAACTATGCCCAATCCGCGCTCATGGCATTTGTCGGGCAGCGGATCATCACCGACGCCCAGCATAAGCTTTATGCTCATCTCACCCGGATGGAGCTGGCGTTCTTCCAGAACGAGGCCGCCGGCGGGCTGATCTCCCGCTTCACCGTCGACATCAACATGATGCGCTCGGCGGTCACCAACGCGCTCACCGGCTTCGGAAAGGATAGCCTGTCCTTGATCGGCCTGGTCGCGGTGATGTTTATCCAGGATTGGCAACTGGCCATCATTTCCTTCATCGTCTTCCCGCCGGCGGTATTCGCCATCGCGCGGCTCGGCAAACGCATCCGCAAGGTAACCGTCAACACCCAGGCAGAGATGGGCGAGTTGACGACGATCCTCAACCAGACCTTTCAGGGCGCACGGGTCGTCAAAGCCTATTCCATGGAGGAATACGAAAAAGGCCGGGTCGGCAACGTCGCGGAGCGCATCTTCCGGCTGGCATTCAAGTCCGCGCGGATCCGCGCCATGGCGAGCCCGATCATGGAAACCCTGGGCGGGATCGCGGTGGCCCTGGTGATCTTCTACGGCGGCTTCCGGGTGATCGGCGGCACCATGGATGCCGGTTCGTTCTTCTCCTTCATCACCGCGCTATTGATGGCCTACGAGCCGCTGAAACGGCTCGCCAATCTCAACGCCAGCCTTCAGGAAGGCTTGGCGGGCGCGCAGCGGCTGTTCGCGCTGCTCGACCGGGAACCGGAAATCACGGAGGCGCCGGACGCCAAACCGCTCGAAGTGCGGGGCGGCGGTGTCCGGTTCGATAATGTGCGGTTCTCCTACCGGGAGGACCGGCCGGCCCTGATGGGCATGAGCCTCGATGTTCCCGCCGGCAAGACGGTGGCCTTGGTCGGGCCGTCGGGCGCCGGGAAGTCCACCATCCTCAATCTCATCCCCAGGTTCCATGACGCCGATGCGGGCGCCGTCTCCATCGACGGTCACGACGTTCGAGGGCTGACCTTCGACAGCTTGCGCGGCGCCGTCGCCCTGGTCAGCCAGGAGATCACCCTGTTCGACGACACGATCAGGGCGAACATCGCCTACGGCCGCCAAAGCGCCTCCGAGGACGAGATAATTCAGGCCGCCCGCGACGCGGCCGCCGACGCCTTCATCCGCGAACTGCCGCAGGGCTACGACACGCTGGTCGGCGAGATGGGCGCGCACCTTTCGGGCGGACAGCGCCAGCGCATCGCCATTGCCCGGGCCATGCTCAAGGACGCGCCGATCCTGCTGCTCGACGAGGCGACGTCGGCGCTCGACACGGAATCTGAACGTCAGGTTCAGGCGGCGCTTCGGGTTCTCATGCAGGGCCGGACCACGCTTGTCATCGCCCATCGCCTTTCCACGGTCATGGACGCGGACCTCATCCACGTCGTCGACAGGGGCAAACTGGCCGAAAGCGGAAACCACGCCGAATTGCTTGCCCGCGGGGGAATATACGCCAAGCTTTACGCGCTCCAGTTCGCCGATCAGGAAGGCGACCTCTTGCCGGATCATGCGGTCGCCGCCGCGGGAGAGTAGGCCGCATCCATGGCGACGCCCGGATTCATCAAAGCGATCTCCCGCTCTCCAGCCGTACGCGCGGCCGCGTGTTTCCTGGGTGCCCAGTACCTGCGGCTGGTGTGGATCACGGGAAGGTGGCGGGTCGAAGGATTTGAGACGGTTCAGCGATTTTGGGATCAGGATCGGCCGTTCATCGTCTGTTTCTGGCACGGCCGGTTGCTCATGATGCCGCTGACCTGGAAGCGCCCGAAACCCTTTCATATGCTCCTGTCCGATCATCCGGATGGCCGGCTGGGTGCGGAAATAGGGGCCCATTTCGGCATCAAGTGCGCCTATGGATCGTCGACGCGCGGCGGCACTGCCGCGCTCCGGCAGCTGGTGAAAATCCTCCGAGACGGCGGAACCGTCGGCATGACCCCCGATGGGCCGGCGGGCCCGCGGATGCGGGCGAGCATCGGCGCCGTCGTCCTGGCGCGGCTGTCGGGGGCGCCCATTTTGCCCCTGACATTCTCCAGTTCCTCCCGGCGGGCGCTGAACAGCTGGGACCGGTTTATCGTGCCGTTTCCCTTCGGCCGCGGCATCATCCGCTGGGGCACCCCGATCGAGGTTCCGAAAGATGCGGATGACGACAGGCTCGAGGCCGCCCGGCTTCAGCTCGAAAACGCGATGAACGCCCTCACCGAGGCGGCCGACCGGGATTGCGGCCAGGCGCCCATGGAACCGGCGCCCGCGGCCGTCGAGGCGGCACCATGATGCTGCCGCTCTACAGGCTGCTGACCACCATCCTGGGTCCGGTGATCGGGATCTATCTGGCGCGCCGCAGACGCCAGGGCAAGGAGGACCCGGTCCGGTTTGGCGAACGGCTCGGAACGCCGGGGGCGCCGAGGCCGGAGGGCCGGGTGTTTTGGCTTCATGCGGCCAGTGTCGGCGAAGCCCAGTCCATGCTGCCGTTGATCGGACACCTTCTGCACACCCATCCGGATGTTCATTTGCTTTTTACGACGGGAACGGTGTCCTCGGCGCGGATGATCGAGGGCCGGCTCCCGCCCCGGGCGATCCACCAATACGTGCCCGTCGACCGGCCGGGCGCCGTCCGGTCGTTCCTCGACCACTGGCAACCCGAAATCGCGCTGTGGGCCGAAAGCGAATTTTGGCCCAATCTGATCGATGAGACCCAACGCCGCGGCATTCCGATGATTCTCATCAACGGCCGAATATCCCCCCGATCCTACCGCGGGTGGCAGCGGGCGCCCGGCCTGTTGCGCGGCCTGCTCAGGCGCTTCGACATGTGTCTCGGGCAAACCGATGGCGATGCGGCACGGCTGAGGGACTTGGGCGCGACCGCCTACAAGTGCGTCGGCAATTTGAAATTTGCCAGCCCGCCGCTGGCCGCCGACGAGGCGGCGCTTTCGGACCTGGCGGCCAGGACCGCCGGCCGGCCCGTTTGGATCGCCGCCAGCACCCATGAAGGAGAGGAGAAAATCGCCGCCGCCGTTCACCGCGCGCTGAGGAACGAGCACCCGGGGCTCCTCACCATCATCGCGCCCCGCCACGCGCACCGCGGTCCCGGCATCCTGGCATCCCTCGCCAACGGCTCGGCGCAGTTGCGGCTTCGTTCGAAAGGCGAGCTCCCCGAGGCGGAGACCGGCATTTATATCGCCGACACGATGGGTGAACTCGGGTTGTTCTTCCGGCTCGCCGATGTGGTCTTCATGGGCAAGTCGCTGGTGCCCTTCGGCGGCCAAAACCCCCTGGAGCCGCTCAAGTTGGACCGGCCGGTCCTCCACGGCCCCCACATGGCAAATTTCCAGGACATGGCCGATCATCTCGCCGCCACCGACGGCGCGGTGCAGGTGAAGGACGAGGAAGAACTGAGGCGCGCGGTCGACACGCTCCTCAAGGATCATTCCCGCCGCGCCGAACTTGCCCGAAACGGCCGGTCCTATGCCGACGCCCAATCCAATGTCGTCGAGGCGGTCTCGGCGGAGATCGAACGGCTCCTGAAAAGCGATCATGGCGCTTCGCACACCTGAGTTCTGGTATCAAGGCCGGGGTGTCCTGCCCATTCTATTGGGTCCGCTGGGGTCGGCCTACGGCATCGCGGGACGCCTGCGGCGGAAGATGACGACACCGGCGGCGTGCGGCGTCCCGGTCATTTGTGTCGGCAACGTGGTCGCCGGGGGCGCGGGAAAAACGCCGACCGCGCTCCATGTCGCCGAACGGTGCCAACGGGCCGGGATCGACGTCCACTTTCTCAGCCGCGGTTACGGCGGGCGGGAAAAGGGCCCCCTGCGCGTCGACCCGGAAACCCACACGGCGGCGGATGTCGGCGACGAGCCGCTGCTCCTGGCAGGCGCCGCGCCGGCCTGGATTTCCGCCGATCGGCTGGCCGGCGCACGCGCCGCGGCGGAAGCAGGGGCCCGGTTGATCGTCATGGATGACGGATTTCAGAACCCTGCGCTCGCCAAGGATCTGTCGATCATCGCCATCGACGGGGATGCCGGATTTGGCAACGGCCGGATGATCCCCGCAGGGCCGCTCCGCGAGCCGCCGGCGGCGGCCCTCGCGCGGGCACAAGCGGTGGTGATTATCGGGCGGGACTCGTTCGGCATATCCGGGCGTTTACGTGAGTCCACGGGCGGGCGCGTGGAGGTCATGCTCGGCCGGCTCCAACCCGGACCGGAGATCGAACGGCTCAAGGCAAGGCCGCTGCTCGCCTTCGCCGGGATCGCCCGGCCGGAAAAATTCTTCAACACCTTGCGCGACAGCGGCTGCGAGTTGACGGCGGCCAGGCCCTTCGCCGATCACCATCCGTTCAGCCGGGGCGAGATCGCCGATCTCCGCGGACAAGCCGGGGACCTGGACGCCGCCTTGGTGACCACGGCCAAGGATTTCGTCCGGCTGCACCGGGAGGACCGCAACGACGTCCAGGTCCTCACCGTCCGATTGGCGCTTGAAGACCAGGCGGCGCTCGATCGACTCCTGGAGCCGGTTCTTGCACAGGCGGGAGCGGGTTGATGTTGCGGCGCTGGATCGTCTATCCCCTTCAGGGGATGTTTGCGGCCCTCGGGTACGCCGTTCTCGCCGCCCTGCCCGTGGACACCGCGTCGGCCCTCGGCGCGTGGGCCGGCCGGACGTTCGGTCCCCGCTTTCGCGCCCATCAAATCGCGGACGACAACCTCAGGCGGATCATGCCGGAACTGGGCGAGACGGAACGCGCGGCCGTCATCCGGGGTATGTGGGATAACCTGGGGCGCACCGTCGCCGAGTACCCCCATATCAGGAAGTTCAATCCCTACGCGGAAGACGGCCGCATCGAGATCGTCGGTCTCGAACACATGGAGGCTTTGTGGAACGACGGCAAGCCGGGACTGCTGTTCGCCGGCCATCTGGCCAATTGGGAGGTGTCATCGCTGCCCATCGTCCGCCGGGGCTGGAACGTGCACCTCGCCTACCGCCCCCTCAACAACCCGCTGGCAGACCGCCTGTTGCGCCGCGGCCGCAAGGCCCTCGACGCCGGTCTTTTCGCCAAGGGGCCGGAGGGCGCGAAGGTGGCACTGAAGGCGCTTTCCAATGGCGAGCACGTGGCCATGCTGGTGGATCAAAAAATGAACGACGGAATCCCGGTTCCGTTCATGGGCGTCGACGCCATGACCGCCCCGGCGGTCGCCAAGTTCGCGCTGCGCTACGACTGCCCGGTCGTTCCGGTGCAGGTGGAACGCCTGCTGGGCGCCCGGTTCCGGATTACCTTCCATCCCGGCCTGGAAAAGCCCGCGACCGGCGACCGGCAGAAGGACGTCGAGGCCATCATGACCGACGTAAATGACTATCTCGGATCCTGGGTCCGCCGGCACCCGGAGCAATGGCTGTGGGTACACCGGCGCTGGCCGGCTGAAGGTTAAGGCCCGTTCAGCGGCCGCGGCTTTCCCTCCACCAGCAGCGCCGGGTCGATTTCGATATTGCGGACCCGCGCCCCCCAGTGAAGATGCGGGCCCGTTACCCGGCCGGTCGCGCCGATCTTGCCGATCACGTCGCCCTGCTTCACCGACTGACCGGGCTGCACCGAGGCGCCGCTGAGATGAATATATACGGTGGTGAAACCGAGCCCGTGATCTATGACGATGGACTTGCCGTTGAAGAACATGTCGGGATGGACCAGCGTCACCCGGCCGTCCGCCGGCGCAATCACCGGCGTGCCGGTGGGCGCCGCGATATCGACCCCGAAATGGGGCCGGCGGGGCTCCCCATTGAGGATGCGCTGCGATCCATAGACGCCGGAAATCCGCCCTCGCGCCGGCCAGACGAAGCCTGACCGAAACCCAAGCCGGAGCGTCTTGCCGGAGCGGGCATCCTGCATCAGGCGGCCCTCGGCACGGATTCGTTTCAGGTCTTCCGGATCGGGTGTCACCTTGCGGCGCGGCAGCCCGTCGATCCGCTGGATGTCGTAGTCCCGCTTTTTGATCCGCAGGGAAAAAATCAACGGAGCCTGGAGGACGTCCTCCGGGCGCATCCGCTTTCGATGGACGACCAATTTCGACGAAGGCCCCGCATCCCGCTCGAACCCGAGAAGAAAATAGCCGCCGGACACGGGGATCGGTCTGTCATCAAGAGTGACCCGATCCGACCAGGGTGCGTAACCGATCATTAATCCGCCCTGGACGGCATCTCCTTCAAGCCGGAATTCGGCCGGAATGGAGACGGATTGCTGGGAGGCGGCGCCGGGCAGAGCGACCGTCACCGAGAGCAAAATCGCCGCGAACAATTTCGCCGGATTCACAGCAGGCTCCCCTGCCCGCCCTCGCCGGCGGACGGTTTCTTCTTTCGGACCTTGGGGTTCGGCTTTGCCGCGGCGCCCTCGACCGTCGCGCCCACGCTGCCGTCCTGGAAGCGGATCGAAACGGCGCTGCCCGGAGTTGCGTCGCCTGATCTGGTGATGGCTTGGCCGTCGGCGCCGCTGACCAGTGCGAAGCCGCGCTCCAGCACCCGTTCGTAGGACAGGCTGTCCAGGAGCCGCGAGACCTCGATCAGCGCCGCCCTCCGGGACCCGAGCATGGTCCGCAGCACGACCTGCCAGCGCCGGGCGAGGCCGCCGAGCTCCGTCCGTTTGGTGGTCATCAACTGACGCGGATGGGTCAACCCGCCGGCGAGTTCGATCAGCGCCTGTGCGGGTTCGGTGGCGATCCGCCCGCCTGCGAGCCGCAGCCGCCCGATCCGGTCGTCGAGCCGCTGGGAAACCCCCTCGAGCGCCCGCGCCGGATTGGCGATGGCGCGGGAAAGCCCGTCCAACGCCGTCCGACGTTCGGAGACGAAGCGCGCCCAGGACCGCGCCAGCCGGGCGCCGTCGTCGGCTAGCTGGGCGCGCAGATCGCTGATCACCGGCACCGCCAGTTCGGCCGCCGCGGTCGGCGTTGGCGCGCGGAGGTCGGCGGCGAAATCGATGAGCGTGGTATCGGTCTCGTGGCCCACCGCCGAGATCAATGGAATCTCGCTGCCGGCGGCGGCCCGGACCACGATTTCCTCGTTGAAGGTCCAGAGGTCTTCCAGACTGCCGCCGCCCCGGGCGACAATCAACAGGTCCGGCTTCGGGATGTCGGGCGTTCCCGTCATCCGGTTGAAGCCTTCGATGGCGCCCGCCACCTGCTCGGCCGCGCCCTCGCCCTGCACATTGACCCCCCACAGCAGCACCCGGCGCGGAAAACGGTCGTTCAGGCGATGGAGGATGTCACGGATCACCGCGCCGGTCGGCGATGTGACCACGCCGATGACGTCGGGAATGTAGGGCAGCGGCTGCTTGCGGTCTTCGTCGAACAGCCCCTCGGCCAGGAGCTTCCTGCGCCGGTCTTCCAGCAGCTTGAGCAGCGCCCCTTCGCCGGCGATCTCCATGGCATCGATGACGATCTGGTAGCGGGACCGGCCGGGATAGGTGGAGAGCCGCCCGGTGGCGATGACTTCCAGCCCATCTTCGGGATCGAGGCCGAGCCGCGGCACCATGCCCTTCCAGCACACCCCGTCGAGCACCGCCTTGTCGTCCTTCAGGGACAGGTACATATGTCCCGATGCCGCCCGGGTAAGCCCGGAAATCTCGCCCCGCACGCGCACCCGGGAGAAGGTCTCCTCGACCGTCCGCTTGAGCGCCTGGGAGATCTCGCTGACCGAAAACTCCGGCAGGTTGCCGCCCGGCGCGGCGCCGTCGGCGGGAGCAAATCGATCGTCGGATTCCTGGGACGGGATACTCATTGCCGGACCGAATCTATGCTACAAGGGCGCCGACGTACAGAAGGGGCTTTCCCGAAGATGAAGATACTGATTGTCGGCGGCGGCGGCCGCGAACACGCGCTTGCCTGGGGCCTGTCCCGCTCGGCCGGTTGCGATGCGCTGTACTGCGCCCCCGGGAACGCGGGCATCGCCGCCCTCGCCGAGTGCATCGACGTGGGCGCCGAGGACGTGCCCGGTCTGGTCGCCCTGGCCAAGGAGAAGTCCGTCGATCTGGTGGTGGTCGGCCCCGAAGCGCCGCTGGTGGCGGGTCTGGTGGACGCGCTGGGCGCGGAAGGCATCGCCGCCTTCGGCCCGACGGCCGCGGCGGCCGTCCTCGAGGGATCGAAGGGCTTCATGAAGGATCTGTTCGCCAGGTGCGGCATCCCCACCGCCGCCTATGGGCGGTTCACCGACCGGGATGAGGCGGCCCGGTACGTGCGGGAACAGGGCGCCCCCATCGTCGTCAAGGCCGACGGCCTGGCCGCCGGCAAGGGCGTCACCCTTTGCCGGTCCGTCGATGAAGCCGTTCAAGCCATCGATGAAGCGATGGTCGACAAAGTGTTCGGCGAAGCCGGCGCGGAAGTGGTGATCGAGGAGTTCCTGACCGGCGAGGAGGCGAGTTTCTTCGCGCTGGTCGACGGCCAGACCGCGCTGCCGCTGGCCTCGGCCCAGGACCACAAGGCCGCCCATGACGGCGACACCGGCCCCAATACGGGCGGCATGGGAGCGTACTCGCCGGCGCCGGTGGTGACATCGGAGATGGCGGACCGGATCATGGACGAGGTGATCCGGCCGACCATCGAGGGCATGGCCGCCGAAGGGCGCCCCTACCAGGGCGTGCTGTTCGCCGGCCTGATGATCACCGATGACGGGCCCAAGGTGCTCGAATTCAACGTCCGCTTCGGCGATCCCGAGTGCCAAGTGCTGATGGCCCGGCTGGAGACCGATCTGGCCCAGGTCCTGTTGGCCGCGGCGGAGGGCCGTCTATCGGAGATCGATCTGTCCTGGCGGGACGAGACGGCGCTGGCGGTGGTGATGGCGGCCGAGGGCTACCCCGGCGGCTACGAAAAGGGCACCGAAATCGGAAATCTCGGCGCGGCCGACGCCATGGACGGGGTCATCGTCTTCCACGCCGGCACCAAGGCGGCGGACGGCAAGATACTGGCAAACGGCGGCCGGGTGCTCGGCGTGACGGCGCTGGGGCGTTCGGTCAGGGACGCCCAAACCCGCGCCTACGCGGCGGTCGACGCCATCGACTGGCCGGACGGGTTCTGCCGCCGGGATATCGGCTGGCGGGCGGTGGCGCGGGAGGAACAAGGTTGACCGGCGAACGTTCGATTTGGCGATCCATCCAGCGTCACCGTTTCAAAATTCTAATCGCGGCTGTTGTTGTCTATTTTGGCGTCAGCCTGATTTATGATTTTGATGAAACGCTATCGATCATTGTCGCGAGCGTTCTCGCCATGCTGTTTATTGGAGCCCCGCTCGCCGTGATCGGGGAAATTTTGAAGTGGTGCTTCCGGAAAATTCGGGGAGAGGAACCGGAGCGGCCCGAACCGCCTCAGACCTAGCGCTTCCGAAGCTCGGCCCAGACCTTCGAGCCCCAACTCCGGTGAGCCATGCGGAGTGCGGCGATCAACGCCTCACGGACCGTTTTGGCGCTGGATTTCTCCGGTCTGGCCGGTGACGCATAGTCGGGGTCGCTGATCCCGCCGAAGCGGAGTTCTCCCTTTTCCGGACGATAGATGGTGAAGATCGAGAGACCGTTTTCCTCGTCTTCGGGCACGCCGAACAGATCCACATTGATCTGATACTCGGCCTTGGTGAGGTCCCGATAGGGCACCTCGGTCACGAACATGGTCGCGGCAAACCGAATTTTCCTTCCCGTGGCGCCACAGTCCAACTCGACGCCGTAGTCGGCGGTCACCTGGATTTCGTCCTCGATTTCGGTGCGCCCGTCAAAGCTGAGTTCAAAACCGCATTTGGGTTGGCCTCTGGCTTCGAGGAACCCCTTCACCGGCGTTTCGACCTTGGCATCCAACAGGGGCGCCACCACGGTCTTGTAGACGAAACCCAAATCCTTGCCGTCCCGGCGGACGGCGATCCATTCGGTGCCCTTGGCGCGGCCCTTGGCCTCCACCCGGACCCCTTTTCGGAGCAGGGTCAGCCGCCTGGCCCTGATTGCCGGCCCCGCCCGCACGTTGGCGTCCGTGACCACGAGATAGGTTTTGGGAGATGGTGTCAGTTCGAAACCTCTGAACGGGCTCCCGGTCTGGGCAACCGCCGTCCCGGCACCGAACAGCGCCGACGCCACGCCCAGAGTTCCGCCCAGGGCAGCGGCCGCGACCGCCTTTGTGGGCCTGTTTGCTCCGGATGCCGAACCGGTCGGACCCGGCATGCCGCTGCGGCGAAAAATCAGCCAATTCATAGTACGGAAAAACTATCCACAGGAAATTGCCACTAAATCTGGGTAAGACCTTGCGGCGAAACCGCAATATATAGTACAAAATTTGGCGCTCACCGGGCAAGGTAATCAGAAATCGGCGGAATTCCGGGGTTTCGCGGCGAGGGATCGGTTCGAGGAGCGGGACAAAAACGTTGAATGGAGGATCCGATCCACATGACCACACCCTTTGAATGGACCGACGAACGCGTCGAAGAGCTCAAGAAAATGTGGGATACCGGTTTGTCGGCCAGTGAAATCGGCCGCCGGCTGGGCATTACCAAGAACGCCGTCGTCGGCAAGGTGCGGCGGCTTGATCTCGCCATGCGCCGGGCGCCGGCGCCGGTGAAGATCGAGGTCAACGTGGTCACCCTCGACCGGCTGGGCACCAACATGTGCTCGTGGCCGGTGGGCGATCCGGGATCGGAGGATTTCCGTTTCTGCGGCGAGCCGGCCGTTCCGGGCAAGCCGTATTGCCAAGCCCACTGCAAGATCGCCTACGTGGCCAACACCAAGAACCGCAAGCGCGACGAGGCCGCCTAACCCGGACAGCCGCCGCGACGGCGCACATAACCAACGACGCCACCCCGGCCGTCGACCTCCACCTGGCAGCAGCGAAGCACTGTCGATTTCAGTCCGGCGGGTTGTCGATGGCGAAGTTGACATAGCCGGGACGCTGTTTGTAGGGCCCGACGCCGGAGAGCCTGGCGCAATAGGCCGCCGCGGCCTCCGGATCGTCCACGCTCGAGGCACGTTGCCGTCCCATGACCGGTTTCCCTTGTTGTGCATCCGCCCCTGTGGACGCACGGGTTTGACAAGGGCCGCAAAATATTGTCTGAGGCCGAGCGATGAGTTTCCTCGACCATATCGCCGCCTGCAACAACTTCTCGGGCGGCGGCTATCTTCCGTTTGTCGTGGACCGCACGCGGGTCGGACATATCGGCGACGGCTTCGCCTCCAGGCTGGCCGGCTACCCTCACGTGTTCGATATGGACGCCGGCGGCGTCCGGCTGTCACCTGCACCCTATGAAGAATTGAGCCGTACGGTCGCGGAAGTCCTCGCCGACATGCAGGACAAGGGCCTCGGCCTGCCCTGGCGGGGCGAGAACTACCCCGTGCTGACGGCGTGGGGCCGCGAGCCCTTCTTCGAGATGGAGCGCGCCGCGGTGCGCCGCTTCGGGGTGCGGGCGTTCGGGGTGCATATCAACGGCTATGTCAGGCGCTCCGGCGGCGGGCTCGACATGTGGATCGGCCGGCGCAGCGCCGACCGCGCGGTCTGTCCGGGGATGCTCGACAATATGGTGGCCGGCGGCCAGCCGGCGGGCCTCGGGTTGATGGAAAACGTGATCAAGGAGTGCGGCGAGGAGGCCGGCGTGCCGCCTGAACTGGCCGCCGCCGCCCACGCCGTCGGCGCCGTTTCCTATGTCATGGAGACGGCCGACGGGGTGAGCCCGGACACCATGTTCTGCTATGACCTCGAACTGCCCGACGACTTCGTTCCCCGGAACACCGACGGTGAAACCGCGTCTTTCGAGCGGCTGCCGATCGAAGAGGTCGCCGGGATCGTCGAAAACCAATTCGCGTTCAAGTTCAACTGCAACCTGGTGATCATCGACTTCCTCATCCGTCATGGCGTGCTGCCGCCCGAACACCCGGACTATCTCACGCTGCTGAGAGGCTTGCGCCGGGACGCCTGAGACGGCAATTCGCAGGGGCTACTTTCCCTTCGGGGGCATGAGCGGACCTGAAATCGGCAGCGGGTCGGCGAAGGTCCAGAGCTGACGCTCGATCGCGTCCGCCGAACAGGTATCCATCCCCACCGAGCGGGACATGTTGCGGGACGGCATCCGCCGCCCGCCCGGCGTCAGTTGCGAGGGCTCCGGGCCGATGGTCATGCAGAGCGCCGGATGACCGGTCAGCGTGAGGCGCGCCTCCTTGTATTCCCAGCCGGCGAGCGGCGTGGAGCCGCATTCGACCAGCACCAGCTTGGCGCCCGCTTTGGGCTCTTCCGCCGCCACGCAGAGATCGTACTGGGGCATGCGCAACTCGCCGTTGTCGATGGTGTTGCGCACAAACCGCTCGTCCAGGTTCCAGATACCCTCCTTGCAGGTATGAACCGTGAGCGGACGCGCCACGTTGACCCGGCCGCCGTGGCCCGGAATATCCAGGCAGTGATGGCGCGGCTCGTCCAGCGGCAGCGCCGCCTTCAGGTACACGCCCTTGTCGGCATTATTCTTGGGCGCCGGCGCATTGCGCTGCGCCGCCGCATCGGCGGACCAGACCAGCAACCCGGCCAGAATTCCCAAACCAATGAACCGCATGATCCTCTCCTTTATGCAATCTGAAATATGGATATCTCGACGTAATCGAATGTTGTGTAAGGCTCGAAGGGTGCCACGAAGACGACGGTGACGAAACCATGCCAATCGCCCGCCTCGTTGCGGGTGAACACGTCCTCGAAGGGCAGATGGGCCGTCGCCGCGTCGATCAGGCCGTCGCGCGAATTGTCGAACGGGCCGTCCCGCAGATTGCGCAGCGGCAGATTTCGGACCTTGCCGTTGGCAAAGGCCACCTGGACGATCGCCGGGTCGATATCGTAATCGCCGAAGACCAAATTGAAGAACAGGGTCCCGCCGGGCGCGATCTGATCCTTGCCGACAACGAAATCGAAAACGAACGTCGCGTTATTGGGCGTGACCGGCCCGTCGGCATCCGGCCAATGGCGGCCGGCCTGCGAGGCCGAGATCGCCAGATCGGTCCAGTTGGAGCCCCGGGTCCGGATGCCGATCTTCTTGCACCCGGCGCAGGCATTGTTCACATCGCGGATCTCGTTTGCGTCCCGGTTGTCGAAATTGTCGTTGGAGAAAACGGCGACTACCCCGTCCCGGTTGAGGTCCGGGAGAAATTCACCGGGGCTGAGGACGCCGTCGCCATTGGTGTCGGCCCGGGGCGCCGGACCAAGCCGGGATGCCCGGGCGAGGGTCTGCGGTTTTTCGAAGCCGAAGCCGTCCACATCGCCGATGCGGATGAACTTGAACGGCTCGGCCGCCGCCGGCGCCGCCAGCAGCAGGATCAGTCCCAGCCCCAAGCATGCGCCTCGGCTCATGCGGCCTCCTCCGCCGCGGCGTGCGCCATGGCCATGTTCCATATGGCGTCCGCCGAGTGACCGTCACCGCGCAATCCGCGGATGGTCTCGGACTTATCACGTTTGGAGAGCTTTCGGCCATCCTCGGCGGTCAATACGGCGTGATGATCGTAGAGCGGCGTCTGGAGCCCGAGCAGCGCCTGCAGCAGCCGATGCACATGGGTCGAGGCGAGCACGTCCTTGCCGCGGGTCGCCCGGGTGACGCCTTGCAGGTGATCGTCGAGCGTGACCGATAGATGGTAGCTGGCCGGCGTATCCTTGCGCGCCAAGACCACGTCGCCAAAAATCTCCGGTGTCGCGTTCCGGTCGCCGGCCCGCGCATCCTCCCAGGTCAGTGGCCCCGCCGCCGCCGCGGCCGCGCCGGTTTTCAGCCTGAGCGCATGGGCCTCGCCCGCCGCCACGCGCCCGGCCGCCTCATCCGCCGAAAGCGCCCGGCAGATGCCCGGATAGATGAACCCGTCGGGCCCGTGGAACTCCGCCGTTTGCCGCCCCGGCTCCTGGAGGGAAGCCTCGATCTCGGCCGCGATGTCGGCCCGGGTACAGAAGCAGGGATAGAGCAGGCCCGCCGCCGCCAGCCTGTCCAACGCCGCCCGGTAGTCGGCGAAATGGCCGGACTGACGGCGCACCGGCTCTTCCCAGGTCAGGCCCAGCCACGCCAGGTCTTCGAGGATGGCGTCTTCGAACTCGGGCCGGCAGCGCCCCTGGTCGATATCCTCGATGCGCACCAGAAACCGGCCACCGGCGGACTTGGCCGCTTCATGGGCGTAAATCGCCGAATAGGCGGTCCCCAGATGGAGCAATCCCGTCGGCGACGGGGCAAATCGGGTGACGGTCCGGGTTTCGGGCGCGTTCATGATCCAGAATTCGGTTTCCCTTGGGGAGCCGGGTCATTGTCGGTAGGATCATGGCCATAATGAGCGACCTTCCGCAACTCACGGGCCCCAGTTCGGGGCCCGCCGGCGGTCGCACGCCCCGGCACCTTATCTTGCTGCTGCACGGCGTCGGCGCCGACGGCAACGATCTGATCGGTCTCGCGCCCTACTTCGCGCGGGTGCTGCCGGACGCGAAGTTCGTCTCCCCCAACGCGCCGTTCCCCTACGACATGGCGCCCATGGGATATCAGTGGTTTTCGCTGCAGGAACGGACCGAGGAGGCGATGCTCGACGGGGCGCGCATGGCCCGGCCGATCCTCGACCGGTTCATCGACGAGCAAATGGCGGCCCTCGGACTAGGCCCGGCCGACACGGCACTGGTCGGGTTCTCCCAAGGCACCATGATGTCCCTGTTCGCGGGCCTGCGCCGGGATCAGCCGGTGGCCGGCATCCTCGGCTATTCGGGCCGCTTGGTGGGCGCCGACATCCTGGCGGACGAGATTTCCGTCAGACCGCCGGTTACGCTGATCAACGGCGATCAGGACGAGTTGATCCCCGCCTCGGTACAGCCGGCGGCGGTCAACGCCCTGAAAGACGCGGGCATCGAGGTGGAAGGCCACATCCGCCCGGGCCTCGGGCACTCCATCGATCCGGTGGGCATCGAATTGGGCTGCGAGTTCCTCGCCCGGGTGTTCGCCGACCACGGCTAATTCGCGCCATCGCCCCGGTTTCCTGACGCTGATCGCGCCCTTGGGACGGCGTCCCGTGGATTGTCGTCAAGGGTTCACGCAGCCGTCCCCGGGATTTCGCTTAAGCGGTTGAAATACATACCTCATCGGCTATGCTCATCGGCGATTAGGGGAATATATTGTGTCCGGTGTCTTGGAAAACTGCCCAGCCCTTGTATTGAACGCCGATTTCCGGCCGCTCAACTACTTTCCCCTGTCGCTCTGGTCCTGGCAGGACGCGGTCAAGGCGGTGTTCCTCGAACGGGTCAACGTGGTCTCCGAATATGACCAGACGATCCACAGCCCGAGCTGGGAAATGCAGCTGCCGAGCGTCATCGCGCTCAAGGAATATATCCACCTCAACCGGCGCCCGGCCTTCACCCGGTTCAACGTTTTCCTGCGCGACCGGTTCGCCTGTCAGTATTGCAACACCGGGTTCCCGACCCAGGAGCTGACCTTCGACCACGTGGTGCCGCGGTCCAGGGGCGGCGTGACCCGGTGGACCAACGTGGTCACCGCCTGCGGCGTGTGCAATCTCCGGAAAGGCAACAAGTCGCTGAAAGAGGCGGGGATGAGGCTGCATGCAAAGCCGGTACAGCCGACCAACTACCGGCTGCAGGAAATCGGGCGGGGATTCCCGCCCAATTACCTTCACGAGGACTGGCGGGATTTCCTCTACTGGGATACGGAACTCGAGGCCGAGTAGAGGTCGTCCCTGTCCGGGCGTTTATTCGGACATCGTCCCCATTCCCAAATTTTGGCCCCGCCCGGCCGCCGCTTCTACTCCGCGGCGTGTTTGCCGACCTCCCAGCCCCAGCCCGACAGATGCTTCTCGCCCAGGTCTTTCGGGCCGTCCTCCAGCGGCGTGGCCAACGTGTCGTTCCAGCGGTTGAGGAACCCGAACAACGAGATGATGGCGAGAATCTCGACGACCTGTTCGTCGGTCCAGTGATTGCGCAATTCGGCAAAGTCCTCGTCGCTCACGCCGTTGGGATTGAGGGCCGCGAGCTGCGCCACCCGCAGCGCCGCGCGCTCCGCATCCGAGAATAGCTCGGAGGTTTCGTACTCCCAGACGTGCTCGATCTTTTCCACTTCCGATCCCCGCCCGATGGCCATGCCCGTGGTGTGGGCCGAGCAATAGACGCAGCCCGCCGAACGGCTGGTGATGTGGGCCACCAGCCCCTTGAGGTAGGGCTCGACGCTGCCCGGCGCCCAGGCCGCGTGGGCCATGTTGCTGAAGGCTTCGAGGATCTTGGGCTTGCGGGCCAGGATGCGCAGGCTGTTGGGAACGAAGCCCAGGCGTTCCTGCGCCAGCTCCAAGGCGTGGCGGGCTTCTTCCGGGCAGTCGGCCAGGTCAAGAGGTTGCAGTCTTGGCATTTTCCTATTCCTACGATTTGCTCAGCATGTTCTCGTCCGTCGCCTCCATGGCGCGGCCAATGGCCCCAAGTCCGAATCATTCCGGCTCAGTTGGCCGCTCCC
Source organism: Rhodospirillales bacterium (assembly GCA_028823885.1). Taxonomy (GTDB): domain Bacteria; phylum Pseudomonadota; class Alphaproteobacteria; order Rhodospirillales; family UBA2165; genus JAJDXO01. The sequence continues at coordinate 9,982 of JAPPFK010000017.1, read as the reverse complement.
CTCGGGCGACCCGTTCTTACTACCCGCTAGAGCCTTTACAGCAAAGGCGAAATCCCTATACTCCCGCGCTTCATTCCCGGGAACGCGTGGCCGGCCATCCGTCACCGCCCCCTCCCAAGTCCGAGGGGGCCTACCGGGACATTAAGAACGTGTACGAAATGCAGATCCAAGGAGGACAGACATGTCCAAGCGCGTCCGCGCCAAGTACAAGATCGACCGCCGTCTCCGGGTAAATCTCTGGGGCCGGCCCAAATCCCCCTTCAACAAGCGCGAATACGGCCCGGGCCTCCACGGCCAGCGGCGCAAGAAGCCCTCCGACTTCGGGCTGCAGCTGCAGGCCAAGCAGAAGCTGAAGGGCTATTACGGCAATATCGGCGAGCGCCAGTTCCGCCGCTACTTCCAGAAGGCCAACAACACCAAGGGGGATACCTCGGAAAACCTGGTCGGCCTGCTGGAGCGCCGCCTGGATGCCGTAATTTACCGGATGAAGTTCGTACCCACGGTTTTCGCCGCCCGCCAGTTCGTCAGCCACGGCCACATCCGGGTCAACGGCAAGCGGGTCAACATCCCGTCCTACACGGTGAAGGAAGGCGATGTCATCGAGGTGAAGGACAAGTCCCGCGAAGTGCCCATGGTGCTGGACGCGGTTGTCTCGCCCGAGCGCGACGTGCCGGACTATATGGACGTGGATCACAACAAGATGCGCGGCACCTTTACCCGCCAGCCCTTGTTGGCCGACATCCCCTATCCGGTGCAGATGGAACCCAACCTGGTCGTCGAGTATTACTCGCGCTAGGAAACGGTCTATTCCGAAAGAAAGGCCGCCGATCGGCGGCCTTTTTTGCGGTCGCTCCACCTGCATCCGGAACAGAATTTGGCCCTGGCGGGCATACACGCAAAAATGATTGATTAAATAACATGCAATCTGTATTGTATGTGTATTCACCTGCGTATGGCAGATGCATATGTAACGGATGGGAGCAATGGGAGCGATGTATAGTCGATTAATCCAACGAAACCCGAGGGCCGTGATGCGTAAGAAAAGCTTCACCGCCAAACTTGCAGCCGCTTCGGCCCTCGTGGCGGTCGCCCTTGCCGGTGTTGCCGATGATACGGCGGCTGCCGAGTATTACGACGGCAAGGTCCTAAGCTTGATCGTCGGGTTTGGTCCGGGCGGCGCCGACAGCCGCTGGCGCCTCGTGGCGCCCTTGTGGGCCAAGAATATTCCGGGCAAGCCGACGGTTATCGTCAAAAACATGCCCGGCGCGGGCGCCGTGAAGGCGGCTAACTTCGTCTACGAAAAAGCCAAGCCGGACGGGCTCACGCTCTATACCAGTCCATGGAGCCCCGTGGGCGTGTTGATCAAAGCGCCCGGCATCCGCGCCGATTATTCGAAAATGCCTTTGGTGGGCGCCATGGGCGTCGAAATCATGGCCTACGCGCGCAAGGATATCGTCCCGGGCGGGATCACCGATTCCATCCAGATTTCCGACGCGCCCAAATTCAAAATGGGAGGCGTCCGGCCGTCGTCACCGCTCGATCTTCTGGGGCGCCTGTCGCTGGACCTGATGGGAGCGAAATACACCTACGTCCCCGGTTTCCGGGGCGCTGCCAAGATGCAGGCGGCGGTCCAACGAAAAGAAACCGACATGACGAACGCCGGGACGTCCAGTTACATCAGCAAGACCGAGCCCACATTCATCAAGACGGGAGACGGTCACCCGCTGTGGTACTACCAGCCGGCCAACCCTGACGGCAGCCTGCGCAAATTCGACTACCTCGAAAAACGTATGCCGGGATTCGCCGCCGTCTACCGGAAGAAGTTCGGCAAGGATCCCTCGGGCATCGAGTGGGAGGCGCTGAAATGGCTGTGCTCGCTTATCATTCCTCTGACCCACGTGGCCCTGGCGCCTCCAGGGACGCCGGAAGAAGCCCTCAAGGCCCTACGCACCGGTTTCAGCAACATGGCCGGCGATCCGGAGTTCGTGAAGGCATCGGCGAAAGCCTTCGGCGTCCCTCCGAGTGTCGTCGACCTGGACCAGGCGGCAAAGCTGATGGCGTCGATCGCCGATACCGAGCCACGTCTTAAGACGTTCTATGAGGGGTATATCGAAAAGGCCCGGTAATTGTCAGGTACGGTGTCGGAGTCGCGGGAAGCGGCTCCGTCACCGGTCACGACGCCCTTGACCTCGGCCCGGGATGGAGGATAACCCGATGCGGCGCAGCCAGGAAAAGATCCTCACCACCCATGTCGGCAGCCTCCCCGGGGACGAGCCGCGGGATGCTGCCGCGCCCGACTACGAAGAGAAACTCGGCACCAGCGTCGAAGAGGTCGTGGCCCGACAACGCGACGTCGGGCTCGATATCATAAACGAAGGCGAATACACAAAGGGCGGTGACTGGCTGTCCTTTATGGACGGCCGCCTCGGCGGCTGTGAGGCCCGCCCCGACGATGACTCCGGAAATCCCGCCCAGGCCGGCAGGGACCGGCAGGCGTTTGCCGAGTTCTACAAGTTCGCCGCCGAGACGGGCACGCTCCACGGCCATACCCCCGGCCGCCGGGGAACCTACAAGCGGCTCACCTGGTACTGCACCGGACCGTTCACCTATATCGGACAGGCCAAGCTCGAGCGTGAGATCAAAATAACCAAGGCCGCCGCCGGGACGGAGGACGTGTTCCTGACCTCCACCGCGCCGGCCAGCCTGGAACCCTACTACCGGAACGAATACTACGACTCGCAGGAAGCCTTAATCCTCGGCATGGCCGAGGCGTTGCGGACCGAATACGAGGCCATCGTCGATGCCGGCCTTATCCTGCAGATCGACGACGCTTGGCTGCCCGTCGCCTGGGATCGTTCGGACATGGCGGCGCTCGGCCTCGACGGGTACCGGGACTGGTGCCGGGTCCGCATCGACGCATTGAACCATGCGCTCAAAGGGATTCCCGAGGACCGGGTCCGATACCATTTGTGTTGGGGGAGTTGGCGCGGACCCCACGCATTCGATATCGAACTCAAGGAAATCGTGGACATCATGTTGTCGGTGAACGCCGGGGCCTACCTCATCGAGGCCGCCAACGCCCGGCACGAGCACGAATACGTGGTTTGGAACGATGTGAAACTGCCGGAAGGCAAAATTCTCGTCCCCGGCGTGGTCAGCCACGCGACCGATCACATTGAGCATCCGGAGCTGGTCGCTCAGCGCATTTGCCGTTTCGCCGAGCGGGTCGGCCGGGAAAATGTGATGGCGGGAACCGATTGCGGCTTCGGCGGCCGCTCCCACCCGCAGATCGCCTGGGCAAAACTGAAGTCTTTGGCTGATGGCGCGAAGCTTGCGTCCGAGGCGCTGGGCTACTAGTGAACAGGCCACGGAATTGGGGTTGAGGGGAGAATAGCGGCCATGCCCTACGCAGAATCAGCGGACGCACAAATCTTCTACGACATCGACGGAGACGGTCCCGCTTTGGTCTTTCTCCACGGTGGCGGCGGAAACGGCGCCGCATGGTTTCAGCAGATCGGCTATTTCCGGGACCGCTATACCTGCATCACCATCGACAATAGGTGTTTCGGCCGGTCCCAGCCCATCGACCCGTCGATCTACTGGCCGAAACTGTTCGGCGGCGATGTCCTCGCGGTCATGGACAAGCTGGATATCGACCGGGCGGCGCTCGTCTGTCAGTCGCTCGGAGGCTGGACGGGGCTCCGCCTTGCGCTATCCGATCCGGACCGCATCACCCACCTCGTGGTCAGCGACTCGCCCATGGGGATCGACAACGAGGCCGCAAAAGCCGACGCGGAAGCCTTCGCGAGCCGGTGGGGCAAAAAGGGCGCGAACGTCGAGACCGAGGTGCTCAACGAGGATTTCCGCCGGGAAAATCCCGAACTCGTTTTCCTCTATCGCCAAATCAGCGCCTTCAACCCTCTGAACGATCGCGGCCTGGGTGCGCCGCTGGCGGTTCACGAGCGGGTGCAGCGCTACTATGCGCCCGACTATGTCCTGACCGAAGAGCAGGTCGCCGGGGTCAAGTGTCCGACCCTGCTTATCAATGGCGCCGAGGACATCGTCGTCACGCCCCGGACCATGGAAGGGTTCTCCAAATTGATCCCCGGCGCCGAATTCGAAGAGATCGAAGGTGCGGCGCACTCCCCCTACTTCGAAAAACCGGACCGCTTCAACGAGGTTGTATCTTCATTCTTATCGCGCCATCCCATCTCGAGTTGAGAGCGGCGGTTCTCATCAACTTGGCGGCACATGACGTTTAATCTTGAAACCGACTGTCGTTGCCGAGAATTTGATGCGCTCCGATAGCAGTTAGGCTACAAAACGGCCATGACGACCACCGCTGCCGCCAAACCACAACGCCGGACCCAGGAAGAACGCTCCGCGACGACTCGGCGCAAGCTGATCGATGCGGTCGTGGCGCTCATTGTCGAGGAGGGTTTCTCGAGCGTGACAACGATGACCGTCGCCGACCGCGCCGGGGTATCGCGGGGCGCCATGCAACACCATTTCGGCACTCGCACGGAACTATTATTGGCGGTTATCGATGAGATCATGTTGCGGCTTCAGGAGCCCTTGGCATTGGAGCCCGAGACCCACACTTCGCTAGACTCGCTCGTCGGTGCCATTGTCGACCGATATTGGCTGGCCTTTACGCAAAACACCTTTGTCGCGTCCGTTGATATCTGGATGGGTGCCCGTGGCGAGCCTGAACTATTTGAGCCGCTGAGTAACCACATGAGATCGATATTCGCGGCCCGGTCAGCCTATTGGCGAGAGGCGTTCGCCGATTTCGATCTTCCGGCTGAGCGCCTAATGATGGCGCATGAACTTACGAGCGCAACGGTGAGGGGCCTCGCCTTGCGCCGGATATTTGACGATCACAAACGGCCGCCCAATTACGATCCAGAACTATCAGCCCTGAAGTCGATGGTTCTTGCCCTCCTGGAGGGTCGCGCGGGCTGAGGAATCATTCGGCAGCCTGGGCCAGCTTTTCTTGCTCCGCCGCCATGAGTTCACCAAGAACCCGGTGTACCTCCACGATTGGCGCATCGGCCTTGCCAGGAAACACCTGGATTCCCGGCTTGAGGTCCATGATCCGCTGTTGTGCCTCGATCATTTCACAGTCCTCGCCGAGGGTATGCTCAATCGCCCTGCGTGAATCTGCCGGATAGCCCGGATCGTCCTTTAGCTGTTTACTCGCCCATGCGAACCAAAAATGGGTCGTTTTTTCGGTTTCCGGTGTAACGATATTGGTCAGCCAGTATTGCAGCTCAAATTTCTCATCTCGGCGAGTACTGCGAAGTTTTATAACCGCCGGCGGCTGCCAGCTGTAATCCGATTGGGCGTCGACAGTCCCTTCGAAGTTTCCCCAACGCTTAATGGCGGGACCCGGCGTTGCGCCGCGGTTCAGACGGTTGACGTGGACCGTAGTCCCGTCACGCCTGATCTTGAGGGGCTCTTTCGTCATCTCCGGCGTGCCGATGGTTTGCTTGTGAAGATAGGCGGTGTGCGAAATATCGAGCAGGTTATCCATATAAAGCTGATGAGCCGCTTGGCCGTAAATGTAGTGGTGCCAGGTCCGGTATTCGTCATCCTCCAGGTAGGGCAGATCGGGCAGTTGTGCCGGGTCTGCCTTCTCCGCATCGCCAATCCACACCCAGATCCAGCCGTACCGTTCGACCGCCGGATAGGATTGCACCTTGGCAAGCTTAGGTATCGAGTCCTGGCTCGGGATATCGGTGCATTTTCCGGCGCCGTCATAGCGCCAACCGTGATAGCCGCAGCGAATTTGATCGCCGTCCAGGTAACCAAGAGACAAAGGTGCATGGCGGTGGCAACACCGGTCTTCTAGGGCCTGAATTACACCGGATCGATCGCGGAAAAAGACGATGGGTTCATTGCATACGATTCGCCCGAATGGTTTGTCGCTAACATCGTTCTCTATCGCGGCAGCATACCAATAGTCAGTCAGGAACATTTTGGCCTCCAACTTTTTCATAAACCCCGCGGTGGTTGACCTGCCACACAAATAATTAAATTATACAAACAATCAGTATTGCATGTATCTTAATGTCGATTAACTCGCCTGTCTAGGGTTTAGAATAGACGTTTAGGCTCTGAAGTCGGCAAGCGACAATGCAAGGAAGTATGATGTCCACATTACTTGACGAACAGGAAATCCGGCGGCTTCGCGAACGCTGGGCCTTCGGCCGCGACTACGGCGACTGGGACGAAATCGCGGCGTGTTTTCACCCGGGCGCGACCATCAGCATTTCCTGGTACCAGGGCGACGTCGCGGGCTTCATCAAAGGCTCCAGGAAACTCAACGCCAAGCGGGCGCCGGACGAGCGCGGCAAGCATTGGCTGGGCGGCGCGCGGTACTGGATCGAGGGCGACCGCGCGGTCGCCGAGACCGACGCCATGATCCTCGGGCGGGTGCGCCTCGACGGGTACCTGTTCGACACCACCACCTGGGCCCGGTTCCATGATCTGGTGGAGCGCCGGGACGGCGACTGGAAGATCGTTCAGTGGAAGATGATCTACGATGCCGACCGCATGGACGCGGTGGAGCCCGCAAAGGTGCCCGCCGCGTTCCATGAGAACATCGACCTCTCGCCCTATCCGGCGGCCTGCGCGCACTTGTGCTACCGGCTGGCCAAATCCGGGCAGTCCGTGGGCGGCAATATCATTTCGCGGGGCAGCGGGGCGGAAGCCGCCTGCAAGGACGAAGGCCGCCGCTGGCTCGCCGGCGAGCCGGTCTAGGGCGGGCGCGATCATGGCACGAACCGCATCGACGCGAAGCCGCTCCGGCAAAAGCCGCAAAAGGGACCTGCCCCTGGACATCGTGGAGGCCGCCTTGGGGCTGGCCGAAGAGCGGGGCTGGCCGGCCGTTCGCATGCACGATATCGCAGAGCGACTCGGCGTGCCGCCGGGCCGGGTCCTCAAGCATTACCGCGATCTCGACAGTGTCGCCAACGGGTGGTTTGGGCGCGGGCTGGAGGCGATGATCGCGCCAAAGCAGCCGGATTTCGGCGCGCAACCCGCGAAGCGGCGCATAGAGACCTGCGTTCTCGCCTGGTTCGATGCCCTTGCGCCCCACCGCCGGGTCACGGTGGAGATGCTGAAGGGCAAGATGCACATTCCCCATCCGCACCACTGGGTGCCGGGTATCTTCGATCTCTCGAGAACCATCCACTGGCTTCGCGAAGCGGCGATGCTGCCGGCCGGTTACGGAACCCGGCGCGCGCAGATGGAGGAAATCGGCCTGACCTCGCTGTTCCTGGCCACGCTCCTGGTCTGGGCGCGGGATGACACGCCCGGCCAAATTCGCACCCGCCGGTTCCTCCGCCGCCAGCTGGACCGGGCCGACCGGGCCATGACGTCGCTGTGGGGACCGGCCCCTCCGCCGGGACAGGCCGCCGTCTCATAGACGCCAGGCGTTGGGCGTCAGCTGAACCCGGCGGCGGTTTTTCCCGGCTGGCTACTCCGCCGCGGCGGGCATTTCCGCCGCCTGCATTTGGTGGATGGCCTGGCGGCTGTAGGCGACGGCCTTGTCGTGCTCTCGAAGGATCAGCTTGCGGTCCGGATCGGCGCCGACCGCTTCCTGCTGGGCCTCGATAAAGAGCTTGTCTTCCTCGAAGGCTTCCAGGACATCTTCATGGAACCCGGTATTGCCCTTCCCGTCGTATGGCTCGCCGCGGACCGCGGTCGAGAAGAAGTAGTGAAAATTCGCCTCGTCGGCCGGCGTCGCGTGATGGAAGACCCGGAGCACCAGCCCGCCCGGTTTGGTCGGGTCCTCGAACCCGCCGGTTCCGGCATCGTGAATGCCGGCCCACTGCAGCACGGTTGCCGGCGCGACATATTCGAAATCCATCCAACGGTCGACCTGCCCCTTGAATCCGGCGGCTTTCGTGAATGCGGGCGGCGGCGTGGAATCCGGCATGGCGCGATTGAAATGGGCGCCGTGCTCGGTCCGCGTGGTCGTCATTTCGGCTTCGTCGTGCTCCTCCGGATTGCCGCCGATGGTCGTCCCATGGACGTACCCCAGGTGGGTCAAATCCATCAGGTTGTCCATCATGAACATGTAGTTGGCGGCGATATCGTACCGGCCGTAGTGGAAATTGTACTCGCCGGTCTGGTCGTGATAGGGGAAGTCGATGATCCGGCTTTCATCGGCCAGTTCCGGATCGCCGGTCCAGATCCACACGAAGTTCTGCCGCTCCGCGACGGCATACGCCCGGACACGGTGGGCGGGGCTCAGCTTCTCGCCGGGGTTGTCCACGCAGGCGCCCGAGCCGTCGAAAACCATGCCGTGATAGCCGCATTGGATGCCGGTCTCGACCGCCTTGCCCAGAGACAGCTTCACGCCCCGGTGGCAGCACCGGTCTTCGAGCGCCGCGGCGGCGCCGCCGCCGCTCCGGAAGATGACCAGGTCCTGGCCCATGATCCTGCGGGCGATGGGCCCCTCGTCCAATTCATGGGACCAGGCGCCGATATACCAGGCGTTGCGCACCAATGGTTCCATTGCAAATTCAGACATAATCCGCCTCCTCCGTATGAGTGCTATTGGCTCGACTGCCGGGCGGGCTCGCCGGATCGGCCGGCATCGGGCACCCAGCCCTCGGCGAGCATCTCGTCCGCTTCGGCATGCACGATGTTCAGCATGTCTCTCAGGACCGCCTGTTCGTCCGCCGAAAATTTCCTCAACAGCCGCTGTTCCCGGGCCAGGGCAAACTGAACGATCTCGTCATAAAGGGCCCAGCCGTCCCGGGTCAGTTCCACGAACGACCGCCGGCGGTCCTCGGGATCGTCCTGGCGGGTGAGCAGTCCACGTTCCTCGAGGCGGGCGATGGAGCGGCTGGTGCCGCCCCGGTCCATGCCCAAGGTGTCCGCCACTTCCAGAATGGTCGACCGGCCGCCGGCGCCGGTGATCTGTATGATCCGCCATTCGCGAAGGTCGAAGCCGAGCAGGCGCGCATGGTGACGGTCGGCGTGCCGGCCGATTTTCACGCCGAGGGTGACGAACAGCGCCGGGACATGGGACTTCAGGTCGACGCGCCGCTTTGGGCCCGGCCGGGTGATGACGTCGGACAAGTTACTCTCCACCATGGATGAGAGGGAGTATAGGACAATTCATTGAGAAATCAATCATTGAGTTATCAATCAAATGGGGCCTAGCGGTTGATCCCGAACTTGGTCAGTCTGTACTCCTGAAATGCATTGGGAGAACGCTGAGCCATGAGCCTTGCCGTCATCGGCGCGGGATTCGGACGGACCGGCACGGATTCGCTGCGCGCCGCCCTCGAACAATTGGGGTTCGGTCCCTGTCATCACATGCGCGAATTGTTGCACCACCCCGAGCAGGAACACCTCTGGCGGTCCATCGCGGGGGGTTCGCGGCCCGGCTGGGATCGCGTCTTCGAGGGATACAACGCCGCGGTCGACTGGCCGTCGTGCTACTACTGGCGCGAGCTCGCCGAGCATTATCCCGATGCCAAAATCGTGCTCACCGTGCGAAGCGCCGAGAGTTGGTACGCCAGCATGGAACAAACCATCATCCCCTTCATGAAGACGGTGGACCCCGAATCCGTCGGCCCTGTCGTCGTCAGGAATCTCACATTCGGGGACCGGCTGGAGGACCGGGCGCACGCGATGGCGGTTTACGAGAAGAACATCGCCGACGTACAGGCCGCCCTTCCGGAGGATCGCCTGCTGACACACCATTTGGGGGACGGCTGGGAGCCGCTGTGCCGGTTTCTCGACAAGCCCGTCCCGGCGGCGGAATATCCGCGATTGAACGCCTCGGGCCAGGAGTTCGAGAACCTGTCGAATTCCGGCCCCGAAACCGGCGGGTAGACGGCAAGCCGCCGTCACGGGAGTTGGAATATATTTCCAACAAAAATTTTCGAATCAGGCCCGATCGCATGGGCTGCAATAGGCATTTATAGTCATTTATGGACATTTGATGACTTGGTTAAAT
>JAPPFK010000068.1 GCA_028823885.1 Rhodospirillales bacterium | reverse complement strand
TTGATGGGGTGTTGCGCAAAGGGGGGCGGGCCCTGGGGCGGCCATGCGGTCCTTTTTGGGGGTGGGGCTTGTTGCCCTCTTGGTTGTTTCTTGTTGCCGGGGCGCCGCCCCTTGGCTCTTTCCATGTCCGCGGGACGGCGCGATAATGGGTCAAGCGCAACAAGCCGGACGCCAAGGTCATGGCGCCGCAAGGCGCCGATCCGAAGCGTGCGCCCCGGCACGACTGATCACAGGATGGGACCAGGACCGTGGACAATTCCCAATTGACCGAGGCCGACTGGGACCGGATCAACGCCGCCGCCGAAAAGCTCTCTGGCTATCTTGCAGAACGGCAGACCGACAACGACTCCGTGATTTTAACCTCGGAGACGGTCGCCACCATCGACAACGAGCGGCTAAACGCCTGGCACGAGCCCGGTCAGCGGCGCGAAGATGAACACGCCGTCTACTTCCGGAACGCTCGGCCGATCCGGAACCGGCCGCGTTACAACTTTGCCATCGTCGATTTCGGGACGGTCCGGGCGATCATCCAGATATGAGGGTCCTGACCGATTCCGGTTGCGTTCATGATCGCGGGCGAATAGACTTCCATCAACCGGGCCGCTCCGGTTACGGTCCTTTCCGGTGGAGAAGCGGCTTGGTTGATGGGGGATCGAACGCAACTTCGATCTTTTCTTCCTTCAGAAGCCGCCCGGGTTGTCCGACCCCGGGCGGCTTCATCTTGATTTAGGTTCCTGCCGACCGGCAGCGGGTTACATGGAGTCGCCCGCTGCCTTGCCCCGCCGCTGAAACCCCTCTCTCTTGCGGCGGGGCTTCTTTTCTCCAATTCCAACCGGCAACCCGTCGACTCTTCCGACCAGCCGCCGGTCTATCCGGCGCCTTCACCGTGTTCCTCATTGGAACCCGCGAGCCGCCGGCGGCCTTCATCGCCTTCGAGAAGCCCGACGGTGACCGGGTGGCGGCGGTGACCGGCCCCAACCCGCCGGCGGTGTCGCCGATATTGGCGCCGTGATTGAAGCCTGACGGTGTGGTTGCACTTGGCCGTGAGCGTGGCTAGGCTACGTCCATCAATCGGGCTGATCCCGGGTTGGATTTCAGCAAGTTCCCTGGATCGGCTTGGTTGTTGGGTAATTGAAGCAGCCTACATTCAATCTTCTCCCAAGAGGCCGCCCGGTCCATACCCCCGGGCGGCTTCACCTTTTGAGGTTTGGCCGGCCGGCAGCGGGTATCCCAAGGAGCTGTCCGTGGGCTGGCTCAAGGCGGGCATCGCCCTCGAGCGGATCGATCCGGGCCAGCCGCAGCAGAACGGACGGCATGAGCGCATGCACAAGACCTTGAAGGCGGAGACCGCCAAACCACCGGCGGCAAGCAAGGAGCAGCAGCAACTCCGCTTCGACCGCTTCCGCAAGGACTTCAACGAATACCGCCCGCATGAGGCGCTCGGCCAGCAGCCGCCGGCGGCCTTCTACCATCCCTCGCCGAGGCCGTGGCCCGAACGGCCGGCCGAGCCCTGGTATGACCCTTGGCACGCCGTGCGCCGGGTGCGCATCGACGGCTCGATCAAGTGGGGCGACCACAATACCGGGACCGTTACCGGCCAGCAGATGCTCGCCGAGATCGGCATCGATCCCCGCACCGTCATCAGCGATGTACGAAGTGCCGCGTCGACGAGCCGAGGCGCGGCCCGCAGCCGGTGAAGCCGGCCAGGGCGAGCGAGACGAGCACCACGGCGAATAGTGCGCGCGAGGTGTCGGGGTTGCCGCGACACCGTGATCGGCAGGGCCCGATCCCACCTTGACCTCCATTCGGAGTCCTTTCTCGTCACACCCGAACCACAGGCAAGCCATAACAGATCGCCCTTGGCCTGGAAACAGAACTACAGCGCGGCGGCATTGAACGCTAGTCACGCTCAAGATCAGACAGCCGTGCTTCGATGTTCATCCGTGAGTGGAACACTTCGACCAACTCAAGGCTGTCATCAGTCTCACGCAAAATTAGATAGTGGTGGCCTTCGCGATAATAGCTGAGGTCCGGGACATCGCGCCGACCCTGAACCAGCTGAGAGCAGGACTTTGCTCTTGGCAGCCGATCTGATGCGAGGGCTTCAAGGCGAGCCACCAGCTGGCCCGTGTAGCGCTCCGCCTGATCATCACCATATTGCTCAATCGTCCATGTCAGTAGGTCTTCAAGGCTGTCGAGGGCGGCTGGCGCATAGATGATCCGCTTCACTGGGTATGCCGGTTCCGTGCCGCCTCCAGCACGCCGCCCAACACCTTGGCAGGGTCACCCGTCACCCCTTCACCCCGGTCCAGCTGGTCGAGGGCTGTAGTGATCCGGTGGCTGATATCATCAAGGCTGTGGCGGTCCTTGAGTGCCCGGAGACCTGCCCGCATGACTTCACTAGCATTGGCATAGTCGCCGGACGAAACCAAATCATCGACGAAAGCGCTGAGTTCCGGCGTCAAGGCGACGTTTTTTGAATGTGTAGACGGCATCGGCAGTCTCCAGTCTTGATCATCGCGGGCAGTATGACACAGGGTATCAAAGATTGACACCCTGTGTTTGTCTAGGTTGCAACCGTGGGAATTGTGCAATTAGCCAACTCAATGCAGAACGAATCGCCAGCTTTCTCAGTCAACGCCCCTACTCAGGTTCGTTCCGTCGCCGCGATCCCGTCAGCTTCCGGGTCCGGAGATCGCGATCACCAGATGCAGAATCTTCAGAACCGTCTTCCGTTTGTCGGCTGAAAATGACCGGAATAGCGTCAACACTTCCCGTTCGCTGGCATTCTGAAGCGGTCGCATCCCATCCTGAAGGCCCGAGCCCGGCCTCTCCGGGGCCCGCATGACCCGGTCAGTTGCTTCGGCAGGCAAGGATCGTGGCTTCTGTCCGTGCTTGCTTCCTTGCCTGCCCTGCCTTCCGTCAACCAGCCCGAGCCTGACGAGCGCACGCATGTTGGAAGGAGACGGGAACACCTCATCTCGTTCCCATCTCCCGTACGTGTTTTCCGCAACCCCTATCATGGCTGCCATACTGCCATGCGTATCTCCTCTCGCCCTTCTGTTGCTCCGAAGTTCCGTGCCCAGCGAGTGAACAACCCTGTCCGTCATTGTGTTTGCTCCTTGAGACAATCAATCTCGCGGGCCGGCAACGGGCATATTTCTCACGAAGGATGCTTTTGAACACCTACAACGAACTGGCGGCATCGATGTTAGGCTCGAAAGCTGCTCCGCATTCGATTTTCTATTTCACTAACACTCTGAAAAAACTACATTAATTCGGAAAATCCTACACGAATCCAACATTTCGGGCAAAATGTAGGATTTGTGTTGTGGACCATCCGGCGTCCTTCGGGAATCTTCCTCAAGTTTGCATTACCCTGTGCGGCCACTGCTGCATCAGAACGGCAACGCCGTGCCCACAAGGAGGAAGAATGCAATGACCTTTGGTCCGGACCTGAAATCCGGCGCGCCTCCGGGAGGGCTGTCCCGAAAGCGCCCTGCTGATGCTCGATCCCAGCCGATGGGGCCGTTTCCAAAACCCCGACCAAGGCGCCCATCTCGAATTCGAATGCAGGAAGGCCGGCATCGAGGTGCACTACTGCGCCGAGGTGCCCGCCTATGGCGAGATCGATTTGTCCGCCGGCGCCATACCACCGACACCCCGGCAAGCGCCGATGTTTCCAACGTACTGGAATTCCTCGCCGCGAAACCATCCGGCGAAGCCATACCGCAAACGAGGCCCTGGTGACCGTTAAGCCAGCCCATAAACCGGATCCCAATCCCGAACCGGCGAAGCCTCGCCGCCGCGCCGTCGCCTATCTCCGGATGTCCACCGAGCATCAGGAGTATTCGACCCGCAACCAGGTCGCGGCCATCAAGCGCTATGCCGCCGAACATGACTTGGAGATCGTCGCCACCTATTCCGATGAGGCGAAAAGCGGCCTTCGGCTCGAGAACCGGCCCGGCATGCGGCAAATGCTGGACGACGCGCAGCGTGAGGAATCCGGCTTTGACACGATCCTGGTCTACGACATCACCCGCTGGGGGCGGTTTCAGAACCCGGACCAGAGCGCGTCCATCGAGTACGCCTGTCAAAAAGCCAAGGTCGAGGTTCACTATTGCATGGAGCAGTTCGTCAACGACGGCAGCCCCGTGTCCAACATCATCAAGGCCGTCAAGCGCTCCATGGCCGCCGAGCACAGCCGCGAACTCTCGAACAAGGTGTTCGCCGGCCAGTGCCGGCTTATCGAGCGCGGATTCCGCCAGGGCGGCATGGCGGGCTACGGGCTGCGCCGCATGCGCATCGACCAG
>JAPPFK010000190.1 GCA_028823885.1 Rhodospirillales bacterium | reverse complement strand
GGTATGGGCGGATAGTGCGGCCACCGCCGAAGCGGCCTATGACGCGGCCCGCGCGCGTCTGGAGCGGGTGGTCGAGGATTTCGAAGGGCCCCTACCCTCGAACGGTTTCGATCCCCGCGAAATCGACGATAGCCTGCCGGTCACCGGCGAGCCCAACTCGAACATGGAGCCCGCCGATTTTCATCGAATGGTGGAACAGGCCAAAGAATACATCCGGGCCGGCGACATCTTTCAGGTGGTGCTGTCGCAGCGGTTTTCGGTGCCGTTTTCCCTGCCGCCCCTATCGCTCTACCGGGCGCTCAGGCGGGTCAACCCGTCACCGTTTCTGTTCATCCTCGACTTCGACGAGTTCGCGATCGTCGGTTCCAGCCCGGAGCTTCTGGTACGCCTTCGTGACGGCCGGGTCACCATCCGGCCCATCGCCGGCACGCGGCCGCGGGGAGAAAACGCCGCCGCCGACAAGGCTCTGGCCGACGACCTGCTCGCCGACCCGAAGGAACTGGCCGAGCATCTGATGCTGCTCGATCTCGGGCGCAACGATGTGGGCCGGGTGGCCCAGGTGGGCACCGTCGATGTCACCGACCGGATGATCATCGAGCTCTACTCCCACGTCATGCACATCGTCTCCAATGTCGAAGGCGAACTCGCCGAAGAGCACGACGAAATCGACGCCCTGCTCTCCGGTTTTCCCGCCGGCACGGTTTCCGGCGCGCCCAAGGTGCGGGCCATGGAGATCATCGACGAGCTGGAACCGTCCCGCCGCGGCATCTATGCCGGCTGCATCGGCTATTTCGGCGCCAACGGCGACATGGATACCTGCATTGCGCTCAGGACGGCCGTGCTGAAGGACGAAACCTTGTTCGTCCAAGCGGGCGGCGGCATCGTCGCCGATTCCGATCCCCGCTCCGAGTTCGAGGAAAGCCGGAACAAGGCCCGGGCGTTGATCCGGGCGGCCGAGGAAGCTGTCCGCTTCGCCGGCGGAAGAGCGGGCAACCGATCATTTTAGTCGGCGGCGGTCACCTGGGCCGCGACGTTCAAACCAGGCTAAGGCCTTCCTAAAATCCAAGGTTCCCGAATGATTTAACCTGACAACCGTTTGTTGGTTTCCTAACATGAATACGTGCCGGCATCGGACCGGCGCTCATCGGGAAAGAACTCGTAATGCTCAGACGCTTGCTGTTGCTGGCCGTGTTGCCATTGACCGCGTGCCAGACCGCAGGCAGCGATCCCGATTTAGCCGTCAGGGTTTTTGATCAACTGGCGTATCGCGGCACCGCAGGCGCTCACCCCAATTCATTCCAGCTCATGCTCGAGACCGACTACGAGAAGGGCCGCCTCTCCCGTTGGGAGGAACCGGTCTGGGTTACCGTCGACGGTGTTTCCTCGACGGGCAAGGAGTACGCCCAAATCCGGCGGATCATGGCCGAACTGGGAGCCGTTGCCGGAACCGAAATCAATTACATCGAATCGGACGATAGCCGGCGCAGGGGGAACTTTCGGTTCAGTTTTCTGGATCAGGAAAACCTGATCATCAACAAGTCGGAATTCGCGTCCTGCGCCGCCTGGGTCAACCGCTATGGCGACGGCAGGATCAGGCGCGTCCATGTCCGTATCGCGATGAAAAACGCGAAGCGGCTGGAACGTTGCATCTATCACGAAGTGCTGCACGGCTTCGGTCTCGCACATACGACGTTGGTGCCGTCGGTGATGAATTACGGCTCCGATGCAGACAGCCCCACCGCCTGGGACCTGATGGTTCTCCGGACCATGTACAGCAAGACTTTCGAATCGGGCATGACCCGGCAGGATTCACTTCATTTGGCGCGGCGCGCCGTTCAAACATCGCAACAATAGGAGCTTGAAGAATGGGACTGGGATTAACCCGGATCGGGACCGGCGCGTTGGTTGCCGTGCTCGCGGGCTGCGTGACGGCCCCCAAGACCGGCCAGGAGAACATCTCCGCGAGCGAGAGCCCGTTGTTATTCGCGCACCCGGACGGCCTGTCCATGCAGGCGCGGCATTTTCGCCGCTTCGATCCCAGGAATACCGGTGCCAAAATTTATCGTGGCAACTGGCGACCGTCAGGCGGCGGCCAGAGACCATTCTTCTTCGTCTATTATCACTCGGCGGGACCCGGGTATCAATTTACCAGTACCCCCAGTGACGTTGCCAAGCGCTACGTGACTGGTCTCAAATTCGGCAAGAGGGGTAAACCGGCCTTGGGGCTGACCGGAACGGCCCAGAACAAGTTTGGCGTGGCCAGCATTCAGCATTTTGCCGTCGGCGATAACGCGTGCTTTGGGTTCGTGCAATACTTCGGTGACGCGACATTCAGCACCACTCAGGGGTCCGAACTGCTCCAAGGATTTTATTGCGGCACCGGAGCCAAGACGCTGCCGGGTTCCAAGGTTAGCGCCATCATGAACTCGATCGGGGTGAAAGGACAACACGTGCCCCCCGCGGTCGCGGCGGCGGTTGAGCGGCAACGTGCGAATTCACCGGTCAGCAACTTCGTTGTCAACATCGACTGGACGGGCCGCTTTGACGGCCTGAGCGGCCGCATGTCGGCCACCAATACCGAAGGCCGGAACGGGCGGATCGCGGTATCGCTGCCCAACCGCGCCGGAACCTGCACGGGCCAATGGCAGGTGAATACTGGCGCGTACGGATCGGCCCAAGTGCCGACCGGTACTTGGAATCTGTTGTGCACCAACGGCCTCAAGGCTTCAGGATTCTTCGCCAGCCCGACAAGAGGCAACGGATCCGGCTCGGGTACGGATGTGGAGGGCAAAGCGGTAAACTTCAGTTTCCGGCCGGCTTGAGCAAATCCGGGGATGAGGCCCGGCGGCTGCTTAGCGGCGGTGCCCGTTAACGGATCACGAACTAGCTTTCAGTCGAGAGACCGTCGAGGATCGGGCAGTCGGGCCGGTCGTCCCCATGGCATTTCTCGGCCAGTTCCCGAAGGGTTCGCCGCATGGACTGGAGATGAGCGATCCGCTGTTCGATCTCGGCGATATGGCGTTCGGTCAACGCCTTTACCTCGGCGCTCGCCCGGTTGCGGTCCCGCCAAAGATCCAATAGGTCACCGACATCGCGGATGGAGAAACCCAAATCCCGGGCCCGATGGATAAATCTCAGGGTCTCGAGGTCATCCGGCGAGTATTCCCTGTACCCGTTCTCGGCGCGCCGCGGCGCCGGGCCAAGCCCGATGCTTTCGTAGTAGCGGATGGTCTTTGCCGCGATCCCGGATTTGTCGGCCACTTCGCTGATATTCATTCCGATCCTCCAACGAGTTGCCTGCATCTGAAGTTAGATTGCGATCAAAGCCGAGCCCGGCGCAACCGCAGCGCATTGGTGATCACCGAGACCGAGCTTAGGCTCATGGCGAGGCTGGCGAAGATCGGGCTCAGCAACAGCCCAAACCATGGGAACAGTATTCCCGCCGCCAACGGCACGCCCAAAATGTTGTAAACAAACGCAAAACCCAGGTTCTGGCGAATGTTGCGCATGGTCGCCACACTGAGATTCCGGGCCCGGACGATGCCGCGGAGATCGCCTTTCACCAGGGTCAGGCCGGCACTTTCGACGGCAATGTCGGAGCCGTCGCCCATGGCGATGCCCACATCCGCCAGCGCCAGGGCCGGCGCATCGTTGATCCCGTCGCCCGCCATGGCGACCACCTTGCCAGCGGCCTTCAGATCGTCGACCAGGGCCGCTTTCGCCTGCGGGAGAATGGCCGCGTGAATTCGCTCGACGCCGAGTTCCAACCCGACGGCCTGCGCCGTGCCGGCCCCATCACCGGTGGCCATGATGATTTCAATCCCCGCCTGTTTCAGCAGCGGAACGGCTTCGCGGCTACTTTCCTTGATCGGGTCGGTGACCACGAGAAGCGCAAGCAGTTCCGTATCCCGGGCCAGATAGATCACCGTGCCGCCCGCGGCGGACGACTTTTCCGCCATATCCCGAAGATGGTCTATCCCGATGCCCCGTTCCGCCATGAGCGACGCCCCCCCGAGGAACGTGACATGGCCGTCAATGGCGCCGCTGACGCCCAGCCCGTCCAGAGACTTGAATTCCGTGGCCTCGGCCGGTGTCAGCCCCCTCTCCCGCGCGGACTGCGAGATGGCCCGGGCGATGGGATGAGCGCTGCCGACTTCGAGAGAAGCGGCGAGGCGGAGTGCTTCCTCTTCGCTCGCGCCGCCCATGGGAAGGACCCGGGATAAAACCGGGCGGCCCTCGGTCAGGGTGCCCGTTTTGTCGACAACCAACGTGTCCACCCGTTCCAGGGTTTCGAGAGCCTCGGCATCCCGGGCGAGCACGCCGGCCCGCGCGCCCCGGCCCATGGCGACCATGATC
>JAPPFK010000167.1 GCA_028823885.1 Rhodospirillales bacterium | reverse complement strand
GCCGGGCGGCGGTTCGGGGACCGTCTCCGCGGGTGCGCGGCGGGCGCTGCCGCTCAAGCGCCGCCCGGGCCAAATGCCGATTGCAAAACGGCTTTCATCGCGCGACGGTTTAAGCGGCCAGGAAGCGCGGCAGGGACGTCCTTCGGCGCGCTGGCCGCACACCCCACGCAGGCAGGTAAATGGCACGAGTACCGCTCACAGGTTCCCGACGTTTATTGGCGCGCCTTCGCGACACCATGGCGGGTGAAGGTTCGGCCCAGGAGCGTCTGGACAAGATTGCCGGCATCATCGCCACCGACCTCGTCGCCGAGGTGTGCTCGATCTATGTCCTGCGGGCCGGCGAAGTGCTGGAGCTTTTCACCGCAACCGGTCTCAAACCCACGGCGGTCCACAATACCCGCCTTCAAATGGGCGAGGGACTGGTCGGCACCATCGCCGCCAACGCCCGTCCCATGGCGCTTTCCGATGCGCAGAGCCACCCGAAATTCGCCTATCGGCCGGAGACCGGCGAAGAGATCTACAACTCGCTGATGGGCGTCCCGATCCTCCGCGGCGGCCGGGTCCAAGGGGTGCTGGCGGTGCAGAACCGGACCCAGCGTCACTACACCGACGAAGAGGCCGAGACCCTCGAGACGGTCGCCATGGTGATCGCCGAACTGATCGCCGCCGGCGAGCTGATCAGCGCCGAGGAACTGCACGCCGTGGAGGGCGCATCACTGCTGCCGGTCACCATCGGAGGCGTCAGGCTGAACGCGGGCGTCGCCATGGGCGAAGCGGTTCTTCACGAGCCCCGGTTCGTCATCGAAAGACTGGTTTCGGACAATCCGGAGGAAGAGCAGCAGCGCCTGAGGGAAGCGGTCGACGAAATGCACGGCGCCATCGACGCCATGCTCCAGGCGACCGACGTGGCGAACGGCGGCGAACACCGGGATATTCTCGAAACCTATCGCATGTTCGCCGAAGATGCGGGGTGGCTCGCCAGAATCGGCGAGGCGATCGACAGCGGCCTGACGGCCGAAGCGGCGGTGGAAAAGGTCCACAACGACACCCGCGCCCGGTTCCGGAATCAGCGGGACCCCTATTTGCGCGAGCGGCTGCACGACCTCGAGGACCTCGCCAATCGTCTGCTCCAGCATCTGACCGGAACCGAGGGAGACGACATCGGCCCCGAATGGGAGCTCCCCGAAAACATCATCCTTGTCGCCCGCAACATGGGTCCGGCACAGCTTCTCGATTACGATCGGACCCGGCTGCGCGGCCTGGTCCTCGAGGAGGGCTCGGCGACCACCCATGTCGCCATCGTCGCCCGCGCCCTCGACATTCCGGTGATCGGTCGGGCCACCGACCTGCTCGACAATGTCGAGCCCGGCGACATCGTCATCGTGGATGCCGACGAGGCGGAAGCCCATATCCGCCCGGCCGAGGATGTCCAGCAGGCGTTCACCGAAACCCTCCGCGCCCGCGCCCGGCGCGTGGCGGCATATGCCTCGCTCCGCAACGTCCCCGCCGAGACCAAGGACGGGGTCACCGTCTCGCTCAACATCAACGCGGGCCTGTTCGCCGATCTGCAGAGCCTGGACGAGACCGGCGCGGACGGTATCGGCCTGTTCCGGACCGAAATCCCGTTCATGGAAAGCAGCAAGTATCCCGACGTCGACCGGCAATCGGCGCTCTACGAGCGCGTGCTGGACCTGAGCGGCGGGAAGCCGGTGGTCTTCCGGACCCTCGACATCGGCGGCGACAAGAGCCTGCCCTATTGGAGCAGTTTCGACGAAGAAAATCCGGCCATGGGCTGGCGGGCAATCCGGGTGGCGCTCGATCAGCCGGTTCTCATCAGGCACCAATTCCGCGCCCTCATCCGGGCCGCGGGAGATCGTGACTTGTCGCTGATGTTTCCGATGATCACGGAAGTTTCGGAGTTCGATGCCGCGCGGGCACTCCTGGATCGTGAACTCGAACGTGCGGAAAAACGCAACCGGCCGCTGCCGAAACAGCTGCATGTCGGCACCATGCTCGAGGTTCCGGCGCTCGCGTTTCAGTTCGATGCGCTGTTGGAACGGGTCGATTTCATCTCGGTCGGCAGCAACGACCTGTTTCAATTTCTGTTCGCCAGCGACCGCGGAAGTCCGCGGATCGCCGATCGCTATGACGCGCTTTCGCCGGCGGGCCTGTCGTTTTTGGGCGGCCTTGCCGCGCGGTGCGACGACGCCGGGATTCCGATCAGCCTCTGCGGGGAAATGGCGGGCCGGCCCTTGGACGCCATGGCGCTGATCGGTGTCGGATTTCGCAGCCTTTCCATGGCGCCGTCATTCATCGGACCGGTCAAAACCATGATCCGCAGCCTGAACTACGGCGATATCTCGAAATACATCCAAACGCTGCAATCCATGCCCGTACACAGCCTTCGTGAAAAACTCCGGGAATTCGCAATTGATCATGGAGTGATGATTTAAGGAACCGTCCCGGGCCGTGGACCATAGAGAAAACTTGTACTCAAGACTCGATGGCGGTAAATTCTCGCAAATAGTGGCGATACTTAGATTTTTGTCGTTTTTTTGCGCTGCGAAACGGGCAGCCGGTTCGTCCAAGGCTGGGCGGCCTTGATGATTCCCGATCGCGCATAGGAGGCGAACAGTCAAGGGGCTCGGCACCGTGGACACGCACTCGGATCTTCCCCAACAGATGAAAGCCGGCGGCGGGATTGGCGCGCTGCTCCGTGCGTCACGGCTCCGGCGCGGCGAAGAACCGGAAGATATCGCCGCAGCTCTCCGAATTCGCCGCGTGTACATCGAAGCTATCGAGGAAGACCGGTTTGACGATTTGCCGGGTCACGCCTATGCGGTCGGTTTCGTTCGCGGCTACGCCGAGTATTTGGATTTGGACGGCGAGGATGTGGTACGCCGGTTCAAGGAAGAATCCAGCGTTCCCGACCAGCCCGCGGAACTCAGCTTCCCCTCCTTCATCCCCCAACACGGGATGCCGCGGGGCGCCGTACTGATGGTCGGCGTTCTGGTCGCCGCGCTTGGCTACGGCGGCTGGTATTTCCTGTCGACCCAAGACCGTTTCGTCGCCGAAGTGGTCACGCCGGTGCCGTCCCGGCTTCAGCCCGAGGCCGCTCAGGAAACGGCACCGGCAGCCGCGGCGAACGCGGCCAGCGTGCA
Organism: Rhodospirillales bacterium; assembly: GCA_028823885.1. Taxonomy (GTDB): domain Bacteria; phylum Pseudomonadota; class Alphaproteobacteria; order Rhodospirillales; family UBA2165; genus JAJDXO01. The sequence goes on along the minus strand of JAPPFK010000167.1, from coordinate 37,706 downwards.
ACCGGTCACCGATGCGCCGGAGACCTCCCAAAGTCCCGCGGCCGACCCCGAGGTCACGGAAACGGCGCTCACCGCGGCACCGGCCTCTTCCGATGCGCCGGGCGCTGCCCCTGAGCCGGTGGAGACACCCGCCGTCGTTGCCTCCGCCCCTGGGCCGGTCGAGACACCCGCCATCGTTGCCTCCGCCCCTGAGACGGCGGTTGAACCACCGGCGGAACCCGCGCCGCCCGAAGTGACCGAGGCCGTCGAGGCCCCGCCGCCGCCAACGGCGGAAACGGATGCAACAGTCTCCGAGACGGCACCTGCCGCAAACTCGGAAGCCGTCGAAACGGCCCCGGCTGGCGCCACCGAGCCCAGGCCCGCGCCTGAAATGGCCGAAGCGAGCACCGAACCCGCTGCCGAGACGGCCGAGATCGGCGCCGCGGCTGCGCCCGAACCGCCGGCGATGCCGGACACCCCCGCGGCGAGCGAGCCGGCGCCGGAACCCGACCCGACGCAAGTGGCGCTGAACGATACCGGCCAACCGGCCACTGAACCGGCGGAAACGCAGATTGCCGCCGTGCAGCCGGCGACCGCCGACGAAACGCCCGCTTCCGCGGTTACCGAAGAGGAACCCCGCATCGTTGTCCGCGCCAAGATCGCGAGCTGGGTTCAGGTGCGCGACGATACGGAAAACCAGTCGATCATGACCCGGCTTCTCAAGGCGGGTGATGTCTACGAGGTCCCCAACCGGCCGGGCTTGGTATTGATGACCGGCAATGCGGGCGCGCTGGAGATTACCGTGGACGGCGAGGTGGTGCCCTCCATCGGCGATCCCGGTACCGTCCGACGCCACGTCGCATTGGAACCCGACCGCCTCAAGGACGGCACCGCCGTCGTCGAATAGCTATCCTTGCCGCAGATCGTCGAGTGCCCGCCGGGCGGCGCGCCGTCGCCGGATTGCCCATGTCTGGCACCTCGGCGTTCACGGGGCTATAACCCGCCTAGCGATGACAAGACGCGCCCAGAATCGAAAGAACCCCGATGCCCAGCTTGAACCCCGTCCGCGGCACCCACGATATTCTCCCAGACGATAACCGGCGTTACCGGCGGGTCGAGGAAACCGCGTACCATGTGGCCGAGCGATTCGGCTACGGCGAGATCACCACGCCGGTGTTCGAATTTACCGAGGTGTTCAGCCGGACGCTGGGCGACACCTCGGACATCGTCACCAAGGAGATGTACACCTTCGAGGACAAGGGGGGCGATAAGATCACCCTGCGTCCCGAAGGCACGGCCGGCGTGGCCCGGGCGTACATCTCCAACGGCCTCCAGCAGAACCTGCCGCTCAAATTTTTTTATCGCGGTCCCATGTTCCGCTACGAGAGGCCGCAGAAGGGCCGATGGCGCGAATTCCGCCAGGTCGGCGTCGAACTCATGGGGGTCGACAAACCGACGGGAGACATCGAGGTCATCTCCCTCGCCTACAATTTCCTGAGAGAGCTGGGCCTCGCGGACGCGGTAACCCTTGAAATCAATAGCCTTGGCGACGCCGAAACCCGCCTGGCCTACAGGGAGACGCTGGTCGATTATCTGAGTTCCCACGGCGACGCGCTCTCCGAGGACAGCCGCGAGCGGCTCGACCGCAATCCGTTGCGCGTGCTGGATTCGAAGGACGCAAGAGACCGGGAAATCGTCGCCAATGCCCCGATCCTTCGGGACAGCCTGAACGGCCATTCGCGCTCGTTCTTCGACGAGGTCTTGGCGGGAATCGAAAGCCTGGACATCCCCTACACGCTCAATCCAACCCTGGTGCGGGGTCTCGATTACTACTGCCATACGGCCTTCGTGTTCACCCCCAGGGCGCGGGGCGCACTGGGCGCGGTGCGGGGGGGCGGGCGTTACGCGGGCACGCGGGTGCCGACGGGCGGGCCCGCCACGCCGGGGGTCGGCTGGGCCGCGGGCGTCGAGCGGCTGTCGTTGCTGGTCGAGGACGGTGAGCCCAAATGCCGGCCAATTGCGCTGATTCCCGTCGGCGACGCCGCCAACGCGGAGATGATCAAGATCGCTCATGGCTTGCGCGCCGCGGGTTTCGTCATCGAGATGGGGTACTCGGGCAACCTCGCCAGGCGCATGAAGCGCGCCGACAGGCTTGGCGCCGTTGCGGCGCTGCTGCTGGGCGACGACGAGTTGGCGCGGGGCACGGTGACGCTGCGGGACATGGATTCCGGCGAACAATCCGAGGTACCCTTGGCCGACATCCGAGCACCGCTCGAAAAGTACCGTGGCTAGCCGGCGATTCAGGCCAATGAACGAGACAGACACCTCCATCGTCAAACCGCTCATTATCGGGGCCGATCACCGGTCATCCACCATGTCGGTGCGCGACCGGCTGCACATGGATGAGGGTGCGTTGCCGGGGCTGGCCGATCAGTTGCGGGAAGCCGATATCCGTGAGGCTCTCTACCTGTCCACCGATGACCGGGTGGAGGTGCTGGCGCTGCATGACGACTGCGAATCCATCGCCCCGAACGTCGCTCGGATACTGGCCGACCGGGCGGGCCTGAGCGCGGCGGAGGCCGAGGAGCAGCTCTACGTCATCACCGATGAGAAGGCCATCCGGCATGTCTTTGCCGAAGCCTCGGCGCTTGACGGCCTGATCATCGGCGAGCCCGCCCTTCGCTCCGCGTTGCGGGCCAGCCACCGCCGCGCCGCGGAACTCGGAATGGATGGGCCGGCCCTCCAACGGCTCCTGAGCGCCGCTTACGAGGCCGCCGAGCAGGTCGGCCGGGCCGCGGGATTCGATCAGCGGCCGGCATCCATCGCCGGCGCCGCGGTGCGCGTCGCACGCGACCTGCATGGCAAACCGGACGGCTGCTCGGCGCTGCTGATCGGCGTCGGGGAGCTCGGCATTCAGGTTGCGGACAGCCTGCGGCGGGCCGGCCTCAAGGACCTCACGGTCGTTCATTCAAACCTGCAGCGCGCCGAAGACGCGGCGACTTCCCTGAACTGCCATGTAGACGATTTGGATCGGCTGCCGTCCCTGCTCGAAAAATCCGATATCGTCCTGACGGCGACCAACACGCGCCGCTATGTCATTGACGAGCCGGCCATGCTTGCCGCAATCAGGGCCCGCCGGCACCGCCCCGTACTGCTCATCGATACGGGCGTCCCCGGCGATGTCGACCCCGCCGTCGACCGCCTGGAAGACGCGTTCCGGTACTCGCTTAACGACCTGGAAGGCGTGGCGCGGGAGGGCCGCCGGCAGCGGGAGGCCGAGGCGGAAACCGGCTGGTCGATCCTCGAAGAGGCCGTGAACCGCTATTTGCGGAACGCCGGGACCGAGAGCGCCACCGAGTTGGAAGCGCTGCGCCATCAAGTCGAAAGCGCGCGCCAAAGCGCGGTCGCGGACGCCGGAGGGGATGCCGACGAGGCGACGCGGCTGCTGGTCGACCGGCTGCTGGGACGGCCGGAGAAAAGCGGCGGATTGCTTCAGCGCCTGTTCGGCAGGAAGGACAAGCAGGCGTGAGCCTGGATGAGAAACTCGAGCGTGTCGTCTCGCGGCACGCCGAACTGCAGGACGTCCTCGCCAGCCGGGACCGGACCGACAGCCGGGAATTTGCCAAACTCTCCAAGGAGTTTTCCGATCTGTCGACGATCGTCGCCGCCATCGAGAGATTGAGGAGCGCCGAGAGCGAGGCCGCCGACCTCGCGGAATTGATGGCCGATGCCGGCGCCGATGCCGAGGTCAGGGAGCTCGCGGAGGAGGAATTTCACTCACTCAAGCAGCGTATCCCGGAACTCGAGAAAGACCTCCAGCTGTTGCTGTTGCCCAAGGACGAAGCCGATGACCGAAACGCCATCCTCGAGGTGCGGGCGGGAACCGGCGGTGACGAGGCGGCGCTGTTCGCCGCCGATCTGTTCCGCATGTATCAGCGGTATGCCGAGGCCCACAATTGGACCTTCGAGATCATCGAGCTCTCGGAGACGGGGATCGGCGGCTTCAAGGAAGCCATGGCCAGCATCAACGGCCGCGGCGTCTTCGCCCGGCTCAAGTACGAATCCGGCGTCCACCGGGTTCAGCGGGTGCCGGAAACCGAATCCCAGGGCCGCATCCACACCTCGGCGGCGACGGTGGCGGTGCTGCCGGAGGCGGAAGAGGTCGATGTCGCCGTCGACGCCAAGGATCTCAGGATCGACACCTACCGGGCCCAGGGCGCGGGCGGTCAGCATGTGAACAAGACCGACAGCGCGGTCCGCATCACTCATTTGCCGAGCGGCATCGTCGTCCAGTGCCAGGATGAGAAGTCCCAGCACAAGAACCGCGCCAAGGCGATGAAGGTCTTGCGCGCCCGCCTCTACGAGGTCGAGCGGCTGGAGCGGGAAGCGGAGCGGGCGGCCGATCGGCGCAGCCAGGTGGGTTCCGGCGACCGGTCGGAGCGCATCCGCACCTACAATTTCCCGCAGGGCCGGGTCACCGACCACCGCATCAATCTCACGCTGCATCAATTGCCCAAGGTGCTGGAGGGTGATTTGGACGAGATGGTCGATGCACTGGCGGCCGAGGATCAGGCGGCGCGCCTCGCCGCCGTCTCATGACCATGCCGTTGACCATCGAGGCGGCGCTCTCGGCGGGCCGCACGGCGCTCGACGGCGCCGGCGTGGAGACGGCGACCCTGGATGCCCGCCTTCTGCTGGAAGCGGCCATGGACGCCGGCACGGCGCGTATCGTCGCCGAACCCGACCAAGCCCTCGACACTCGTCAAGAGGAGCGATACCGCTCGTTTCTGGAGCGCCGCCGAAATCGTGAACCCATATCCCTGATTCTCGGCCGCCGGGCCTTTTGGAAGGACGAGTTCGTGGTTACGGCCGACACCCTGACGCCGAGGCCCGATTCGGAAACACTGATCGAGCTGGCCGTCGAACACTTCCGCCGCGGCGCGCCCTGCCGTATCCTGGATCTCGGTACCGGAACCGGATGCCTGCTCTTGTCGGCCCTGCGAGAATTTCCGGATGCGGCCGGCCTCGGAGTCGACCTGAGCCCCGGGGCGTGCGGAGTGGCGCTTCGGAACGCACGGACGTTGGGCCTGGACAGCCGGACGCGGATCATTTGCGGCGACTGGGGTACGGCGATCGGCGGAATTTTCGATCTCATTCTTTGCAACCCCCCCTACATCGCCGACCGGGAACGGGAGACGTTGTCGCCGGAGGTCAGGGAATTTGAACCCCGTCAGGCGCTATTCGCCGGTGTGCAGGGCCTGGATGCATACCGGGAACTCGTTCCCGAGCTGGCCGCCAATCTTGCGCCGGGGGGAGCGCTGATCGTCGAGATCGGACACGGGCAAGGCCCCGGCGTCAGTCGAATTTTGATGGAATCAGGGTTCTGCGTGGCGGCCCGTGCCCGTGACCTCGCGAACCGCGAGCGTTGCCTTTTAGCAACAGTTGCCCATACATGACAATTATCGCGATTCCATGGTTGGCAGAGGGGTTCCCGGCGACTAGGTTGATCCCAGGGTAAACGCCGACGGTTAACGTCGTGCATCGCGCAAGCGATAGAAACCCTCCCTAAATTGCCGTCGTTTGATGAGGGCGAATGGCCAAAAGCCACCCATGTGGGGGCCCATTCAGGGAAATACGTCGGCCGGAAATTGTTGGGCGCAAGCAAACGAAACAGGTGACATGAAACAGGGTTCCAACCCTCGGCGCAGCCGCAATCGCGGTGGAGGGAAGCGTCAGGGCCGCAGCAACAACTTTGACAGCAACGGGCCGGAAGGCCGGGTCAGGGGCACGGCCCAACAGGTCTTCGAAAAGTACCAGACATTGGCGCGGGATGCGCAATCCTCCGGGGATCGCATCGCGTCGGAGAACTTCTATCAGCACGCCGAGCACTACTACCGCATCCTGAATGCCGACGGCGACAATGGCCGCCAGGATCAGCAGCGAGGCCGGCGGCGCGGCAACGGGGACGACCGCCAGGCCGAAAATCAGAGCGAAGCCGACGGCAATACGGTAGAGACCCCTGAGGACCAGCGGCCGGAAGACGCCGCAGTACAGGCCGAGAACGGCAACGGCAAGGACCACGCGCCCGAACCGAAGCAGGATGCGGAAGTTGAAGTGGTGCCGATTGTCGAAGCCGCGGAACCGACATCCGAAGACGAAGAGGCGGCGCCCGACCAGGCCACGACGGCCTAGCCGCCGGGGAAGCTGACCGCATCGCCGACGGCGATCGTTCCGCCCTCCTCCACCCGGGCATAAATGCCCATGTCGAAATGGCCGAAGGCCCGGGTCAGGCCGTTCACCACGTTCAGATCACGCCGGGCCGTCACCGGATTGACGCTCGTTGCGGCGCAACGGTCGGTCCGTTTGGTGGCCGTCAGCCGCGTGGTCCCGATCTCGAGCGCCCGGTCGATCCATTGGAATTCCTCCCAGGCCCCGCCCCCGTCGATGTAGAGGTTGCCGCGAAATCTCAACGGGTGGACCGAGGCTCCCATGGCCTCTTCCAGCGCCCGCACCGATGCCAGGTTGATGATCGAAACCACCTTGTTCCTGTGGTCGGAGAACGTATGGCCGTCCGCATGAACCAGGCGCGGCGCGTCATTCTCCGGCAGTCCCATGAACCCGCCCACCGACCGTTCAATGGCCCGGCGCCGGGCGCCGTCGGACAAATCGCCGGAGACCAGAACGTCCCGGCCTTGGTAAATCGTCGCGCAGGAGGCGTCGTCGTCGAGGACAACCGACAATTCCGCCAGGCGCTCGTCCCGCATCAACATCAGGAAGTCGGTTTTGGGCAGGTGAGCCGGATCGTTCTCGTCGAACCGGGTTCCGGTCAGGGCAAAAGCGTAGGCCCGGTCCAGGGGAACCGCTTCGCCGGGCAATAGATCGACGGCTTCCAACGCTTCCGCGTTCATACCCTTGATGGGATAACGATAGAGATCGGTCACGGTGTGGGTCATCGGTCCCCGCCTCTGAACGGCCTGAACGGCGTGTGCGGCCCTTGCAGGCCGCTGAATTCACAACATATTAAAGGCTATAGTACAATTGTCCCATCTTTAGAGGGGCCATGCGCTGCCGGTATATCGGGGCGGACGGCTCTGTCGAAACAACGGGTGGATCAACATGGACGCCGAAAAATATACCGAGCGGTCTCGCGGTTTCATTCAATCCGCCCAGGGACTTGCCAGCCGGTCCTCGCACCAGCAACTGACGCCCGAGCACGTCCTCAAGGTGCTGTTGGAGGACGGGGAAGGTCTGGCCGCCAACCTGATAGAGGCGGCGGGCGGCAATGCCACCGAGGCCCACGCCAAGGTATCCGAGGAACTCAAGCGGCTGCCGGTCGTCGAAGGCGACGGGGCGGGACAGGTCTACCTCGCATCGGAAACATCGAAACTCTTCCAGCAGGCCGAGGAACTGGCCGAAAAGGCGGGCGATTCCTACGTCACCGCCGAACGGCTGCTGCTCGCGCTGGCGATCATGCCCAACACCAAATCCCACCGGGTCCTGGCGGATGCCGGCGTGACGCCCCAATCGTTGAATTCGGCTATCGAGGAGGTGCGCAAGGGGCGCACCGCCGATACCGCGACGGCCGAAGACGCCTACGACGCCTTGAAGAAGTTTGCCCGGGATCTCACCGGCGAGGCGCGCGGCGGCAAGCTGGATCCGGTCATCGGCCGCGACGAGGAAATCCGCCGCACCATCCAGGTGTTGGCCCGGCGCACGAAGAACAACCCCGTGCTGATCGGCGAACCGGGCGTCGGCAAGACCGCGATCGTCGAAGGCCTGGCGCAGCGGATCGTCAACGGGGACGTTCCCGAGGCGCTTCAGAACAAACGTCTGATGGTGCTGGATCTGGGCGCCCTGCTCGCCGGGGCGAAATTTCGCGGCGAATTCGAGGAACGCCTCAAGGCGGTCTTGAACGAGATCGTCGATTCGATGGGTGAGATCGTCCTGTTCATCGATGAAATGCACACCCTTGTCGGCGCCGGCGCCGCCGAGGGCGCCATCGACGCGTCGAACCTCCTGAAACCCGCCCTGGCCCGCGGCGAGCTTCATTGCGTCGGCGCCACGGCCCTCAACGAATACCGCAAACACGTCGAAAAGGACGCCGCCCTTGCGCGCCGTTTCCAGCCGGTCTTCATTGCGGAGCCGACCGTCGAGGACACCATCTCGATCCTCCGGGGCATCAAGGAGAAGTACGACCTTCACCACGGCGTTCGGATCACCGACGGGGCGTTGGTCTCCGCGGCGATCCTGTCCAACCGGTACATCTCGGACCGCTTCCTGCCGGATAAGGCCATCGACCTGGTCGATGAAGCGGCGAGCCGGCTGCGCATGGAGGTGGACTCGAAGCCGGAAGACATCGACGAGCTCGACCGGCGGATCATCCAGCTCAAGATCGAGCGCGAAGCGCTGAAGAAAGAGGACGACAAATCCTCCAAGGACCGTCTGGAGCGCCTGGAGGCCGAACTGGCCGAGCTTGAGGAGAGCTCGGCGGAGATGACCGCAAAGTGGATGAACGAGAAGGCCGACATCGCCGCCACCCAAAAGGTCAAGGAGGAACTCGACCAGGCGCGCAGCGATATGGAAATGGCCCTCCGCGACGGTCAATACGAAAAGGCGGGCGAGCTTCAGTATGGCCGAATTCCCGAACTGGAGCAGGTCTTGGAGCGCGCCGAGGCCGCCGAGGAACACAAACTGGTTCAGGAAACGGTGACCGAGGAACACATTGCCGGCGTCGTCTCCCGCTGGACCGGCATTCCGGTTGACAAGATGCTCGAAGGGGAGCGGGAGAAGCTGGTTCAAATGGAGGACCGGCTGGCCGAACGGGTCGTCGGTCAGGCCGAGGCATTGGCCGCGGTTTCGAACGCGGTCCGGCGGTCACGGGCGGGACTTGGCGATCCGCAGCGCCCGATGGGCTCCTTCCTGTTTATCGGTCCGACCGGGGTGGGCAAGACCGAACTCACCAAGGCGCTTGCCGCGTTCCTGTTCGACGACGAGACCGCCATGCAGCGGATCGACATGTCCGAGTATATGGAGAGGCATGCGGTCGCCCGCCTGATCGGCGCGCCTCCGGGATATGTGGGTTATGACGAGGGCGGCGCGCTGACCGAGGCCGTCCGGCGGCGGCCCTATCAGGTGGTGTTGTTCGACGAAGTCGAAAAGGCGCATCCGGATGTCTTCAATATCCTCCTTCAGGTGCTGGACGAAGGGCGCCTGACCGACGGCCAGGGCCGCACGGTCGATTTCCGCAATACGCTGATCATCCTGACCTCCAATCTGGGGGCCGAAATCCTGGCGGCTCAGGAAGAAGGGCATGATTCCACCGAGGTGCAGGGCGAGGTGATGGAAGTGGTCCGCAACGCCTTCCGGCCCGAGTTTTTGAACCGGCTGGACGAGGTGATCCTGTTTCACCGCCTGTTTCGGGAACATATGGGCGGTATCGTCGATATCCAGCTCGCCGGTCTGTCCGACCGGCTGGCCGAGCGCAAGATCACCCTGGATCTCGACATCACGGCCCGGGATTGGCTGGCCCATGCGGGGTACGACCAGGTTTACGGCGCCCGGCCGTTGAAGCGGGTCATTCAGCGCAAATTGGAAAATCCCCTCGCCGCCATGATCCTGGATGACAAGATTTCCGATGGCGATACGGTCCAAGTGACCGCGGGCGCCGATGGCCTGGAGGTGAACGGCGAGGCCGTCGTCGACGCGGAAGCGGCTTAATCGGCGGAGGCCGCCTTCCGGGTAATCGTCAGGCCGGCGAACTCTTCCTCGATACGCGCGCGTTCGGTCCGGAACCGCGCCAGCGCCTCTCCCTTCAGGTTCCTGCCGGAGGGCATCCTTACCCGCATGGGGTTGGTCTGGCGGCCGCGCCTCAGGATTTCGTAGTGGAGATGCGGCCCGGTGGACCGGCCGGTGGATCCCACATAGCCGATGATCTGGCCCTGTTTGACCCGCTGTCCGTTCCGGGCGCGGCGGTTGAACTTCGAAAGGTGCGCATACGCGGTCGAATATTCCGAGTTGTGGCGAATGCGGACGTAATTGCCGTAAGCGCCGTTGCGGCCCCGAAAGACGACGGTCCCGTCGCCGGCGGCGTAAATCGGCGTGCCGGTGGGCGCCGCAAAATCGACGCCCCGGTGCATTTTATTGAATCCGAGAATTGGGTGGCGGCGGACTCCGTACCCCGACGACAGCCTCGCGCCATTGATCGGCGTGCGCATCAGCGCCTTGCGTGCGCTCTTGCCCTTGTCGTCGAAGTAGTCGGCGCTCCCGTCGGCCAGCGTGTGACGATAGAGGGGGTGCCCGTCTCCCTGGAGGACGAGGTTGGCGTAGATGATTTCGCCGTTCCGGACGTGGGTTCCATTCCTGGCGAAGAACCGTTCGTACATGACGTCGAACCGGTCATCCGGTTGGATCGAACGCTGAAAATCCACGTCCCAGGAATAAATGCGGACCAACTCCTGCAACACGCCCGCAGGTACCCCTGCCTCGACGGCGGAAAGATAGAGGCTGGAACGGATGACCCCTTCGGCGCGGACCAAAGTGCGTTCGACTTCCTTGACTGATTTGCCGGCTGAGAATTTACCGTCGCCGGTGCGCCGGACGGCGTATTCGACAGCCCGATCGGGCCGGATGATGAGACCGGTAAACGTCTCCGCTTCGGCAGCCTCATTCTCTTTCGTGAAACTGGCAACGATCTCATGCTCCGGCCGCAAGCGGCGCGGGTCGAAATGCAGACGCAGGGCCTCGATGGCGTTGTACGCGTCAATTCGCTCGATCCCGGCTTCGATCATCAGTCCCATCAGCGTGTCGCCGCGGCTGATCCGGATCTTTCGGTCGATCGGAATGGGGCCGGCTGCCTCGGGCGGAGCCGGCGGGACCGCCTGTTCGACGGGCGCGGCCTGATTGACGGGCACGGCATGTTCGAGTTCGATGGGGCCCTCGACAAGGGACGCATCCGACGGCCTGAAATCGAGGAGCCAAATGGGCAGAACGGAAGCGACAATCACCAGGATTGCCATCGGAACCCGTCCGACAAAGACCGAATTCAACATGGATTTTTTTGATCCCAATCGAGCTGCCGACCTTGGTCCGGCTTGTCCCCGAAATCAGGCGAAAATTGGACCGGCACGTTTATCCTGTCAAGATGGATGGCGACCGATTGGTCAATTGAACCATTCGTCACCGGCGGCCATCAGGCGCGCCACGCCGTCCGGCCGGGTTCACAATGGGGGAAAACACTCTAATTAACTGATAATCGTATAATTATAGTTTAATCATTTAATTACAGACAGTTATCTGATTATCGAATTGAATGAACTGTACCTGGCTGGAGGCATGGCGTCACCGAATTGGCGGCCCGGCGGTGATTGCCTCACGGCGCGACAGGGCTTATATAGCTCCGATGGCGAGTTCAAAGGATTCTCCGGATCGTGCCGCCGATGAGCGGCCGGCCCTGACCGCGCCGAGCGGCGCGGACAGGCTGCTGCTGCATTCGTGCTGTGCGCCTTGTGCCGGCGATGTGATGAACGAGATCGCCCGCTCGGGCATCGGCTACGAGATCCTGTTCTATAACCCGAACATTCATCCCCAACGGGAGTACGAGCTTCGCAAGGACGAGAACAAGCGCTATGCGGAAAAGCTCGGCGTCCCGTTCACCGATCTCGACTATGACACGGACGATTGGCATGCCCGGGTCGAAGGCCTGGAATGGGAGCCGGAACGAGGCGCGCGCTGCACGGTCTGTTTCGATATGCGGTTCGAACGGTCCGCCCTTTATGCCGTCGAGCACGGCTACCCGGCTTTCACCAGCACACTCGGCACGTCGCGCTGGAAAGACCTCGACCAGATCAACGAGTGCGGCATGCGCGCGGCCGCCCGGCATGACGGGCTGAGCTATTGGACCCACAACTGGCGCAAGAAGGGCGGCGCCCAGCGGATGGTCGAAATCTCCAAGGACGAGGAATTTTACCAGCAGGAATATTGCGGCTGCGTCTATAGCCTGCGGGACACCAATGCGCACCGCGTCTCGCAGGGCCGGCCGCGTATCAGAATCGGCGAGCAGTTCTACGGCCGCGATTAGCTTCCCAGCGCTTCCAGGATCCTTTCCCGGGCGCTGAGAATTTCCCGGGTGAGTTCGTCGGCGCGGCGTCGGAACCTGTGCGCCGGGACGGGGATCGAAATCGCCGCGGGAATGCCGTTCGGCCTGCCGATATCCACGCCCAGGGCGCAAATGCCTTCCGAGTGCTCTTCCCGGTCATAGGCCACCCCGACCCGCCGAATTTCGGTCATTTCGCGCAACAGATCGTCCCAGGTCTTTCCAGGGCCGATCTCCGCGGGATCCGTATCGTGGAAAATTTTCTCGGCCGTCTCGTTCTCCATCGCCGCCAGCATCGCCTTGCCGTTCGCCGTCGAAATCAACGGAAACGCCGCCCCGATGGCCGACACCGCGCGCAGACGGTGCTGGGCGATGATCTGATCGATAAAATACACCCGGGTCCCCCTCAGGATGGACAGGTCGATGGTCTCGTCGATCCGCAGGAACAGGGTCTCCAGGAGCGGCCGCACGATTTCGACAAAGCCGGGCTGCGCCGCGGCCCCCAGCCTCACCAGCCCCGGTCCCAACTGAAATCCCGAGTGCGGTCCCGCCGGCATGACCAGGTCCTGTTGCTGCAGCTCGGCGACGATGTGCTGCACCGTGGGCCGGGCGAGGCCCACCCGCTCGGCAATTTGGCTCAGCGACAGGCCATGGTTTTCGGCTTCCAGCGTCCGCAGGATATTGGCCGCGCGCGCGATCACCTGTATCCCCCGCCGGGCCGGTTTGGAGGAGCCTTCGGTCGTCGTCGACCTGGCGCCGGCAGCGGTTCCGCCCGCCATGAACGCCTCCCGTCTCGCCTTTCGCCGGTGACCTTATTCGTATGGTATTATCATACCGGCATATTTATATATTATACAGTTAGCGGGCGCGGCACAAATAAAAACGGCACCGCCTTCGGGCAGCGCCGTCTCCATCCGTTACCGCCTGGAGCGGAAGCCGATGCGGTCCTAGCCGCGCTCGACGCACATGGCGATGCCCATACCCCCGCCGATGCACAGCGTCGCGAGGCCCTTCTTGGCGTCCCGCCGGGCCATTTCATGGAGCAGCGTCACCATGATCCGGGTACCGGAGGCGCCGATGGGGTGCCCAAGCGCGATGGCGCCGCCGTTGACGTTCACCTTCCCGGCATCGAGTCCGAGTTCCTTGGCAACCGCGCACGCTTGCGCCGCGAACGCCTCGTTTGCTTCGATGAGGTCGACGTCGTCGGCGCTCCAGCCGGCTTTCTCGAGAGCGGCCTGGCTGGCGGGGATCGGCCCCGCCCCCATAACCGCCGGATCAAGTCCGACCGTCGCCCAGGATGCGATCCGGGCCATCGGCGTGATCCCCCGCTTCTCCGCTTCCCCGGCGGTCATCAGCACCGTCGCCGCGGCGCCGTCATTGATGCCGGATGCGTTGCCCGCGGTCACCGTGCCTTCCTTGTCGAACGCGGGCCGCAGCTTGCCGAGTGTCTCGGTGGTGGTTCCCGCGCGAGGGTATTCGTCGGTGTCGACCACGGTTTCCCCTTTGCGGGTCTTGATGGTCACCGGAACGATCTCGTCGGCGAACCTGCCGGCTTCGATCGCCGCCTCGGCGCGCTGCTGCGAGGTGGCCGCGAATTCGTCCTGCTGATCGCGGGTAATCTGCCATTGTTCGGCGACGTTCTCCGCGGTCACACCCATGTGGTAGCCGTTGAAGGCATCCCACAGCCCGTCCTTGATCATGGTGTCGACGAACTCGAGATTACCCATCTTCTGGCCGTCCCGGAGGTGGGCGGCGTGGGGTGCCTGGCTCATGCTCTCGTGACCGCCCGCCACGACGACCGAGGCATCGCCGACGGCGATCGCCTGTGCGCCGAGCGCAATGGTCCGAAGACCGGAACCGCAAACCTGATTGACGCCGTAAGCCGTCCTTTCCTGCGGCACGCCTGCCGCCATCGAGGCCTGGCGGGCCGCATTCATGCCGGCGCCCGCCGCGAGCACCTGGCCCATGACAACCTCGGAGACGTCGTCCGGCGAAACACCCGCCTTGTCGAGAGCCGCGCCGATCGCCAGCGCGCCCAACTCGTGACTGGCCATGGACGCCAAGGCGCCGTTGAACGACCCGATAGGCGTGCGGGCGCCGCTCGCGATTACGATATCTGAAACTTGTGCCACTTCTTCCTCCTCATCAGCCGGGCGCCGCGGGCCCGGCATGGTGTCGCCTGGATCTTGCCGAGGCCGGCCGGTGCGGCCTAGCCGGCCAACTTCGGCGCCATCAATGTCGCCTCGCCGTCGAGAACCACCGACTCCCCGACTTTGCAGACGGTCTTGAATTCGACGAATTTCTTCTCCGGCACCAGCTTCGACACCGTAACCCGGGTGTCGACCTGGTCACCGATCCTGACCGGGGCCTTGAAGCGCAGCGACTGGTTCACATAGATCCAGCCGGGGCCCGGAAATTCGGCCCCGAATGTCGCCGAGATATAACCTGCGGTGAGGATGCCATGGCTGATCCGGTCGCCGAAAATCGATGCCTTGGCATATTCCTCGTCGAGATGGATCGGATTGACGTCGCCCGAGACTTCGGCAAATCCCTCGATATCCTGCTCGGTCAATATCCGGCAGTATTCGCCGGTCATGCCGACCGCAAGATCGTCAAACCCAAAGCTTTTCTTGGATACGATTTCGTCCACTTGGGGGGCTAGCTCCTAAAATTCACGGGGATGGGCGTTCAGCCTCCACTGGAGAGGTCATCCAGCCGTTGTTGGATCTCGGCCAATTGTGATTGGAGACGGTCGATCTCCGACTGCCGGTCCTCATCCTCCGTGGTGGACGGCTCTTTTCCATTGCTTGGAGCATGCTGGCCGTTGCCGTTCGCGGCGGACCCGCTACTGGGATTCGAGAACATGGCCATGGATTGCTGGAGAATTTCCAGGTTCCGGCGGCCGATTTCATTGAACTGCTGCATCGCGCCGGCGCCGCCGAACATCTCCTGCATCTGCTGCATGATATGCTGCTGATTGTTGGAGAAGTTATCCATGCTCTGTTCGAGATAAGTGGACAGGTATTGACCGACACCATCATTGTAGAAGCTCAGGAGCTGCCGGAGGTAATTGAGCGGCAGAAGGTTGTGCCCCTTGCTCTCTTCTTCGGCGATGATCTGAGCCAATATGGAGGTGGTTATGTCGGTGCCCGACTTGGCGTCTTTCACCGCGAAGTCGGTGCCGTCATTAACCATCCTATGGAGATCGTCCAGGGTGACGAACTCCGCGACGGCCGTATTGTAGAGGCGCCGATTGGCGTATTTCTTGATAATGACGACGTCGTCCGGATTCTTCTGCCGTTTGGCCATGCATCCGTCCTCGTAAATGGACCACCGGCAAACCCCTTGAGCCGGCATCTTGCTTCAGTCTGACATATTGGACCGGTATTTTGTAGTGCAAAATATTTTGCAATGCAAAAAAACTCGTTGACACGAGGATTCATGGGGATTATATATCTTTTTGCAATGCAAAATTTCGTCACGCAAAACATGAATTTGCCTGACTTTTGGATGTAAGGAGCCAGTTATGACCACCAAAGCGAAAGCAAGCACCGCGAAACCCGCCGCCGAGGCCGCCGCCGAGACCATCGAGACCATTAGCTCGGTCGGCCAGGAGACCCTGAAGAACGTGATGAACATCGGCGCCGATGCCGCCGCCGAGGGCTACAGGAACGCCAGCGCCTACGGCAAGGAGCAAATGGACGTCGCCAAGATCTCCTATGACAAGCTGATGTCCTACGGCAAGGACAACATCGAGGCCGTCGAAGCGGCTTCCTCCGTTGCCGTTGCCGGCGCCGAGGCCTACTACGCCTCCATGGTCGACTACACCAAGAAGGCGGCCGCCGAGAACATGGACCTGCTGCAGAAGAGCTTCGCGGTCAAAAATCCGCAGGAGCTGATGGATCTGCAGGTCGAGGCCGTCAACACCTCGGTCAACCGCGTGATTGCCCAGACCACCAAGCTCAACAAGATCGCCGCCGACACCGCGGTCAAGAGCTTCGAGCCGATCAAGGGCCGTTTCGACGGGGCCGTCGAGAGCTTCGTAAAGCCCTTCGTCTCCGCCTAGGCAACCCGAGTACGCTTCCCGAGAAGAGCGTGATTCCCGCCCGGTATCACGCTCTTCTTTTATGCGCTCGGTGCCCGAGCGCGGACCGTACGGCACGGATTTTTCGATTGTATTTTGGAATGTTAAAGTAAACCCACCGCCTCGGAGACCCTGCGTCCGGCGAAAAACCGGCGGCACTCCGTGGGCGTTCAGCAGGGGAGAGAGGATATGAGCCGAATAGCGATCGTAACGGGCGGCACCCGCGGCATCGGGGCCGCCATCAGCGTTGCCCTCAAGGACGCCGGATACACCGTGGCGGCCAATTATGGCGGCAACGACGAACGCGCCAAGAAATTTGCCGGCGAGACCGGCATTCCGGCGTACAGGTTCGATGTCTCGAATTACGATGAGTGCGTCGCGGGCGTTGCGAAGATTACCGAAGAATTGGGACCGGTGGAGGTCCTGGTGAACAACGCCGGCATTACCCGGGACGGCACCATGCACAAGATGGATGCCGGGAACTGGCAGGCGGTTATCGATACCAACCTGGGCTCCTGCTTCAACATGAGCCGCACGGTCATCGAAGGAATGCGCGAGCGCAAGTTCGGCCGCATCGTCAATATCGGCTCGATCAACGGTCAGGCCGGACAATACGGCCAGGTGAACTATGCCGCGGCCAAGTCCGGCATTCACGGTTTCACCAAGGCGCTGGCGCAGGAGGGCGCAGCCCAAGGCATCACCGTCAACGCCGTCGCCCCCGGCTATATCGATACGGACATGGTCGCCGCCGTGCCGGAGCAGGTTCTCGAGAAGATCATTGCCAGAATCCCGGTCGGCCGCCTGGGCAAGGCGGAGGAAATCGCCCGCACCGTCCTTTTCCTCGTTGCCGACGAGGCCGGTTTCATTACCGGTTCGACCTTGTCGGTCAACGGCGGACAGCATATGTACTGATCCCGACACGCTGGACCCGGAGAACGGCTCCCGATGAGCACCACAAACAACAAGAACAAGAAGGGCGAGACAGACCAGCCCGGCCTGCCCGACCTGACCGAAAGCATGACGCAGCTGGCGGCGGGATACGGCCGGGCGATGAACGCCTGGATGGAGGCGTGGTCTCCGGATTCGGCCAGCGGCGGCGCAAAATCGGAAAAGAGCGGCGAGGCCGGCAGCGGCAAGACCGATCGGGACACGGTGCCCGCGGCAAGTCCGCTGGCCAACGCCAAGCTGGACCCGGCCAAGGTCATGGATGCGCAGATGGAGCTTTGGCGCGGCTATCAGTCCCTGTGGCTCAACACGACCCAGCGCCTGTTCAACCAAGAGGCGGACGCCCAGCCCGTCGTCGGCCCGGAACCCGGCGACAACCGGTTCAAGGACCCGGCCTGGGAGGAGCATCCCATCTTCGACTATTTCAAGCAGTCCTACCTCTTGAACGCCAATTGGCTCAAGCGGCTGGTGGGCGAAGTGGACGGCCTGGAACCGGAAGACATGGCGAAGATGGAGTTCTACAGCCGTCAGATCGTCGATGCGCTGAGCCCCAGCAACTTTGCCCTCACCAACCCGGTCGTCGTCAGGGAGACCGCCGAGAGCAACGGCGAGAACCTCGTCAACGGCTTCAAGAATCTGATGGAGGACTTCAGCAACAGCGACGGCACGCTGAGCATCAAGCAGGCCGACATGGATGCATTCGAAGTCGGCAAGAACGTCGCGGTCTCGGAAGGCGGCGTGGTCTTCCAGAACGAGTTCTTCCAACTGGTTCAGTACAACCCGACCACCGAAAAGGTCTACGCCAAGCCGCTCCTCATCGTGCCGCCGTGGATCAACAAGTTCTACATCCTCGACCTCCGGCCCGATAATTCCTTCATTCGCTGGGCAACGGACCGAGGGTATTCGGTCTTCGTCATGTCATGGGTCAATCCCGACGAGACCATGGCCGGCAAGAGCTTCGACGATTATATCCGGGACGGGATTTTTTCCGCCCTGGACGCGGTTGAACAGGCCACCGGCGAACGCCGGGTGACCGCCATAGGCTACTGCATCGGCGGGACCCTGCTCGCCGCCACGCTGGCCTACATGGCGGCCCATGGGGACGACCGCATCACCGCCGCCACGTTTTTCGCCGCCCAGGTCGATTTCGAAGAGGCGGGTGAACTCAAGCTGTTCACCGACAAGACGCAGGTGGATGCCTTGGAGAAGCAGGTGGCCGAAAAGGGTTACCTGGACGGCGCGTCCATGGCGTCGACCTTCAACATGCTGCGCGCCAACGACCTCATCTGGTACTTCGTGGTCAACAATTACCTGCTGGGCAAGGCGCCGCCGGCATTCGACCTGTTGTTCTGGAACGCCGATTCGACCCGCTTTCCGGCGGCCTTGCTGATGGACTACCTGCGCGACATGTATCAGGACAACAAGCTGTCGGCGAAAAACCGGTTCGAGGTTCTGGGAGAACCCGTCGACCTCTCCGCCATCAAGATCCCGATCTACCTGCAGGCGTCCAAGGAAGACCATATCGCCCCGGCGGCGTCGGTCTTCAAGGCAACCGGCATCTACGGCGGGCCCGTTCGTTTCGTGCTGGCCGGCTCCGGGCACATTGCCGGCGTCATCAATTCGCCGGAGAAGCAGAAGTATCAGCACTGGACCAATACCAAACGCAAATCGTACGGCACGTTCGACGAATGGTACGGCGAGGCGGCCGAAACGCCGGGCTCCTGGTGGCCCGACTGGGACAAGTGGCTTTCCCGGAAATCCGGCAACAAGGTTGCCGCCCGCAAGCCCGGTGCGGGCAAACTGAAGGTCATCGAGCCTGCGCCCGGCAGCTACGTCAAGGTCAAGTCCTAGAGGGCATGGGGGGCCATCCAAGATGAAATTCTCTATCGATATCGATTGCACGCCCGAGGAAGCACGCGCTTTTTTTGGGCTTCCGCCGGTCGAACAGATGAACGCGGCGATCATGAAGCAGATCGAGGAGCGGATGATGGATTATCTGGGCTCCGCGGACCCCGAAGCCATCGCCAAAAATTGGCTGCCGAGCGGACTGGATGCTTTCGAGCAGATGCAGAAAGCCTTTCTGGCGCAATTCACCGCCGCCGGCGCGGACAAGAAGAACGACTGATCCACGTTGACATTCCCTTTAACATCCGTTCATACGCCGTCAATACCGCATTCACCCGCTCCCGATAGCGGCCTGCTATAGTGCGCGGCACAGGAGGCTGAATTTCCCGGCCCGACCAGCGAAACGAATTCATTTGATGCATTTTTGCTAACACGAATTCCCCCCCAATGAACTTTCCACCGGAGTTTCGGATACCGAAATTCCGGTTCTTTTTTTGGCACTGGGGAGAACGGGGAGACCGGTGCCGCTTGAAGGCCGATTGCCGAACGAGATCTGCCGTCTCAACTCACCGGAATTTCGCTGTAGTGGCCCCGCCCAGGCTGTTCGAGGACGATTGCGCTGATCTTGCGCGCCGTTTCTCTCTGATGGTCGAATTTCACGATTGCCTCGAACCGCGCCAGATCCACCCATCTGAATTCGACATGCAAATCCGCGTCCAACGCGACGGTCTTGTCGAAAAGCCGGCAGGCGGCACTGGGAACAAGCATCACGGTGTCATAGTAGGCATCGAAGTAAGTGTTCACGGTGTCGAGCGCAAACACGCGGAGAGGGCGCCGACCCGTCTTTTGTGCGGCCTGCCGGATGAACGCTTCACCGAACTTTTCACCTTCCTTGATTTTTCCCGACACCGGCTGCCAAACATTCGGCAGGACGATATCGCCGCGCCGCTTTAGGAGCAGAAACTCAAGTTCTCCGGACGGCGAGAGATGGTACGGGTACACATCCACGTAAAGCAGACCTGGCGGCCTGAGTCGGGACCGAAACCGGTCAATTGACATGAACCACCTCCTCGGTCGACGGTTCGCGAACAGGGAACACCGAAAAATGATATCGGGACATCGCCCGGTTGTTTCTTATATCCGGACTGCTGGATACGAAGCCGTCGAAAAACAACAGCTCCAATATATTGCGCGGCACGCCGGGCGCCACTAACCGATCAACGCCCGCAGGGCGCCGACGCGGTCGACGATCTCCTGGCGGATCGAATCCGGCAGCGCGCCGTCCTTGCCGGCTCCTTCGCACACCGTCTCCAACTGGGCCGCCGCGTCGCCCAGTTCCGCAAACCCGAACGTCGCGGCATTTCCCGCGAGCTTATGGGCGGCCCGCGAGATGCGCTCCACCGTCTCACCGTCGCTTCCGGAAGCCGAGGCGAGTGCGTCGCGCTGGCCTTCCATTTCCTTCAGACGCTCATCCAGCCGCCCTGCATAGGCCTTGCGGAGCGCCTCGAATTTCTCGGCGAATTTTGCTTCCGGATCACTCACGGCTTGCCGCCAGATTTCACGAAGCTGGCCGGAAATGGCCATGGGATCGAACGGTTTGGCGATGACCCCGGCGGCGCCCATATCGAGGAATCGCCGCAACTCCGACGGCATCGCCTTGGCCGTCACGAACACCACCGGGACCTCCCTCAGCCCGTCGATCTCCTTCATCGCCTCGAATGTCGCCGGACCATCCAGTCCGGGCATCATCACGTCCAGGAGGATCAACTGAGGCGCAAAACGCGGGCCCTTTTCGAGCGCTTCCCGCCCGGACGCGCATCCTTCGACCGTAAAACCGCCGACCGTCTCGAGCGCCAGCCGCGCGACCTGCCGGATATCGCTTTCATCGTCCACGTGCAGGATACGGTTCAGTTCGATGTCGGCCACGTTCCCTACCCCCTGCTTGCTTCAATGGTCTGGCGCCATAATGCCCATGTTAAAGTGTGTTAAATATGTTAATTGATGTGAAGAGCAAGCGGCGGATTGCATCGAAATAAATCATAATTGATTGAAAACAAGAGATTTTTTTAGAGATGAAACCTCACCTGCTTATTGTCGAGGATGACGAATTCGTCCAATCCCTCTTGGCCGCCTATATGGAGAAAGAGGGGTTTCGGGTCAGCGTCGCGGCCACCGGGACGGAAACGCTGGGCCTGCTCAATGGCAAGCCCGTCGACCTGGTCCTCCTCGACCTCACTCTCCCCGACGAGGACGGTTTGACCCTCGCCCGGCAGGTTCGGGCGCGTTCCAGGACGCCGATCATCGTTCTGACGGCGCGCAAAGGCCGGGACGACCGGATTACCGCCCTGGAGGTTGGGGCCGATGATTACCTCAACAAACCCGTCGATCCGGAGGAGTTGGTCCTGCGGATCCGGAACCTGTTGGGGCGCTCCGATGGAGAGGGGACGGCGGTCGATACCCGGCGCCGGCAATCGGTGGCGTTCGCGGATTTCATCTTGGACATTGCCGGACACACCTTGAGCCGCCAGGGCGGCGAGGTCATTCCGCTGACCAACGCCGAGTTCAACCTGCTGTCGGCATTGGTCAACGCGCCCAACCGGGTGCTTTCGCGGGCCTTTCTTCTGGACGCCATCAGCCGGGACGAGGACGGCCCCTCGGAGCGGGTCATCGACGTCCTGATCAGCCGCCTGCGCAAGAAAATCGAAGCCGATGCCCGCCGGCCGGCGATCATCCTGACCGTCGTCGGCAGCGGATACAGGTTTGGCGTGGAGCCTCGCTAGCGGGGCCTGGCTCGGTCTCTGGCTCAGGCCGCCGCCGGGTTTGGGAAATTCATCCCTTCGTCATAGGACGGCCGGGATTGGATGCGCCGCCACCAGTCTCCGACCGCCGGCCGCGACCGCCAATCGATCAGCGCGGTCAGCCCGTTGGCCCCGAACCGTTCGATGAACGGGGTAATGCAGATATCGGCGAGGGAAAACTCTTCTCCGGCCAGCCATGGCGTCTGCCCGAGTTGCACCTCCATCATATCCATCACCCCGGCAAGCGCGGCCTCGGCTTGCGCCTCGTCGTCCACCGACACGCCCGCCCTCAGCCGCCGCAACATTTCCCGGCGCTTTTCCAGGTTCGGCATCCGGTTGATCACCGCCTCCTTTTCCGCATCCGATTTCTCCGCAAGGCGCGGCAGGAACCGCCTGTTGAACGAGATCATATTGACGTTCCTGTGGACCACATGTTCGGTCCGGTCCAGCCAGATGCGCATTTGCGCCCGCCCGTAGGCGTCCCCGGGCCGCAAATGGATGTCGGGAAAGACGTCGTCCAGGTACTCGATGATCACGTTGGATTCGATGATGATCCGGCCGTCATGATCGAGGGTCGGAACGACCCCGTTGGGGTTCAGCTTCACGTACCACGGCTCGGTATTTTCCTGCTTCGGACCGAGGTCGATGTGACGGCTTTCCCAGTCCAGGCCCTTTTCGGCCAGCGCTATGCGAACCTTTTTGGAGCAGGTCGAGCTCCAAAAGTGATAGAGCTTCAGCATCGATCCCCCCCTTCTTTGGATTGCCGATCCTGGTCCAAACCATAGACTGGCGCGAGGACGGGCGAAAACGAATTATCGGAGACATACGGTGAGCGAGAAGCCGGACACCCACCAGAAACGTCAATCGCTGAGAGAAATCCTGGATCGCGACCGCGTAACGGTCATGCCGGGCGGCTTCAGTCCCCTTTACGCCAGAATGGCCGAGGAAATCGGTTACGAGGCCTTCTTCCTCGCCGGATCGCAGATGGCGGCGTTCCTGTTGGGCGTGCCGGACAATGGAATTCTGGGGCTTCGGGATATGGTGGACCACGGACGGCATTGCGCCTCGAGAACATCCATTCCGCTCCAGCTCGACGCGGACACGGGATTCGGCAATGCGGTCAACGTCCACTTTGCCGTACGGGAGATCGCCGCGGCCGGACTGGCGGCGATGAATATCGAGGACCAGGAAGCTCCCAAGAAATCGGCGACCCTCGCGGGGCGGAGGGTGATTTCCATGGACGAGCACGTCGGCAAGATGAAGGCCGCGGCGGCGGCCCGCGACGAGGCAGCGCCGGATTTCCTGATCTGCGCCCGAAACGACAGCCTGGGCGCCGAAGGCGGGGATTTCGAGCAGGCGCTGGAGCGCTGCATCGCCTATGTGGAAGAAGGCCGCGCCGACTACGTCTGGCTGAATTCCGTGGAGACGCGCAAGGATCTGGAGCGCGCCTGCCGTGAGATACCGGCCCCGGTTCAGGTGATCTGGGGCGGCCGCGAGGAGCCCGCGCCAAGCCTCGAAGAGTACGACCAGCTGGGTGTCCGGATCGCCCTTTACCCGGTCTATTTCGCAACCGTCGGCATGCAGGCCGCCTGGGAGGTGATGAACGACATGTTCGAACGGGGCCCGGTCGCGCTGGACGAATTCCACGAGCGCGCACGGCAATCCAAATGGGGCCGGGCCGATCAAAAATCACTCACCGGCGGCGACCGCGTTCAGGAAATCGAGGATGAATTCCTGACCGAGGAGGCCAAGCGGGACTACGACAATACTTGGGGCCATTAGGGGGCCATTAGGGGGCCATTAGGGGGCCATTAGGAGGCCACTCGGCCGCCGCAGGGGGGACTAGCCGGTCAGTTTGGGGTCCATATGGTCCCAGGCGTGAGCCGACTCCACGAATATCGCTTTCCGCGGTTCGAAGCCGCTTGGATCATCCAGGCTGCCGGCCATGACGTAGCGATTGTCCGGATAGCCGGCGCTGAAACTGATCAGGGGGGAGCCGCAATCGGGACAGAAACCGTGGCTCACCGCGTTGCCGCTGTCGGCGGTCGTCTCGAAGAACTTGAGCTCTCCCTCGATCTCCAGCGTAGCGGCCGGCACCATCAGCAGGCTCGAATGGCCGGTGCCGGTGGCTTGCTGGCATTGACGGCAATGGCAATGGAAGGAGAATTTGGGCGCTTCGGGCGACCGGTAGCGTACGGCGCCGCAGGCGCATCCGCCCTCGATTCTTACCGGCATCGTCTTCCCCCTGGCCCACGCAATGCTGGCGACCCCGACAGGATTCGAACCTGTGACCCCCAGATTAGGAATCTGGTGCTCTATCCAGCTGAGCTACGGGGCCGGTAGCCCGGGTTATAGCATAGAGCGCCGGGCAGACCATGACCCTGGTGAGAAATGCGGGCTAGATCCCCCGGGTCTTGAACCGCTCGGTACAGCCGACGAGCGCCGAGCGGATGGACGGCTCCATGGCCGAATGGCCGGCATCCGGAACAATCATGTAATCCGCCTCCGGCCAGGCGGCGGTGAAGGCGTCCGCGGTGATCATCGGGCAGACCATGTCGTAGCGGCCCTGCACGATGACGGCCGGAAGATGCCGGATCGTGTCGAGATGATCGTAGAAATACGTATCGGGAAGGAACAGGCCGTTGACGAAATAATGCGCCTCGATGCGCGCCAGGGCCAGCGCCGCGCGGCCGGACTCCAACCCGGAAACGCCGCGATGATTCGGCAGCAATGTCGAGCACGCGCCCTCGAACCGCGCCCACGTCCGGGCCGCCGGGCCATGGACGGTCGGGTCCTCGCTCATCAGGCGCGCATGATAGCTGCCGAGCGGATTCCGGCGCTCGTCGTCCGGCAGAAACTCCAGGAACTCCCGCCATGGCTCTGGAAACACCCGCGCGATACCGCCGAGGAACCAATCCACTTCAGCAGCGGTACACAGGAACAGGCCCCGGAGGATCATGCCTTGGGCCCGGTGCGGGTGGGCAATGGCATAGGCGAGCGCCAGGGAACTGCCCCAGGAGCCTCCGAACAACAGCCAGCCGTCGATCCCCAGATGCTCGCGCAGCCGCTCCACGTCGGCGATCAGGTGCTGTGTCGTGTTGTCGGTAACATCGGCAAACGGTTTGGAGCGCCCGGCACCGCGCTGATCGTAAACGATGATCCGATAGTGCTCGGGGTCGAAAAACCGGCGGTGCGAGGCCGACGCGCCGGCGCCCGGCCCGCCGTGCAAAAACAGGATCGGCCGTCCCTCGGGGTTGCCTGATACCTCCCAGTACATCTTATGATGTCCGTCGAGATCGAGCATGCCGGAGCTGAAGGGCTCGATTTCCGGAAACATCTGATACTGGGTTGAGGCGACGTCCATGGTTTCCGCCAGTTGAGGATAGGGAGGGTGGTTCGGAGCCAACGCATAAAACGATGGCCGTTGCATCATACTCATTAATCTCCCGACCTAAAGCGGTTCGGCGGCTTCCGCCGGGGATGCTGCCGGGGGTACTCGCCGGGGTCTTGGCGGCGGGCGCCGCGGGCGAGGCCGCGCACGCCATCGAGCCCGATCTTGCGCCGGGAGCGGTGGTCCGGATCGAATCCGTCGTTGACGGAGATACGGTCGTGCTCGCCAAGCCGGCCGGGCGATCCCGGGAAATTCGCCTGGCCGGCATTCGAGCGCCCAAACCTCCGCCGGGGCGGCCCCATGTCCGCAAATGGCCATTGGCCGATCGCGCAAGGGCCGCGCTCGAGGAACTGGCGCTCGGCCGGGAATTGATGCTTGCGTTCGGCGGCGAGCGGTTGGACCGGCACGGCCGGCTGCTGGCCCATCTCTATACACCGAACGATTTCTGGATCCAGGGCGAATTGCTGCGGCGGGGACTGGCCCGGGTCCATACCCTTCCGGACAACCGGGCCGCCGTCCCGGCCATGCTGGCGCTCGAGCGCGAAGCGAGGGCGACCAGGCGCGGAATCTGGCGCCATCGCTTCTATCAGGTTCGCCGCGCCGAGGATGCCGGACGCCATATGGGCAGCTTCCAGATCGTCGAGGGCCGGATCGTGGCGGCGGCGATCATCAGAAGCCGCGCCTATCTGAATTTCTCGCCGGATTGGCGGACCGATTTCACGATTTCCATCGCCCCGAAGTGGATGCGGCTGTTCAAATCGAGCGGGATCGACGTCACGTCCCTTTCCGGCAAGACCATCCGTGTCCGCGGCTGGCTGAAATCCTTCAACGGCCCTATGATCGAGGTGACGCACCCTGAGCAGATCGAGATCGTCGGCGAATGATCCTCGGGCGAAAGACAGCCAAGATTCTGGGCCTCATCCTGCTGATGGGCGGGCTGGCGGCGTGCGCCACCGCGCCGGCGACGGGCAAGCGGATCTTCACCGGCGGCATGAGCCTGGCCGATGAAAAGAACATCGGTGCGCAGGAGCACCCCAAGATTCTCGAACAATTCGGCGGCGTCTACGAAGACGAGAAACTCGTTGCCTATGTCAATCGGATCGGCCAGGACCTGGCCAGAACATCGGAATTGCCGGATCTCGGCTTTACGTTCACCATCCTGAATTCGGACCAGGTCAACGCATTCGCGCTCCCCGGCGGATATGTCTACGTCACCCGCGGCCTCATGGCGCTCGCCGGCGACGAAGCGGAGTTGGCAGGCGTCATCGCCCACGAGATCGGCCACGTCACCGCCCGGCATTCGGCCGAGCGATACGGCGGCACGTTTGCGGCCGGGATTGGCGCAGTCCTGCTGGATCTCGGTCTGGGGTCCGGCGCGGCAAACGAGGTTTACGGGACGCTGGCCAATCTGACGTTGCGCGGATTTTCCCGGCAGCAGGAATTCGAGGCGGATTCGCTGGGCGTGCGATATCTCAGCCGCACCGGATATGCCGACGAGGCCATGGCCAGCTTCCTTACCCGAATGCGGGCCCATGCCGCGCTGGAAGCGAAAATAAGAGGCAAGTCGCCGAACCGGGTGGACCAGTTTGATTTGCTCGCCACCCACCCGAGGCCGCTCGAGCGTGTGCGGGCGGCCATCGCGGCGGCGAGAGGCAATGTCCCGGCCGGAACGAAGCGCGGCCGGGTCGACTATCTGGCATCGCTCGACGGGATGTTGTTCGGCGACGATCCCAAGGAAGGATTCGTCCGCGGACAGGAATTCATCCACCCCGAGCTTCTCTTCAAGTTCCGGGTGCCGCCCGGATTTACCCTGTTCAACGGCCGAAGGGCGGTGATCGCGCGGGACAACGCCAACTCGGTTATCCGATTTGACATTAAGCGCAATTACACCGGTCCGATGACCCGGTACTTGACGGCGGTGTGGGGGAAGCGGTTGCGGCTTTCCGGCGTCGAAGGCATCACCGTCAACGGCATGCAAGGGGCGACTGGCGTCACCCGAATCCGTCGATCCTATGGTGCGGCGGATCTTCGCCTGGTCGCCATCCGGCAAAGCGTCCAGCGGATCTACCGGTTCATGTTCATCACGCCGGCCGACCGGACCAATCGCCTCGATCCCGAGTTACGGCGAACCACATTCAGCATGAAACCCATCACCCGCCGGGAGGCGGGGTCCGTGAAACCGCTCCGCATCCGTATTCGCGCGGTCGGCGTCGGCGATACGGTGGAGAAGTTCGCCGATCTGATGGCCTATTCCGACCTCCGGGAGGAGCGTTTCCGGGTTCTGAACGGGCTGGAACCCGGCCAACCCCTTCGGGCCGGCCAACTGGTGAAGACCGTTATCGAGCAGCGACCGAGCCGAGCACCTGCCGCAGGTAGCTAGATGCCTCCCCGTAGATGCCTGGGGCGGCGCTCTCCCTGGGCCCGGCCACGTTCAAGACCGAAATTGCCTGCCGCTTGATCCAGGCGGCGGCATCATCCGGCGTTGCCGTTCGAAGATCGAGCACCAGCAACGGCTTCTTGCGCGTCCGGGCGATGTCACGGGTAAGAGCCGTACCACCGGACAGTTGTCCGCGGCCCAGAATAAGGGTGGCGTCCGAATCGCGCACATTGGCGACCGTGCGCTCGCTGTAGTCGGCGCTTGGGGTTTCGGCCAACGGATAGGTTTCGGATATGGGCCCGTCTTCGGCGCGCCGGCCGCGGGGACACCAGCCGCCGATCTCGAAGCCGAGCAGGAGCGCTACGTCCAGAGCGGCCCGATCAACTCCCGTCTGCCCGCCGGAAACGATACGCAGCGGCCGGCCGCCGGCCAACCTAGGCTTCGATCAGATCGACCATCTCGCCCAGCGGGTCGAAGCACGCCGCAACGAGATTTCCGCCGTGACCGCAACCGCCGTCAATCGTCGCGGTGTACGGGTTGATTTGGACGCCGCCGCCACGAGGATCGTGCCCGCGTACGATACGGCGGTAGGTGCCGTAGGGTGCGGTAATTTCATCAAAACCCTGGCTATTCCACCAAAAATCATCGGCCTGACTGGTAATCGGCCGGGCCGGATCGAGGCCGGAATGTACAAACAACATGCCGCCGTCGTCGCCGTACGCCGCCCGGCGCAGACTGGCGATGAGCGCGGCATGGCCGTCGAGGCCGCGGATTCGGTCGCGCAGTGACGCGGCCCAGCGATTGAGCGCCGTTACGCCTTCCCGAACGGCGGCAAGCGCGTCTTCGGGGTCGGCGCCGTAGGACTGCATCGTCGGTCCGGCGCCGTGCTCCATCATCCAGTTCAACACCTCGCCGGGATTGAGGGCCATCTGAATCTGGAGCAGCTTTTGCCAAATCTCCTCCTGCGCGCCCCGCAGGATTACATAATCCTTGATGTGAGCCCGAGGCCGGGCGAGGAAGCGCCTGCGGAAAAGCAGCATTTCATCAACCGTTTCGACGGCCGCGGCCCCGATGCCGAGAAAATTTCCGAGATAGACGAGTTTGTCGTTGTCCTTCAGCCGCTGCTCCATCCGGCGATGGAGATCTTGCAGCCGGTCGGCCTCGCTATGAACGGCGCCAACCGTCCAGTAGCGCCCTGATGCGCGAATAACCGCAAATTTTTCCGCAACTTCCATGAGAGGAACTGTCCGTGCCAGGCAATGGGGATCGTTCCATCCAATAAAAAGGCGGGGCGTTAAAAATTCGCTAACGCCCCGCCCAATTCGCTTTAAGCAGCGTTCAGGACCTGCTCCAGCTTCTCGGTCGCTTCTTCCTTCTCGATGCTCTCGACGGCCGCGAACTCGCCGGCGAGCCGTTCCAAGGCCGCTTCGTAAATCTGCCGCTCGCTGAACGATTGATCGGGCTGGCCGACATTGCGGTGGAGGTCGCGCACCACCTCGGCGATGGATACGGGATCGCCGGAGTTGATTTTGGCTTCGTATTCCTGGGCCCGGCGGCTCCACATGGTGCGTTTGATCCGCGCCCGCCCCTTGAGCGTCGTCACCGCATTGTCCATCACCTTGCGGCTGCTCAACTTGCGGAGACCCGATACCTCCATTTTGTCGGTCGGCACCCGAAGGGTCATGCGATCAGTGTCGAACGTGACCACCACTAGCCGGAGGTCGTGCCCGGCGATGGTCTCCTTTTCGATTCCGGAAACCAACCCGACCCCATGGGTCGGGTAAACCACGTAGTCGCCGGCCTTGAACGCCAACTTCGGCTCCGCCGCCTTCTTCTTGGGCGCTGGCTTGGCGGTCTTCGCGGGCGCCGGTTTCGCTGCCGCCTTTGGTTTTGCAGCCGCCTTCGCCGTGGTCTTGGCCGCGGCCTTTGCCGTGGTCTTGGCCGTCGCCTTGGTTGCCGGTTTCGCGGTTTTCGACGCCTTTGCCGCAGGCTTCGCCTTCCTGGCCGGCTTCGCGGGGGCCTTCGCCGCTTTCTTTGTCTTGGTCGTCGATTTGGTCGATTTGGTCGCCTTGGTTGTCTTGGTTGCCTTGGTTGCCTTGGTTGCCTTGGTTGCCATACTACCTTCTCGGTTCTTGGTGCCGGAACCGCCGGATTCGGGCCGAAGTCGGACCCATCGGCCGTCACCGTGTTTCAACCATTAAATTTCCATAGTGACGCGGCGATATCCGATGCCGCGTCTTGGGCACTCGTTTGCGGACGCTCGCCTGTGGACGCTCGATGTATTGACCGTAACCCCAAATGCCAATGCCGAGCGCGCGGCTCGGCATCGGCATCATATAGCACAAAAACACAGGTTTGTCAGGTGTTCACCCCGTTTCCGGAACGGTTACCCGAAGGAAAAAGGAGACCGGTCTGAAATCAGACCGTTGGAGGGCGGAAGCGCCCTTAGGACCCCGGGCCCGGCGCCTCGCTCAGCTGAGACAGCTTGTCAGGCTTGTCTTTCCATTCATCCGCATCGGCCGGCGATTCACCCTTCACGGTGATATTGGGCCACGATGCCGAGAATTTCGTATTCAGTTCCAGCCAGCTATCGAGGTTGTCCTCGGTATCCGGGAGGATCGCCTCCGCCGGGCATTCCGGTTCGCACACGCCGCAATCAATGCACTCGTCGGGATTGATCACCAACATGTTCTCGCCCTCGTAAAAGCAATCCACCGGGCAAACCTCGACGCAGTCCATGTACTTGCATTTGATGCAGTTTTCAGTGACGACGTATGTCATTCCAATCTCCGTGATACTTGAGCCGCCACTCCCCTCGGCGGCCGTTTCTTTCTTACACTGCGCCTTGGGTGATGCCAAGCCTCGCCATGACCCGCTTCCTGGCGTCGCCCCGATCCCGGTCGGACACGAATATCAGTCCGCCGACCCGCCGAATGAGATTGTCCTCGAAATGATCGAGCCGGCCGTCCGCAAAAGCCACTTCCCACAACATTTCGATCATTTCCACCCGCTCTTCGCTGGAGTAGCGGTCCTTGATCACCTTGGTGAAGCCGTAAAGTTCGCCGGACTCCGCAACCGCTTCCTCGGCATCGGCCACCAATGAGGAGACTTCATCCTCTTCCAATTCGAACCGCTCCTTGAGCAGCCGTTCGATGCTGGACCGTTCATCCCCGTCGAAATGACCGTCGAGGCAGGCGGATTCCACCAGCAGGGCGGCCGCGGCGAGGTGCAGTTCCTCATCCCGGCCAAGGTCGCCGGCCGCGCCGGTATCGGCGGTTGCAAACAGCGCCTTGAATCTATTGATCATGCCGTTGCCTAGCATGGCGCCCGGAGCCCGGCAAGCACCCGCGGCGATCCGTTTGCCGCGTCTCGGTCAGCGGTTCATCAGCCGATCGATCGCCCGGCGTTCCGACTTCGTCGGACGGCCGCTGCCCGGTTCCCGGGATAGCTTGGCGGTCCGAGGTTCGGACGCCCCGGGACGGCGCTCGGGCGGCGCCAGGTCTTCGTAGAGCCCTTGCGCCTCGGCCGCCGGACCGCGCCGCTCGCCGAGCGCGACGACTTTGACGACCCGGATATGAGGGCCGAGCGGAAACGTCAGCACGTCCCCGGGCCGGAGCGCCTGATGGGACTTGGAGATATGCTCGCCGTTGAGCCGCAGCTTGCCGCCTTGGCACAGTTTGGCCGCGAGACTTCGGGTCTTTACGAACCTTGCATGCCACAACCACTTGTCGATGCGGATCGATGCCTGGTCGGTCATCGGGTGTCCACGATTTCGCGAAGTTTGGCGAAGGGCGAATCCTCGTCGACCGTTTCCTTCGGTGGTCCGGATTTGGGTTTCCGCTTCTTCGGGCCGGGCGCTGGGCGGCGGGGAGGGAAATACGCAATACCGTCGACCGTCTGCCGGCGCCGAAGACCGGTTGCCTTGAGCACGCCGTCCATATCCTCCTCGCCGCAACCCAACAGGTTGAGCATCTCGGGCGTCACCTTGGCCGGGGTTTTGGGGAGATCCTTCCAGACCAGGGACAACAGGCGCTCGAGCAGATCGATGCGGACGGCGAGCCTTCCCAATACACGGTAGCCGGCGGCACCGAGGATTTTCTGGTCATCCGCCTCCGATATTCGGACCGACGAGCGGCCCGCGGGCGGAATGGGCGGAATGGGGCTGAACTTGCCGTGCACCGCGGCCAGAATGGCGGCAAGCCGCGCCGATTTCGGTTTCAACAGTCTTGGCAGATAGAGGCTATCCCGCCCGATGCGGACGCCGAATTGCCGCAGCGCCGCGCGATCTTCCTGGGGCAGCTTGGCCAGTTCGTCCGCGACCTCTTCCCGCCGGATATTGCCGAGGCCCTCTTCCAGGCGAAAAATCAAACCGCGGACCGGACCCCGGTCCGTGCTCCCGGTCGCCCGCACCAAGGGCTCCAGATCGGTTGCGATCCGATTGCGCAGCCACTCGCCGAGAACCCGTTCGACCCGGCCGCGCGCGGTTCCGTCCAGCAGCTCGCTGCCGAGAATTCCAAGCTTCGGCAGAAGGGGCGAGCGGCCGGGCAGCAAGCGGGCGAGAGCCTGTCCCTCCCACTCGATGAGTCCCTGATCGTCGAGGACCAGATCGCCGGCGGCCGCCTTTTCGAGCCGGGTGATCCGGCGATTGATCTCGGCGTTGAGGGCCTTCATGGCCGCATTGGTCACCGCCCGGCCGGCCAGGTCGCCATCGGCGCGGTCGGGGGTAAAGCGAAATCCGTCCATGCGGCCGACATAATGCCCTTCGACCAGAACGTCTCCGGACCCGTCGACCAGGGCGGTCAAATCTTCCCGGTCCTGCAGCCGTTTCATCAGCACCGCGGTCCGCTGATCGACGAACCGTTGAGTGAGGCGGTCGTGCAGGGCGTCGGAGAGCTTGTCCTCGATTTCTCGCGTTCGGCCCTGCCAGGCCTCCGGGTCGTTCAGCCAATCGGCCCGGTGGGAAATGTAGGTCCAGATGCGCACCCGGCTGATTCGGGCGAGCAGAGTCTCGATATCGCCGTCCGGCCTGTCGATGCCGCTGACATGACCGGCCACCCAGTCGTTGGGCAGTTGGCCGTTGCCGTCCATGAGATGGGTATAGACCTGCCCCAATAGTCTCACGTGAGTGTCACTCATCAGCTTCTGGAAATCGGGGATCTGGCACACGTCCCAAAGCAGCCGCACGTCGCTTTCGGCAGCGGCCCGATCGGCGATGGCGGGGTTTTGAGCCAGATCGGCAAGGGCGCGTTCGTCCTGCGCCTCGCGGACCCGGATCAGGCCGGGCAGATCGGGGGCCCGTTGCAAACTTTCTCCCAGCGAGGCGAGTGTGCTGAAATCCAGAACCGGGTTTCGCCAGCAAATCTGTCTCAGCCGGTCAAATTCATGGGATTCGATCCGCTGAATGATTTCCGGCTCGATTTCCCCGGCGTCACCCGTGGTCCCGAAGGTGCCGTCACTCATGTGCCGGCCGGCGCGGCCGGCGATCTGGGCCAGCTCCTCCGCCCTCAAACCGCGGGCGTGATGGCCGTCGAACTTGCCCAACGCCGCAAAAGCGACGTGATCGATGTCCATATTGAGGCCCATGCCGATGGCGTCGGTCGCGACGAGATAGTCCACGTCGCCGTTCTGGAAGAGGGCCACCTGGGCATTCCGGGTTCGCGGACTCAGCGCGCCCATGACGATTGCGGCGCCGCCGCGCTGGCGGCGGATCAGTTCGGCGATCGCATAGACGTCGGCGGCGCTGAACCCGACGACCGCCGAGCGGGCGGGGAGCCGGACGATCTTCTTGTGGCCCGCATAGTTCAGCTTGGAGAAACGTGGGCGCGCCATGAACTCGATACCCGGCACCAGCTGGCTGAGCCGCGGTTTGATCGACTCGGCGCCCATGAACATGGTCTCTTCGGTGCCGCGCGCCCGAAGGATGCGGTCGGTAAAGATATGGCCGCGATCCGGATCGGCCGCCAGCTGCACCTCGTCGATTCCGACGAAAGCCGCCTCGCGCTCCATCGGCATGCTTTCCACGGTGCAGAAGAAATACTTTGCGTATGGGGGGACGATTTTCTCTTCGCCCGTAATCAGCGCGACCTCGCGGGATCCCTTGGCGGCGACCGCCCGGTCATAATTCTCCCGCGCCAGCAAACGAAGCGGAAAACCCATAACGCCGCTGCCATGGCCGAGCATCCGCTCGAATGCCAGGTAGGTCTTGCCGGTGTTTGTCGGTCCCAGGACCGCAACCACCCGCTCGCGGTCGGTTGCAAGCTGCATGAGGTGAAAATTAGAAAAATCCTCCGGCGGCGCAAGCCGGGAATTCGTAAATTCGCGCCGTCCGACGCGAATTTTGGATCGTCTTGGCCCTTGCGTGTCCAATTCCGGCGCGCATGATGGCGGCTCGGACACCGCAAACGGAGTAGTGCTGCGTGAATCCTTCCATCGCCATCATCGGTACCGGCGCCAACGGCAGTTGCGCCGGCGCCGACCTCACCCAAGCCGGCTTGGACGTCACCATGATCGACCAGTGGCCCGCCCATGTGGAAGCCATGCGGACGAACGGCCTAACCATCAAGATGCCGGAGGAAGAGAAGCACGCCGACGTCGACGCGCACCATCTTTGCGACGTGGCCGGCTTGAACAGGACCTTCGACCTCGTCCTCGTGATGCCCAAGGCGTATGACACCCGGTGGATGGCCCAACTGATGGAGCCCCATCTCGCCGAAGACGGGCTGATGATCGGCATCCAGAACGCCATGACCGCCGGGATCATCGAAGACGTGGCCGGCCCGGAGCGGACGCTCGGCTGCGTGGTCGAGTTGTCGTCGGAGATATTCACCCCCGGCCTCGTTCAGCGGAATACGCCGCCCGCCAAGACATGGTTCGGCATCGGCGCGCTCAACCCGGAGATGGCGGAGAGGATCGACGAGGTTCGGGAAATCCTGAGCCATGTCGGCCAGGTTTCGGTGACCGGCGAAATCCTGCCGGCCAAATGGATGAAGCTGGTGGTCAACACCATGTGCCTGGGTCCGCTGGCGATGCTCGGACTGACCATGCACGAAGCCAACAAGCTGCCCGGACTTCGGGAATTCGTCCTCAAGGCTGGAACGGAGGCCCTGCACGCCGGCCAACGCCGGGGCTACGCCATCCAACCGATCTTCGGACTTACGGAGGACGATATCCGGGAGACCAATCAGCTGCTGGAGACCCTCTACGACAAGCTCGGCGCCGATATCGGTCCGGCCGCGCGGGACTGCGTCCTCCAGGACCACCTGAAGGGCCGCTACAGCGAGGTCGACCTGATCAACGGACTGGTTGCGGAGGAAAGCGCGGCGAACGGCGGGACGGCCCCGGCCAATGCCGCGGTCACCGAGATCACCGCCAAGATTCACGCCGGCGAACTGAAACCGGACCCGGCTAATCTTCAACTCGCGTTGGAGATGATGCGGGACTCGACCGGCTGACGGCCGGGACCGTCGCGCTCATGGCCGGTCTTCGCCGAGCCATTTGTACATGACGTAGGCATCGACATAGCCTCGGGCGGGATGGTTGAACGCCCTTGGAAGCCGCCCGACGATCTCGAAGCCCAGCCGCTCCCAGAGCGCCACCGCGTTCCCGTTGGAGGACGCAACGAGATTGAACTGCATCGCCAGATACCCCAGTTCGATCGCCAGCGCCTGGGAGTGCTCGCACATGGCCGTGGCCACGCCGAGCCCGCGGCTCGTCCCAAGAACCATGTAACCGCAATTGCAGACGTGTCCGCCGGGGCCCGCCATATTCCGTTTCAGGTAGTAGGTGCCGACGATCCGTCCATCCAACTCGGCGACCAGCGTGCGCTCGGGCAGCGACATCCAAATCTCCCGCGCCGCCTCCCGGTCGGTTTCAGGATCGAATCCGTACGTATCGCCGGCGGCGACGACCTCCCGGAAGATGGGCCAGATGGCCTCGAAATCGCCAGCGTCCGCCTCTCGGATCAGCAATGACACGTTTTCCTACTCTCCGGCCAACGGTACGAAGGCGGCGCGCTCAAGCGGCGGCGACGTCGGCGTAGCTCGCCCGCTGGTCCACCTGTGCGAAGCCGATGGACCTCACGTCGTCCAGGAGGATCGCCAACAGGTCGGCGCGGCCCAACTGCGCCGCGGCATAGGCCATGATCTGGAAGAACAGGTCGCGCTGGGCGTGGCTGCCGCCCATCTGCCATAGCAGCCGCCGCGCCGGCAGCAGGCTGTCGAGCACGCCCTGGTAGTCTCCGCGCTGGTAGGCGACGGCGGCTTCGGCCGCCGGAATGACGGCGACGGCGAAGCGGGGACCCAGGGCGCCCCGGTCTGCGGCGGCGAACTCCCGGAGGGCCGCCATCAGTTCGTCGAGCTTCGCATCACGGCCCGTGGCGGCGAACACCAGCGCGCAGTGCGGCGAGGTCAGCGCGCTCGTATGGTTGCCGATCCAGCTCTCGTAGTCGTCGGCCACCGCCTCCCAGCGCCCGCCCACGTCGATGCCGCGCATTTCCAGCCGCGCCAGCAGCGCCGCGCAGTTCTGCATGTCGGTGAAGAAGTTGGACATGGCCTGGATCAGGGGCGAAGAGGGATCGCGGACGAACCGGTCATAGGTTTCCAGGGCGCCCGCGTGATTGCCGCGTTCGGACTCGAACAGGCAGCGGTGCCACCACAGGTGATGCACGATGTGGTTGGCCTCCGCCCAATTGTCCTTGAGGCCGTCGAGCCATTCGACGCCATCGTCGAGACGGCCCTCCATCTCCAGGACGTGGGCCACCGCGTGCGCCGCCTGGCAATCGCCGGGGTCCAGTTCGATGGACCGCCGGCCGAGGCGCTCGGCGCCCTCGAAATCGCCGGTTTCCTCGAGGGCGAAGGAGCGAACGCCGAGAAACGCCGCGTAGCCGGGCACCGCCTCGGACCATGCGGCCGCCGGCCGGCCGGTGACGTCCCGCGCCCACGCCACCTCGCCCAGCCAGAACAGCTCCATCTGGCCGAGCCGGATGGCGATCAGGTCGAGGGGATGGGCGGCGATGATCTCCTCGAAACAGTTGACGGCGCGGAACAGGTCGCCGTCCAGCGTCGCCTCCAGCGCCACCACGTAGGCGCGTTCCCGGTCCGAGCAGCCGGCTTCGCCCCGTTTGGCCGCGGCAAGGCCTTCGCGGGCCATCGGATAGGCCGCGGGCTGGCGCATGCCGCACAGGAACAGCCCTTTCAAGGCGTGGGCGAGGACGAATCCTGGATCGGCCTCCAGCGCCCGGCCGAGATGCTGCATGACGTCGCGGCGCCAGGCGAAGAAGCTGCGCATGGCTGCATCGAAGGCCTCGGCCGCGTCGGCACTGTCGGTACTGAGATGTAATCCGCGCTCGTCGGTCGCCATCGCCTGCCCTCCCTGCGCCCCCGATTTGGAACCAGCATATCACCGGGCCGGGCCGGCTTCACCCCCTGACCAACGGCACGAAGGCGACCGGCAAAACGGATTTCTGGTTGATTGCGCCGGACCGGTTCTTGGTCACCAGTATCAGCGATTGGGAACCCGCCGGCGGGCCCACCGGGATCATCATCCGGCCCCCCGTTTTCAATTGCGTGACGAGAGCGTCGGGGATTTCGGCGGCGGCGGCGGTGACGATGACGGCATCGAACGGCGCTGTCTCCGGCCAGCCGAGGTGGCCGTCACCGACATGGAACCGGATCCGTTCATAGCCCAGCCGGTTCAATCGGTCCCTGGCGGTCTCGGAAAGGCGGGAAATGGTTTCAACGGTGTAGACCTCACCGGCCAGCAAACTCAGCACGGCGGTCTGGTACCCGGACCCGGTTCCGATCTCCAGAACCCGGTGATCCGGTTCGAGATCGAGAAGATCGGTCATCAGCGCGACGATCAGCGGTTGGGAAATGGTCTGCCCGTCGCCGATGGGCCGCGCCCGGTTCAGATAGGCGTTGTCCCGGTCACCGGGCGGGACGAACTCGTGCCGCGGCACGCCGGCCAAGGCCTCCATCACCCGCGGCGCGAACGAACGCCGGCCGGTCAGGCCCGCCGTCTCCCGGGCATCGCGCTCGATTTCCCTGAGCAAGTTGTCCCGGGCTGCCGAGACCGGGGAACCGCCGGCCGGCGGCTTACCGGCGGCTCGCCGCCCGTTCTTCGCTGAGATGGTTGTCGGGGATTTTGCGAACATGCTTTTTAAGTTGCCGGCGCGCCGCTTCGAAGGAATACCGGATCGC
>JAPPFK010000148.1 GCA_028823885.1 Rhodospirillales bacterium | reverse complement strand
TCTTATGACCCCCTCACCCTGACCCTCTCCCCCTGAAGAAGGGGGAGAGGGGACACCACCGAAACTCCCTCGCCTCCGTCAGGGGGCGAGGGTCAGGGAAAGGGCGCGCGGATATGAACCCGAATGGAACGAATCCGCCCTAGTGGTTTTTCAGCAGGGCGCCGAACGCCTCGAACCGGTCGCCGATCCCGGCGGCCCTCAGGGTCGCCCAGAATGTCGCCTGGTTGCTGGTGACGACCGGTTTTCCAAGCCTGTCCTCGAGTTCCGGAATAAGCCCCAGCACCGGAAGGTCCGTGCACGATATGACCAGGAGGTCGGCGTCCCCGGTATCCGAATCGACGGCGTGCCCGGCGATTTCGTCCCGGTCCGTGCGAGCGATTCGCACGTAATCCGCGGGACCGTCCGCGCCGATGCCGAGGCCGGCGATGTTGGTCACCTCGAACCCCGCGCCCGTGAAGAACCGGGCCTCGTGCTCGTTCAGCGCATCGTGGTAGGGGGTGGCGATGGCGATCCTCTCGGCGCCGAGGGCGCCGGCCGCGGCCACCAACGACGCGGCGGTGGTCACGCAGGGAACGCCTGATATCCCGCCCATGAAGTCGCCGAGTTCCGATACCGGCTGAACCATGGAGCCGGCGGTGCAGCCGTAGGCGATGGCGTCGAGACCGGCCTCGGCCAGGTATCCGGCCGCCCGCTCGATATCCCCGTAGAGACGGCGCTTGCCTTCCCCGCTCGACGCGCTGTCGTGAAGCGGCATGCGGGTCGCGTGCACCGAGACGCCTTCCGGCGCCATCAGGCTCCACTCCGCTTCTTTCAGGGTGTTGGGGGGGGGGAGTATCACGCCGATCTTCGCCCGCAAGCGCTTGGCGGGGGGGGGGGGGCGGCCGGCGCCCGGTTCGTCCATCGGGCCGTCCATTGAGCCGTCCATTGGGCCGCTTACCCGGCCGCCTGTGTCGCGACCTCGGGGAAAAGACCGGCCTTCATGACCTGGCCCGGCAGCGGTTCGTCGAAGAAGCCTTCCGTCCATCTGGCCACGTCGATGAGGGCCGCGAGATCGATGCCGGTCTCGTAGCCCATGTTGCGCAGCATGAAGCACAAATCCTCGGTGGCGATATTGCCCGTCGCCGCCGGCGCGAACGGGCAGCCGCCGAGGCCGCCGACGGAAGCGTCGAGGAAATCCACGCCCAAACCCGCGGCAACGGCCGCGTTGGCGAATCCGGTGTTTCGGGTGTTATGGAGATGAAATCCGATCCTGGTTCCCTCGCCGACGGCGTCCGCGATCATCGGATGGAGTTCCGTCAATTGGGTCGGAACGGCGGAGCCGATGGTGTCCGCGAGGCCGATTTCCTCCGCGCCCCTTTCGGCGAGGCGGCCGGCGATGCCGGCGACCCTGCCCGGCGGGACGGCGCCTTCGAAGGGGCAGCCGAACGACGCCCCGATGACCCCGGACAGGCGAATGCCGGCGGCCCGGACCGGCCCGGCGACCGCATCGAAGCCGTCGAGGGTTTGAGAGACGGACGCCCCTTGGTTCTTCCGGTTGAAGGTTTCGCTGGCGACGACGACGAAGCGAACCTCGTCCACCTCGGCGGCGATGGCCCGCTCGGCGCCCCTGGCGTTGAGGGCAAGTCCGGCGATCCGGACATCCTTCGAGCGGTCGATCCCCTCGACGACCGCCTCCGCATCGGCCATCTGCGGAACCCGCTTGGGGTTGACGAAGCTGACCGCCTCGATCCGCTTGAGCCCGGCGCCGATCAGCCGGTTGATCAATTCGACGCGCTCGCCGACGCTCCACAGGCGGTCTTCGCTTTGCAGGCCGTCCCGCGGGCCGACATCGCAAATCTCGATGGTCCGGCCGGCGTCAGATGATGCCGTCATTTCTCAAGTCCTCCAGCTCCCGGGCGCTCATCCCGAGCAGGCCGCCGTAGATCTCTTCATTATGGCTGCCGACATCGGGCGGGCCAAGCCAGGCCACGTTGCCGTCGCTCTCTGAGAATTTGGGCGCCGTGCCGGGGATCGCCAGGCCGTCCAGTTCCTCGTCCTCGAATTGCCGGACCATGCCGCGCGCCCGGAAGTGCGGGTCCTCGGCGATGTCGCCGATTGTGTAGATGGGGCCGACGACGACGCCATGCTCATCCAGATGCCGGTCGAGCTCCCCAGCCGTTTTGGTCCTGGTCCATTCCCCGATCAGCGCGTCGAGTTCGGCCGCGTTTTCTCCGCGGGCCTTGTGATCCACGTATTTCGGGTCCTCGGCCAGCTCGGGCCGGCCCATTGCCGCGCACAGCCGGCGGAACATGGCGTCGATGTTGGCGGCGATGACGACGTATTTCCCTTCCTTGGTCGGGTAGATGTTCGAGGGCGCGACGTTGGCGAGCCCGGTGCCGCTCGGCGAACGGATGATGCCGAGCTTGTCGAATTCCGGCAGGGCGCTTTCCATGAGGGTGAAGCAGGACTCGGTAATGGCCGCGTCGACGACCTGGCCCTTGCCGCCGCCCAGCGCGTCCCGCCAATAGAGCGCCATCAGTATCCCTTGGGCGCAGAACATGCCGGTCAGGGTGTCGCCGAGGGAAATGCCGGAGCGCGGCGGCGGCTGATCGGGAAATCCATTGATGTAGCGAAGCCCGCCCATGGCCTCGCCGACGCTGGCAAATCCGGGGCGGTCGGCGTAGGGCCCCGTCTGGCCGAAACCGGATACCCGGCCGATGACCAGTCCCGGGTTTATGGCGTGAAGGTCGTCGGGGCCGAGGCCCCACTTCTCGAGCGTGCCGGGCTTGAAGTTTTCGACCAGAACATCCGCGGACCCGACCAGGCGTTTTATGAGTGCCTGTCCGCGCTCATCCTTGAGGTTCGCGGTAACGGACTTTTTGTTGCGGCCCAGAACGGGCCACCAAAGGCATCTGCCATTGTAGCGATGGTGTCCCCATTCCCGCATGGGGTCGCCGCCGCCCGGGGATTCCACCTTGATGACCTCGGCGCCGAAATCGGCCAGCCGGGAGCCGGTGAACGGTCCCGCCAGCAATTGGCCCATCTCTATGACCCGCACCCCGGCGAGCGGGCCTTCGAGCTTGGGGTCGCGTTCGTCAGTCGGTACCGGCATCAATCGTCTCCAATTCGGTCCGCGGTCCGGTTGCGCCAAGGATCACGGCGGATGAACTCTTCGAAGGCGGCCGGCCGCCGCCCGGGAATCCACCTCGGGACATTCGGATTTCCGGTCATACCATGCTTATCCCAATGGCGGTTCATAAAACACTGTTACCCATGTAACCGGTCTAGACTGTTAACCATGTATCCGGTTTGCACCACTATTCCCTCCCCCCTTCGAGGGGGAGGGCCAGGGAGGGGGGGGGCTTACCGTAAGCTGGGTGAGGGAAAATTCCATATCACCCCCACCCTAACCCTCCCCCTTCAAGGGGGAGGGGAGTTAGAGGAGGGGGTGCGACCGGGCGCGGCAATAGCGCGCCGCGGGTCCCTGAACCGGAACCAACCGGTTTACAGTTGAGCGAGATTGTATAGGTTTTTCCGGCACAGCGCGGATCGGAGGTATCGTCATGAAGCCGCAGGAACCCTGGATCGGCAGCCGCGGACGGATAGCGGTCATCCTTCCGTCGACCAATATCAGTGTGGAATACGATTGCCAGCAATTGGCGCCTCCCGGCGTCACGTGGCATTTCTGCCGCTTCTTCGTCGAGCAGCCCGATCTTTCCAGCGACGATATGTTCATGGCCTTCATCGACGCCATCCGGCACACCATCCCGCATGCCATGCGCGATGCCATGACCTGCGAGCCGTCGCACATCATGATGGGCATGTCCGCCGAGACGTTTTGGGGCGGCCTGGAGGGCAACGCCGAGTTCACCGCGCGGCTTCGCGACGTTTGCGGCGACGAGATCGGCATAACGACCGGCGCCAATGCGCTCGACGCGTCGCTCAAGGCCTTCGGCGCCAGGAAGGTCGCCGCGCTCACGCCGTACCAGCCGGTCGGCGACGAGCAGGTTCACCGCTTTCTCGAGGAAACCGGCTACGAGGTGTCGAACGTGGTCGGATTGAAATGCGACACGGCCACGTCGATCGCCCACACGCCGCCAAGTGAAGTCATCGATGTTGTGATGAACCAGCTCGACGGGGCCGATGTCGACGCCATCGTCCAGGCCGGGACCAACCTGACGGCGCTCGACATATTCCCGGCGCTCGAGAAACAGCTCGGCAAACCGGTCATTCCGATCAACGTGGCGACCATTTGGCACACCTTCAGGACCAACGGGATCGACGACAAGTTCTTCGGCCGGGGCTGGCTGCTGGAGCGGTTTTAGGGCGCGACGGTTCCATTGGGAAGCGCATCCGGCGTTTTGGAAGCCGTTTGCGCAACCCCCTCACTCTCACTTTTTATGGCCCCCACACCCAGACCCAAAAACCCCGAAGAAAGGGGGGGGGGGGGA
>JAPPFK010000130.1 GCA_028823885.1 Rhodospirillales bacterium | reverse complement strand
ATATCCTGGATGCCCCGCCACTTTGCCGGCTGGCCGGCAAAGCCGGTCCAGTGGGTCGGGGCATGACGGGTTTGACATTCGGTCAGTCCCGGTCAATTCGCAGAATTGACCTTTGCGTTCGCTTTGTGACCTGAGGTGCGCCGCCAAAGCGTCATGGCCGGGCCCTAATTCCCCACATACGGTCATGACGTTTCTGTAGTTATTCGACGGCGGGAATGTTACGATTTCCGGCGCTGGTAGGGAGGACGCACCTGTCATCTGGAGGGGGCATGCCATTCGCCTTCGATGCCGAACCCTACGCGCTGGAATTCGAGCGCAAGACGACGGCGCTGCTGATCATCGACATGCAGCGCGATTTTTTGGAGCCCGGCGGGTTCGGCGAAATGCTGGGCAACGACGTCTCCCTTCTCCGCGCCGCCATCGATCCCTGCAAACGCATTCTCGCCGCCGCGCGCGAAGCCGGTCTTCTGGTGATGCACACCCGCGAAGGCCATCGTCCCGACCTCGCCGACGCGCCGCCGGCCAAGCTCGCCCGGGGCGGGCTCGAGACCGGCATCGGCGCCGACGGGCCCATGGGGCGCATTCTGGTCCGCGGCGAACCGGGGCATGAGATCATTCCCGAACTCGCGCCGAAGCCCGGCGAACCGGTCATCGACAAGTCCGGCAAGGGCGCGTTCTACGAAACCGATCTGGAGCTCATGCTCCGCAACAACCACATCCGCACGATCATCGTTTGCGGCGTGACCACCGAGGTCTGCGTCCACACGACCGTACGCGAAGCCAACGACCGGGGCTACGAGTGCCTGGTCCTGGAAGACTGCGTCGGGTCGTATTTTCCGGAATTTCAACGTGTCGGCATCGACATGATCAAGGCCCAGGGCGGCATCTTCGGATGGGTGTCGAACTCGGAAAAAGCCATCGCCGGACTCAACCGGTGCGCCCCCCAGCCGGGGCAACGTCCTTAACCGTCTAAAAAGGGGTGAAGTTATGGAACGACAAGCATCTTGGTGGGAACCGGGAGATTGGAACGGGTTCTTTGGTCTCGGCACCAATGTTCTGGTCAACCTCCTCGTCCTCACGGGACTTTTGAAATTCGTCATCGGCATACCGGACGAGGTCTTGTTCGGTTCGATCCTGCCGGCGGTGGGCCTGATGCTGTTCTTGGGCAACGTCTACTATGCCTGG
Source organism: Rhodospirillales bacterium (assembly GCA_028823885.1). Lineage (GTDB taxonomy): Bacteria > Pseudomonadota > Alphaproteobacteria > Rhodospirillales > UBA2165 > JAJDXO01. The sequence goes on along the minus strand of JAPPFK010000130.1, from coordinate 3,249 downwards.
ATGGCCATGCGGCTCGGGGCCAAGGAGGGGCGCAACGACGTCACCGCCCTGCCCTCCGGTCCCAGCGTGCCGCACATGTTCTTCGTGGTCTTCGCCATCATGCTGCCGATCAAGGCAACGAGCGGATGGGAGGCCGCGTGGCAGGCCGGCATGATCTGGGTGTTCGTCGAAGGCATCGTGCTGTTCATCTGCGCCCACATCGCGCCGACGATCCGCAGGATTACGCCGCGGGCGGCCCTGTTGGGGACGCTGGCCGGTATTTCCATCACCTTCATCTCCATGCGGCCGGCCTTCGAGATCGCCGAGACGCCGATCATCGGCCTGGTCTGCCTGGCGATCATCTTGGCGGCCTGGTTCGGCAAGGTCCGCTATCCCGGCAACGTGCCGGGCGGTCTGGTCGCCATCGCCGTCGGCACCATCCTGGCGTGGCTGAGCTACGCCTTCGGCTGGGGCTTCGGCGGCATGAACCCGGACGCGGTTTCCGGTTCCGTCGCCAATCTCGGCTTCTCGTTTGCCTGGTTCCAGATCGGCAACTTGATCGAAGGCTGGCAGTTCCTCGCCCTGGTCGCCGTCACCGCCATCCCGTTCGGCGTCTATGACTTCATCGAAGCCATGGACAACGTGGAGAGCGCCTCGGCCGCGGGCGACGAATATTCCGAGCGGGAGGCCATCAGCGCCGAGGGCGTCATCAGCCTGTTCGGCACCCTGCTCGGCAGCCCGTTCGCCAACGCGGTGTATATCGGCCATCCGGGCTGGAAATCCATCGGCGGCCGGGTCGGCTATTCGCTGGCCACCGGCGTCATGGTCCTGGTGCTCACCTGGCTGTCCATCGTGCCGCTGATTCTGGCCATCGTGCCCGTCGTGGCGATCATCCCGATCCTGTTGTACATCGGGGCGCTGATCGGCGCGCAGGCCTTCCAGGAAACGCCCAAGCACCATGCGCCGGCCATCGTGCTGGCCCTGGTGCCCAATCTGGCCGCGTGGGCCAAGGTGCAGATCGACGGGGCGCTGGGCGCCGCGGGGACCAATGCGGCGGCCGTGGGGCTCGACAAGATGGCGCAGAACGGCGTCCTCTATAACGGTCTCGAGGTGTTGGCCGGCGGAGCCGTGGTCACGGGTCTCCTGTGGGGCGCGATGGCGGTGCTGCTGATCGAGAGGAAGGCCATGGCGGCGGGGCATGTGGCGATTGCCGCCGCGGTCCTGACCTTCTTCGGCTTCATCCACGGATCGGCCGTCGCCGTCAACGTCTCGCCGTTGGTGACGATTTCATACGTGATCGTCGGCGTGCTGTTCTACGGCATGTCGAAGATGGCCACCGAGGAAGAGGCCTCATCCGGCGCCGCCGAGTAGCGGCACTCCCCCGGGACGGCGCATGCCGTCCCGGGGACCGCTGCGCCAGGGGGACCCATGCCGCGATATCTGCGTGCGCTCCGTCTTGACCGGGAGCATATCCGCGGACCCGAAACCGGCTCGGTCGTGCGGGTGTTCGACCGCGCGGCCCATCTCCGCCCGACGGACGGCTCCCTGATTTTCCTCACCGCCGAGGACCTGCCCGACGGCCCGCGGGGAATCCGGCTCGAAACCCCCGGCGGGTTCAGCTTCAGGAACGGCCTCCGGGCCGGCGAGCCGTACGCGGTCCGCGGCGACTGGCTGCGTCTCGGCCGCGAAGGATTGAAGATCGATCTTTCAACGGCGGCCGGATGGCGGCCCGGTGAGATCACCGCGCCGGCCCGGGCCCCGGCGGCGGCGCAGGTTCCCGAAATCGTCTCGGGAGCCGAGCGGCAAGACCTGTGCCGCGCGACCCGCGACGGAAACGCGATCGGCGCCGCGTCCGTCCTCGGCCCGCACATCGGACGGGGACCGGGGCTCACGCCGGCGGGGGACGATTTCACCGTCGGCTACGTGGCCGGCCTCCATGCTTATCGGGAAGCCGCCGGCCGGCGGCGGAATTTCATCGACGCGATCTCGGCCTGGCTGACCACCCAGCTCGCCCGCACCAACGACGTGGCCGCCGCCTATCTGGGGGCCGCGGCCCGGGGCGCGTTCACCGATACGGTTCGCGGCTATGCCGTCCAGCCGGATGAGAGGAATCTCCGCCGGCTGCTCGGTTTCGGAGATAGTTCGGGCGCCGCCGTGGTTGACGGCTATCGGCTCGCCGCCCAGAGTTGGGGCCGGCAACAGGGGACGAACCAGGGGACTTCATGACCACCGAAACCAGATTCTTCCCGAACCACTACCGGGACTCCGTCGCCCTGATGCGAATGTCGGCCGAGATCGCCGGCTTGCCCGGCATCGAAGAGGCATCGTTCGTCATGGCGACCGAGGCCAACATCGCTCTGGTGGTTGAAGCGGGCTTGCTGGACAAGGGACCCGATCCCCGGCCCAACGATCTGATGGGCGTGGTGATCGGCAGGGGCGCGGACGAGATCGCGGCGGCCTTCGGCGCCGCCGGAGAGGCGCTTGCCTCCACCGAAGGCGCCGCCGGCGGCGCGGTGGATGCGGTTCTGCCCCGGACCCTGGATGCGGCCCTCGATAGCGCCCCGGCCTCGAACCTGGCCCTGATTTCGTGTCCCGGAGAATATGCGGGCGCCGAGGCCATGAAGGCCCTCCGCCTGGGGCTCAACGTCATGATATTCAGCGACAACGTGCCGATTGAGGATGAAATCGCGCTCAAATCGTTCGCCGCCGGCAACGATCTCCTGGTGATGGGGCCCGACTGCGGCACCGCCATCATCGACGGCGTGCCGTTGGGCTTCGCCAACCGGGTTCGCCGGGGCAATATCGGCATCATCGGCGCATCCGGCACCGGCACTCAGGAAGTGACCTGCCAGATCGACCGGCGGGGCGGCGGCGTCTCCCAGGCGATCGGCACCGGCGGCCGGGATCTCGACGAGCGTATCGGCGGCGTGACCATGCTGAAGGCCCTCGACCTGCTCACCGCCGATCCGGATACCGGCGTAATTGCGTTGGTCTCCAAGCCGCCGGCGCCCGCCGTCGCGGCGCGAATCCTCGACAAGGCCGCCGCCGCCGGCAAACCGGTGATCGTCAATTTCCTCGGCTGGCGGGGCGATCCGTCGGCCTATCCGTCCCTCGCCTTCGCGGGCAGCCTGGAAGAGACCGCCCACCTCGCCGTGGCCGCCGGCGGCGGCGACCTCCCGCCTTTCGAGATCGGCCCCATGCCGCCCCCGGCGCCGGCCAACGGACATTGCCTGCGCGGCCTGTTCAGCGGCGGGACGTTCTGTTACGAGG
>JAPPFK010000181.1 GCA_028823885.1 Rhodospirillales bacterium | reverse complement strand
ATTCTGGAGGGCGAATTCAAGGCGAACACGTAACCAGCAGAAATTCAAGCGCAAGGAGTGTTTCACAAATACGGGGGAAATACACACAGGAGGACTCGATATGTCTACCGGAAGACTCGTGGCGGCAACCTTGGCAGTTATGGTCGCATCATTCTTCATGTTCGCGCAGCCGGTGGTTGCGGCCGAGCGCACCGTCAAGATCGCGGCTTGGGGCGCGAAGTCGGGGCCCTTGCGCTCGTTCGGCGTCAACTCCGAGGCCGTGCTCAAAGGGGCGGTGAAGTCCATCAACGACTCGGGCGGCGTGAAACTGGGCGACGGCACCATGGCCAAGATGGAATTCACCTATTACGACTCCGCCTGCAATGCCGATCAGGCCATCTCGGTCGCGCGCAAGGTCGAGTCGCAAACCGAAGCGTTGATCGGCATCGGTCCGACGTGCTCCGGCGCCGCGGCGGCCATGTACGGCATCTTCCAGAAAAAGGTGGACGACAAGTCCGACACCGGGCTTCAGTTCCCCATTCTCACCGACACCGCGATTCGTCCCGGCCTTGCCAAGAAGTCCCAATGGACGTTCCGCAACGTGCCCAACGAGATCACCATGTATGATGCGTTGTTCAAATGGCTGCGCTCCAAGTATCCCGACGTCAAGACGATCTACGGCGGAACCGAGACCGACCAGGCCCACTCCAGGATCACCTTCGCCGCCGTCATTGTCCAAAAGGCCAGGAAATACGGCTTCGAGTGGGTCGGCGGCGGCATCGAAGGGGTGACCGGCAAAATTATAGCGGGCATGAAGAATGTGCTCAAAGTCTCGAAATCGTCCAACTGGCTGCTTGCCGACACGAACTTCTCGGTCCAGGCCCGCGCCTTCAAGAGATCGGGCGCCGACATGATGATCATCTCCTCGCACCCCTTCACCACATGCGGCATGTTGAAGGAGATGAGGCGTCAGCGCATCAAGCCGAAGGTGCTCGTGGGGCTTACGAGCTCGTCGAGCGCGGAAACCCTCAAGGGTTGCTCCGCCGCCGCGGAAGGCATCTACATCCCGACCGGCTTCGCTCCGATCACGAAAGCCGCCGCGAAAGTCGCCGCCGCCGCCGCCGCCAACGGCGGGGCCGCCGACCTGCACAGCGCGGCCGCCTGGGAGAACGCGCACATCATCAAGCAGGTGGTCGAGTCGACCGGCGTCATGGCCATGCCTTCTACGCTCAAGGCCGACAGGCGCAAGGTACGCGACGGCCTCGAGAAGCTGGTCAAGGTCGATGGGCTGATGGGAGAGATCGGACGCGTGCAGGACGAGGGAGAATCCATCAAGCCCTACGTCTTCGTGCAGGCCGCCAGTGGTTCGTGGAAAGTCGTCCACGACCCGCGCTAACGCAGTCTCCGACCGGAATCGCGACTGGTGGATCCTTGATGCGGCGACATGGTGAATGGGAGTTCGAGTAGATGCTGTTCACCATGTCGCCGGGCCGGGACTGGCGTCTTTCCAAAGGAAGTGCGAGAAAACACGACTAGGCTGGTCCGATCACGTATCCGGTATTAGTCTCGCGCGACGCTGAATGTCCCTGGTCGCTGAGGGTACAAATGAGATCAGACCATGAGTGATTTTTTGCTCGAGTTCGTAGAGATCACCCAGACCATCGGCGACGGCCTGTTCTTCGGCACGACCTATGCGCTGATCGGCATCGGTTTTTCCTTGATCTTCGGCGCCATGCGCAAGCTGAACATGACCTACGCAGCGGCGTCTCTGGCCGGGGCGTACGTGGGCCTGGCCGCGTTCACTTTCGTCAACGCCCCGGCCCCGGTGGTGTTCCTGATATCGGCGTTCGCCTCCGGGCTGGTCGGCGGCGTCGTGTATATCACCTGCTTCCGGTTCATACCAATCAACAACCACCTGGCCGCCCTGATGGCTTCTATCGGGGCGTTGTTCTTCATCGATGAAATCGTCGTGCATACAACCGACGGCTCACCGCTCACGTTTCCGGCCATGTTCGATGACGTGATGTTCGAGCTGGGCCCTTACGGAATACGCGGCGACCTCCTTTTCGTGTTCGCGGTGTGCATCGCCGGTACCGTCGGCCTGCTCTACGTGCTCTACCGGAGCCGGCTGGGCCTGGCGACGCGAGCGGTGTCTCAACAGGACGTGGCGGCCCAGCTCTGCGGAATCGACGTCCACCGGACGAATGCCGTCACCTTCATGCTCGCGGGCCTGCTCGGCGGCATCGCGGGCGCCATGACGGCGGCCTCGGTCGGAGTGCTGTCTCCGCTGATCACGGTACCGCTCACGGTCAAGGGCCTGATCGTCTCGGTTATCGGGGGCCTCGGATCGATTCCGGGGGCCATCGTGGCCGGCTTGCTGGTCGGCGGGCTTGAGAACGTGTTTCTGTACTTCCGCGGCGTCAACGAACGCGACATGTACGTGTTGTTGCTGCTCTTCGTATTTCTGGTGTTCCGGCCGAACGGGATATTCGGGTCGGCCATCGAGCGGGACTGACCGCCGATGTCGTACTACCTCGGCCTCACCCAACTCATCGGGATTCATACCCTCCTCGGCCTGTCCGCGTACATCCTGATGCTGACCGGCCAGCTCTCTCTGGGACAGGCCGGCTTCTTCGCCATCGGGGCTTACTCCGCGGGCATTCTCACCGTCATCTTCGAGTTGCCCATTCTCCCCGCGCTTCTTGCGGGCGCGTTCATCGCGGCGTTTTTCGCGTTCTTCGTCGGCTTTCCCGCCCTGCGGGTGAAGGGACTGATGCTCGTGGTGGCAACCATCGCCTTCGGTGAATTCGTCCGCCTGTTCTTCTTCAACCTGAGTTGGCGCGTGCCGCGCGGAGACATCGAAGTCGGACCGGACAGCACCAACGGCTTCCGTGAGATCCGCTACTTCGTGGCGAACGGCTGGTCGGCATGGGAGATCACGGCATTCGTCTGGATCTTCGTTATCCTGGTAATGGCGGTGCTGTGGTGGACGGACCGTTCGCGCGCCGGCGCCGTGCTGCGGGCGGTGGGCGAGGACGAACTCGCAGCCCAGAGCGTAGGCATCAACCTCACCGCGGTGAAGGTGGCGGCCATGACCGCCGGCGGCTTCATTGCCGGCATCGGCGGGGCGCTGTACGCGCACACCGCGACCTACATCGACCACCTCACCTTTACTGTGCTGCTCGCGACCTTTGCGATCTCCTATCCGATCCTCGGCGGCCTCTCGAGCGTGTTCGGAACGCTGGTGGCGGTCATCTTCATTCAAGGGGTGCTCGTGGAGGGTCTCCGCTTTCTCGGGGACTGGCGCAACATCGTGTTCGGGCTGCTGATCATCGCGGCGATGAACCTGAAGCCTTCCGGTCTGTTCGACCCGCGAACCTCCCAGCTCTTGAAGCGCGCGGTCGGGCTGGGCGGGGGGGAGTAGCCCGATGCTCGAACTGCGCGGACTGTCGAAGCACTTCGGCGGGGTCAAGGCGCTCGACGGGCTGGATCTGACCGTGAACGAGGGCGATATCTTCGGCCTGATCGGCCCCAACGGTTCGGGCAAGAGCACCACAATCAACCTGATTTGCGGCGTGTACGGAGTAACGGCGGGCACCGTTCATTTCCAGGGGGACCTGATGAACGGCAAGCCCCCGCACCAGCGCCTTCGCGCCGGAATCGCCCGCACGTTCCAGAATATCCGCCTGTTTCCGAACCTCACGGTGTGGCAAAACCTGTGGGTGGCGCAGAACTCGCCCCGGGACGTCTCCGCGCAGGGTTTTATGCCGCGCTGGTTCGGCGCCACCCGCCGGACGCGGGAGGAGATCGCCGGGCTGCTCGAGCTGGCCGATCTGGGCCACAAGAGCGATGAACTCGCGTCCAATCTCGCATTCGGGGAGCAGCGGCGCCTGGAGTTCGCACGCGCCGCTGCGGCCCGGCCCCGGCTGTTGCTGCTCGATGAACCGGCGGCCGGTATGAGCCGGGCGGAGATCGACGACCTGAGCCTGCGCATTCGCCGGGTGCGCGACTCCGGGGTAACGATTCTGCTCGTCGAGCACGTGATGGAGCTCGTCATGGGTGTGACGGAGCAAATTGTGGTCCTCAACTTCGGGCACAAGATCGCATTCGGCACTCCGGGCGAGGTGCAGCGCAACAAGGACGTGCAGGCGGCCTACCTCGGGACTTCGTCCTCGGAGTCCCAGCCCCTCGACGGGAGCGTCTGAGCCCATGCTGAGTATTCGAGACCTCGTCACTTCCTATGGAAACATCGAGGTGCTGCGAGGCATCAGCCTCGACGCGGCCGAGGGCGAGATCACGTGTCTGCTCGGCCCCAACGGCGCGGGCAAGACGACGACGATGTTCACCATTGCGGGCGTCCTGTCCGCCAGGTCCGGCTCCGTGGTCCTCGACGGCGAAGAACTGAGCCGGCTGCCGGCCGCCAAGGTGGTGTCCAGGGGCATCGCGCTGGTGCCCGAGAACCGGCTGGTGTTTCCGC
>JAPPFK010000027.1 GCA_028823885.1 Rhodospirillales bacterium | reverse complement strand
TGGAGGGGGAGGTCGAGACGGCCGGCAATAGCCGGGCGTCGAGGGTGGGGGGGGGATATGGAAATTCCCCCTTACCCAGCGCCGGCTAGATCAGGCCGAGTTCCCGGAGGTCGGCGGCCATCTCCGGCGGCAACTCCCCGGATTGCTCCCGGGAAATCCGGACATCGGGAGGCGAATCCTCGGGCCGCAGGTACCGCCAACCCTGAAACGGCTTCTGAGCGCGCATTTCGACCGGCGTCAGCTCGGGATCCAGGGTGATGAAGCACCGGCGCTTGCCTTCGTCGTTGCGGAATTCGTCGACGCCGAGAATCCGCTGGCGGACCCGGATGAAGCGCTTGATGACCCAATAGATGGATCCCCCGTCGATCAGTTCGCCGGCGCGCCTCGGCACGTTGCGCGTAAAGGTGCGGAGGACCGCCTCGCCGTGCTCCCGCCGGTAGGCTTCCAGCCGCTCGGACTGTCGCCGGCGGAGATGCCCGGTGCTCTCGATCCCGACAGCCATTCGGAGAAGATTGACGGACATTCGGGCTATTCGTCCCTATCGGGGTACCAGGCGGCGGCCCGTTTATCCAGGAACGCCCGGAATCCCTCGATTCCTTCGGCGGTCGAGCGTCCCGAGGCGCTGATCTCGGCCATTTGCTCGGCCATCGCGTCCGAAATCGACGCGCCGGAGATTTCTCCGATCAGGCGCTTGGTCCGCCCCACCGCCACAGGGCCGCTGCGCAGATATCCATCGATGACCGGCGCCGCCGCCTCATCCAGGCCGCCGACCGGGCATATTTCGTGGACCAAGCCGATCTCCTTCGCCCGGTGGACGTCGAATGTCTCCCCAGAAACCGCATATCGTCTCGCCTGGCGGACGCCGAGCGCGGCGATCAACTGGGGGAGTATGGGCGCCGGCGTAATGCCGACGCGCACCTCGGTGATGGCGAATTTGGCGTCCTCGGAGGCGATGACCACGTCGCAGCCGGCCGCATAGCCGGTGCCGCCGCCGAAACACGCATTGTGAATGAGGGCGATGGTGGGTTTGGGAAATTCGTACAGGCCGCGCATGGCGGCCAGCGACAGCGCAGCGCCCTCCTTCTGGACGTCCGGCGCCGCCTCGGCCAGTTCCCTGAACCAATTGACGTCGGCGCCCGCGGAAAAATGCTTGCCGGCGCCGCGCAGCACCAGCAGCCGCACCGCGTCATCCCCGGCCAGGGCCTGAAGCCCGTCGACGAGGGCGGTGAGCAACGCCGGGTTCCAGGTATTGAACTTGTCGGGACGGTTGAGGGTGACCGTGGCGACCCCACGGTCGTCGGTATCGGTCAGGATGACGGGTTCGGACATGGGCGTCTCCTACCAGCCGCCCCGTTCGAGCCACCGGTCCATCATATCCATCCGGTCGCAGCCCCAGAACGGCTCGCCGTCGACGATGAAATAGGGCGAGCCGAAGGCTCCGCGGTCCATGGCCGCCTGGGTTTCGTCGCGGAGCCGGTCCTTGTAGGACTGATCATTGGTTGCGTCGATGCAGGCTTGAACGTCGGCCCCCAGCCCGCCGGCGATTTCGGCGACGGTTTCCCGGGGCCGGATATCGATCCCGTCGGCGAAAAACGCGGTCATCGCGGCCTTGGCGAAATCCCGCGCCAATTGCTCGTCCCGGTCATGCAGGAAGTAGAACACCCGCCCCGCCGCCACCGTGGGGATGGGAAACGGCTCCGGCATCTTGAACGTTACGCCATGGAGCCGGGCCGAGCGCTCGAGATCGTGGAGCGAATACTCGCCCTTCAACGGCTGCTCCACGAGGGAGCGCTGACCGTTGTGCTGGAAGACCGCGCCCAGCAGGTAGGGCCGCCAATTGACGGACCGTTCGTGCTTCTCCGCGATGGCGTCGATCCGGAACAACGCCAGATAGCCGTAGGGAGAGGCAAAATCGAAATACATGTCTATGGGGTCCGCCACGCGCGTCTCCTCCGCCGGCCGCCTACCAATCCAGCCGTCCGCCGTCATATCCCCAGAACGTGCCCGTGTCGTCAAGTCCCAGCCGGCCGATGATCCGCCGCATTCCCGATACGCTGTCGGCAACCGGGACCGCGGCGCCGGCGCCTCCCATGTCGGTCCGCGCCCATCCCGGGTGAAGCACGGCGACGGTAATGCCGCGCCCGGCGAGGTCGGTGGACAGGCTCTTCATCACCATGTTGAGCGCCGCCTTGGACGACCGGTAGGGATAGTATCCGCCGCCGCCCGCGGAAATGCTCCCCATGGCCGAGGTGACGGCGACGATCTTCTTTTGCCCGGACGCGGCGACGTTTTCCACCAGCCCCTCGGCCAGCCTGAGGGGCGCCATGGCGTTGACCCGGAACACGTCCTCCCAGCCTTCGGGATCGGTGGCGCCGAACCCGGCCGTGGAGCCGAGCAGCCCGGCATTGTTGATCAACAGGTCGATGGGCTGTCCGGCCAGCGACGCCGCGACCGCGTCGACGGCGCCGAAGTCGGAGACGTCGAGCGCATGGACATCGATGTCGCCCGCGATCCCGCGCAACCCGTCCGCGCGGTCCGGATTCCGGCAAGTCGCAATGACCGACCAGCCGCCGGCCGCGTACTGGGACGCGAATTCGAGGCCGAGGCCCCGATTGGCGCCGGTAATGAAAACCGTTGGCATGCCGCTGATATCCTCCCTAGACCACGCCGAAAAGCCGGACCACGGCCAGGACGAAGCTCAGCACCAGGGTCGTCCTGGCGGCGATGCCCCACCACCGCCAATTGCTGTTGGGCGCGCAGCGCCAGATGACCACCGCGGCGTACAGGGCATAGACGAAGGAGAGCGCGATTGCCGGCAACTGGGGCAGGAACCCGGCATTGATCATCAGAACGCCGATCGTCGATACCGCCCAACTGCCGAAGACGCCGACCAGCCAATAGGCCCGCCACAGCCGCTCCTCTCCGCGCCAGAAGCTGACCAGGAAATGCCAGCGGCGGTTCGGGGCGCCGGTCTGCTGTGGAATGTCGGCGGACATGACCCATCCATACTCGGCATTCATGACCCAATTCAATCCCGTGGGCGTCAAAGCAGCAAAAGCGCCGCCAGACCAAGAAATACGTAGAACCCCACCACATCGGTGATCGACGTCAACAGCGCGCTGCCGGCGACCGCCGGATCCACACCCATGCGCTGCAGCACCACCGGCAGGGCGCTGCCCGCGAGCCCGGCGACCACCAGATTGATGATGATCGCCAACCCGATGACCCCGCCGAGCTCGGGACTGCCGAACCACGCCCACGTCGCAAGTCCGATCAGGACAGCGAACAAAATACCGTTGGCGAAACCGACGATGATTTCCTTGCCCACGGTGCGAAACGCGTTGGCCGGGGTAAGCTCGCGCATGGCGATGGCGCGCACGGCGACGGTCAGCGTCTGCACGCTGGCGGTGCCGCCCATGGCGGCCACCACCGGCATCAGGATCGCCAGGGCGACCATTTGCTCGATGGTGCCCCGGAAGATACCGACCACGGCGGCCGCCGCGCCGGCGGCGACCAGATGAATGAACAGCCAGGTCGAGCGTGAACGCACCGTTGCCCAAATGGCGGCATAGAGGTCGTCCTCCTCGCCGACGCCGCCCAGGCGCATGATGTCCTCCTCATGCTCCTCGTGGATGACGTCGACGACGTCGTCGACGGTAATCACGCCGACCAGCCGGTTGGCCTCGTCAATCACCGGCGCGGAAATCAGGTCGCGCTGCCGGAACAGGAAGGCGACTTCCTCCTGGTCCATGGTCACCGGGATTTTCCGGATTTCCGCCGACATGATGGCGTTCAGGGCGACGTGCCGCTGGGTCCGCAGCACCCGGCTCAGCGGAATGGTTCCCACCGGCTGGTGCCGGGGGTCGACCAGAAAGAGATCGAAGAAATGCGTTGTGAGGTCCTCGGTCTCGCGCATGTAGTCGATGGCCTGGCCGACGGTCCAATGGCTGGGCACGGCGACGGTCTCGCGCTGCATCAGGCGGCCGGCGCTGTCCTCCGGATAGGAAAGGCCTTCCTCGATCAGCGTCCGGTCGGATTCGGACAGCGCATCCAGCACCTCACGCCGTTCGTGGTCCTCCAGTTCCTCGACGACGTCGACGGCATCATCGGAGTCCATGCCGGCGACGACCTGTGCCACCTGATCGAGGCCCAACCGGTCGACCACGCCGTCGAGGACGGTTTCGTCGAGCTCGGCCATGACGTTGGGGTCGAAGCCGTCCGAGAGCAGCCCGACAAGTTGGTCGCGCTTGTCGCCCGGCAACCGCTCGATCAGATCGGCGGCTTCGGCATGGTGAAGGGACTCGACGTACGCCCGCGCATCATCGATGCGGTTTTCGTCCAGAGCCTCGCTGACGGCGTGGACCGCGGCGTCCGGCAGGTGCCCCGCGGCCGACCCGGCGACTCCGGTTTCGGGCTTTTCCTCGGTCTCCGTCGGCAAGTCGGCCATGACGCGGTTCCTAGATCAGCGTGCCCGCCTGTTGGGCTTCGACGACGGACAGCGCCGTCATGTTGACGATGCCCCGGACAGTAACCGATTCCTGCAGCACGTGCGCGGTCTGTTTCATACCCAGCAGCATGGGCCCGACGGCGACGCCGTCGTTGAGCATGCGCAGCATGTTGTAGGCGATATTCGCCGCATCCAGCGACGGCATGATCAACAAGTTGGCCGACCCGCTGAGCGTGGAATCGGGCACCAGCCGGTCGCGGATTTCCTGCGACAGGGCGGCGTCGGCGTGCATCTCCCCGTCGATTTGCAAATCGGGCGCCATCCTGCGCACCAGTTTCAATGCCTCACGCATCTTGGCCGCCGTCTCCCGGTGGGAGCTGCCGAAATTCGAATGAGACAGCAGCGCCGCCTTGGGTTCGATGCCGAACCGGCGAACCTCGTCGGCGGCCATGATCGTATAATCCGCGATCTGCTCGGCGGTCGGTCCCGGATTGACGAACGGATCGCAGAGAAAGAACGTGCCCTTCGGCAGGAGCAGCATGGACAATGCCGCGGCCCGTTTCACGCCGTCGCGGACGCCGATGATCGAGAACAGCGGCGGCAGATGCTGCGGGTAGCGGCCGGTCGCGCCGCACAGCAAGGCATCCGCCTCGCCCCGCTTGACCATCAGCGCCGCGATCACCGTCGTGTTGGTGCGGACGATGCGCCGGGCCTCGTTCCGGGAGCAGCCGTGACGGGACATGATGGAGTGGTACAGCTCCCAATATTCCCGGTATCGGGGGTCGCCCTCGGGGTCGACCAGCTCGAAGTGCTCGCCGATCTTCATTCTGAGCCCCAGCCGTTCGAGACGCATGGCCACCACATCCCGCCGCCCGATGAGGATCGGCTCCACCAGCGCTTCGTCGACCGCCTGCTGAACCGCCCTCAGGACCCGCGTCGACTCGCTTTCGGCGTAAACCACCCGCTTGGGCGCCAGTTTGGCCTGATCCAACAGCGGCTTCATGACCAGGCCGGAGCGGAACACGAACTCGTTGAGCCGCTGGTAATAGGCGTCGAAATCCTCGATCGGCCGGGTGGCGACGCCCGACTCCATGGCCGCCCTGGCGACCGCCGGCGCCAGCTTGCCGAGCAGGCGCGGATCGAAGGGCTTGGGAATCAGATATTCGGGCCCGAAGTTGAGTTCCTGCCCGCCATAGGCCTGGGCGACGATTTCATCGGCCTCGGCGCGGGCCAGTTCGGCCAGCGCCTTTACGCACGCCGCCTTCATTTCCTCGTTGATGGCGGTCGCGCCCGCATCCATGGCGCCCCGGAACAGGTACGGGAAACACAGGACGTTGTTGACCTGGTTCGGGTAGTCGCTGCGCCCGGTGGCGATAACCGCGTCGGGACGCGCCTTCTTGGCCGCCTCGGGACGGATTTCCGGCTCCGGATTGGCCAGCGCCATGATCACCGGTTTTTTGGCCATTTTCTTGATCATCGCCGGCTTCAGGACGCCGGGCGCCGACAGCCCCAGGAACACGTCGGCGCCTTCGATGGCCTGGGAGAGTTTCCGGTGTTCCGTCTTGCGCGCGTACCGGCTGTTGTACTCGTTCATCTCCTTCTTGCGGCCTTCGTGGATGACGCCCGCGATGTCGGTGACGATGACGTTCTTTTTCCTGAGCCCCATGTGGCAGAGGAGATCGAGGCATGCGAGGGCGGCGGCGCCGGCGCCCGAGGTGACCAGTTTCACCCGGTCCAGCTTCTTGCCGACGATTTCGAGACCGTTGAGGATCGCGGCGGCGACGATGATGGCCGTGCCGTGCTGGTCGTCGTGCATCACCGGGATGTTCATCCGCTCCTTCAGCGCCTGCTCGACGATGAAGCACTCCGGCGCCTTGATGTCCTCGAGATTGATGCCGCCGAAGGTCGGCTCCAGCGCGGCGATGACGTCGACCAGCTTGTGGGGATCGCTCTCGTCGATCTCGATGTCGAAGACGTCCACATTGGCGAACTTCTTGAACAGCCCGGCCTTGCCCTCCATCACCGGCTTGGAGGCCAGCGCGCCGATGTTGCCGAGACCCAGGACCGCGGAACCGTTGGAGATCACCGCGACCAGGTTGCCGCGCGAGGTCAGGTTGGCGGCTTCCGCCGGATCCTTGTGGATCAGCATGCTCGCCGCCGCGACCCCCGGCGAATAGGCCAGCGACAGGTCGTGCTGGTTGGCCAGCGGCTTGGTGGTGGTGACGGCGATCTTCCCGGGCCGCGGATAGCGGTGGTAATCCAGGGCTTCTTCGTCGAATTGGTCGGCCATGTCGTCTCCCGGCGCGTCGCGGAACAGCTGCCTCGACCGCCGCCTTACCCGGCGGCGTCGATGTGAGTATGACATTCTCTGAGATACAGGAAAGCCCGCAAGCGACCGAAATAAAGCCAACTTTGGCGGCGGGAAACCGCTCCGCCCGCCAACGGGCCATGCCGTCGAAGGATTAGGGTGAGAGACGGGTATTATTCGAAAAGTCTCAAACGAATTTTAGATTATCTAATTTTCTTCGTTAGAATCCCTTGCTTGTATTGAGATCAGCTTTGACTGATCATTTTCCGCAATAGCATAAATTGGTCTCATTTTGTTTTGAGGTGATCAAATGGCGCCCAACGAAATTCGGCCATCGGCTCATCCTGATCTTGCCGCGCAGGTCGCGTTGTATGAAACGCCCCGCATCATCACGACTTTGGGCTACATCCACACGGCTCACTGCTACGCCGGTTCGAACTGTACGTTAATCGAAGGCGAAGACGGGGCCGTTTTGGTGGATACCCTGACCGGTGAAGTGCCGGGAGATGAAGCGGCCGCCGCGTTCAAGGAAATCACGGACAAGCCGATCAAAGCGGTGATCGTGACGCATTTTCATCCCGATCATGTCGGTGGCATCTTCAGTTTCGTCGCGGAAGAGGACATCGCAAGCGGCGCGGTCGAGGTCATTGGGCAAAAGGAACTGACGAACAATATGCTGCGCGACGCCGGCATCCTCAAGCCCATCCGCAATCGGCGCGGACCGTTTCAATCCGGCGGCCACCTCGAATATGGAAAGGCCGGCAGCTACGGCAGCGCGGTCGGGGCGCCGCCAAGACCGATGGGAAAATCCGGGTTTGTCGACCCGACCCGCACTTTCGAGGATCTGCTCGAGCTCGAGATCGCCGGTATCAAACTGCAGGTCATCCATGTCCCCAGTGAAACCGACGACCAAAGCGTCGTCTGGCTGCCGGATGAAAAGGTGCTGATCTCGGCCGACGCCGTTCAGGGCAAGACATTCCCCAACATATATGCCCTGCGGGGAACCCAGTTCCGCAACCCGATGCAGTGGGCAAAAGGGCTCGATGTTCTCCGGGAATTGCGAGCCGAGATATTGATTCCGCATCACGGGCCGACGGTTGAAGGCGCCGACGCGGTCGAGGAGCTGCTCACCGCCTACCGGGACGCCATTCAATTTCTCCACGACCAGTCGGTCCGTTGGATCAACCGCGGTCTCACCTGGGACGAGCTTGCCGACAAGGTGACGATGCCCGAACATCTGGCCGGCCATCCGTGGCTTGGTGAGTTCTATGGCAGTTATAAGCATTCTGTGCGCAGCGTATATGCCGGCTATGTCGGATGGTTCCAAGGCGATGCGGTCGAACTGGATCCGCATCCGTGGCGCGAGCGCGCGGAGCGTTATGTGCGCGCAATGGGCGGTCGCGAAGCTGTGTTAGACAATGCGCGCGAGGCCATAGAGCAGGAAGATTACCGGTGGGCGGCGGACGTCGCGACATGGGCCGTCCGCGCCGACAACGACGATATGGAGGCCCGCCGCGTTAAGGCGCAAGCCCTCCGGGGTTGGGCTTATCAGCAAAAAAACAGCACCTGGCGAAACTGGGGTTTGTCGCAGGCGCTGGAATTGGAAGGCGAACTCGGCGAGCAACGGGGCGGGCATAAAATCCAACCCGGTCAGGCGCGGAACTATCCAACCGGTGCCCTGTTGGAGATGATGACCGTACGATTAATCGCCGAAGACGCCTTCGATACCCACCTGACCTTGGGATTTACGGCGTCGGACACCGGCGAGAACTGCGGCCTGGAAATTCGCCGGGGTATTTGTCAATTTCATGAAACACTTCCCGACAGCTGCAATGCGACCCTCAGCTTCAAGAGATCATTCTTAAGTGACTGGGTTGGTGGCATGGCGGACTTTGAGGAGGGAATTGATTCCGGGGAGGTCGAATTGACCGGAGATCGAAGCGCGATAGCGGCATTCTTCAACAAATTCGAACCTGCAGAGGGATTGGGGCCTTTTTCGCTGACGGTCCGATAGCTGCAGTCAGAAGAGAACAAAAAAGTTTCTTGTTTCGGCATTGCGGAGTTTTCGGGTCGAACGACTCCATCGCACTAACATTTAAATATGGTTTGGGCCGATTTACGTCCCCAATCGGTTTCGAAATTCATATCACGCTCAATACGGCCAAGTTTCGCGATGACGTTTTCAGAAAAATGGTGCGGTCGAGAAGACTCGAACTTCCACGGGCTCATCGCCCACAGCGACCTCAACGCTGCGCGTCTACCAATTCCGCCACGACCGCATCGCGGCTACTCACCGGGAGAGTAGCTGGAATGGAGGCGCCGGGATACCAAATCGGACCCGGCTAATCAAGGATATGCGCGGGCCATATCCCCCGCCCCTCCGAGCCGCTACAATGACGAACATGGATATGAAGGTTGCGGATGCGCCGGACCGCGTCGCCGGCGTGGAATGGGTGACCGCCCCCGGCCTGGTGGCCTACGAGGATGCGCTGGCCGAGATGGAATCCCGGGTCAACGGCATCATCGCCGGCGGGATGGACGAGCGGGTATGGCTGCTGGAGCATCCGCCCCTCTATACGGCGGGCACGTCGGCCGACCCGGCGGAGCTTCTCGACGGCCGCTTTCCGGTCCACGCGACGGGACGCGGCGGGCGCTATACCTATCACGGTCCCGGCCAGCGGGTCGCCTATCTGATGCTCGATCTCCGCAGCCGGGGGGCCGATGTTCGGGCCTATGTCCGCAACCTGGAGGCCTGGGTGATCGGCGCGCTGGCGGCGTTCGGGGTAACCGGCGAGCCGCGCGAGGACCGGATCGGCATCTGGGTGCCGGACGGGAACGGCGGCGAAGCGAAGATCGCCGCGGTCGGGGTGCGAATCCGCCGCTGGGTGACGTTTCACGGCATCGCCATCAATGTCGATCCCGACCTCGAGCACTTCTCGGGCATCGTTCCCTGCGGGATTTCCGATTACGGCGTCACGTCGCTCGCCCGGCTCGGCATCGGCGCCACCCTGGCGGACCTGGACGCGGCCTTGGCGGCCTCCTTCGCGGAAGTGTTTTAGGGTCCGGCCTCGATTAGGGGATTCCCGTTTTTTGCGGAAATGCGGTTTGCGATTCCATTGTGGAGCCCGCTCGCCTATCGTTGGGGGCAGAGTTTGCGAGGCATCCAGGGAATGCCGGATAATATGAGATACAGGAGAGGCGTGATGAATATTCGAAAATTCGGAGTAGGTTTGGCGGTGGCCGGCGCGATGGTATGGGCATCCAGTTGGGGCGCCCCCGTCCAGGCGGCAACTCCATACTACGAGGGAAAAACCATCGAAATAATCGCCGGCACCGGCGCCGGTTCGGGGACCGAGCTCGTCGCGCGCGCGTTCATCAAGGTCTGGTCGAAGTACATCCCCGGCAACCCGACATTTGTGGTTAAGAACCTGCCCGGCGCGGGCGGCGCCAAGGCCCTGACCTTTGTCTACGACAAGGGCAAGCCCGACGGAACGGTGCTCTACTTCGGCGTTTCCAACTTGATTTCAAAAGCACTCAATCCGAAAAGGATGCGATTCGAACTCGATAAAATGTCGATCATCGGCCTCGGCGGACAGGAGCACATGGCCTTGGTGAATAAGGATGTGGGCATCACGGATGCGACACAGCTAGTCAAGCTGAAGCAGATCGTTACCGGCGGCGCGCGGGCTGATGACCCGCTGAGCCTGGAAGCGCGCCTGTCCCTCTCCATGCTGGGAGTCAATTTCCGCCACGTTCATGGCTACCGCGGCATGCCCAAAATCGCGAAGGCCGCCGCGACGGGCGAGATTCAGTTCTTCACCACCGCCACGCTGGGTTACCGCGTGGTGTCCAAGAATTTCGTCGCCAACGGCTCGTTGATCCCCATGTACTACCACCCCTATTTCGACGGCAAGGGCCAGCAAATCCGCAGCGAAGAATTCAAGGAAATGCCGAGTTTCATCGACGTGTACCGTAAGGTGCATGGCAAGGATCCGTCCGGCCCCTTGTTCGAGACCTATAAGTGGATGCTCGATGTTAACGGCCATCCGACCGGCTTTATCGCGCCGCCAAATGTCGATCCCAAACTGGTGGCAATTCTCCGAGAGACCCACGCCAAAACCGCTGCCGACCCCGCGGTCAAGAAAGGCCGGCTGGCGAGCGTGTTCAACTGGAAGCCACAGAGCGATCTTGACCGGTCGCTGGCAGCCTACAAGGCGACCAGCCCCGAAATCCTGGCAACGCTGAAGGAAATCGCGACGAAAGAATAGGCCATACCAGCCCCGTTTGGTCCCGGGGGAAGCCCTTGACGCCCCCAAGGTCGGCGGATTTCAGCTTGGCGCACGGCAGCCGTTATTGCTTCACTTATTGCTTCACTGGCCTTGATCCAAGGGTGTGTGAGTTCCTCATCGGCTCGACCGGCTGACAGACCGGACAAGGCCTTCGCGGTTCGGGCTGCCGCCGGGGAATAGCACGTAAGACCATTCGAGAGACGCCGCCGATCAGTACATCGGCGCTTGAACGAACCGGGCTTCGGCCGGCGGAGCGGCGTCCTCCAGTTCGATATTCTCGACCCGCGCCTGGGGCGGCCCCTCCCGGCAGGCCGCCAGCATGTCGTCCAGCGCCGCCCGGGGCCCGCAAAACAGCGCCTCCACCGAGCCGTCCCGGAGGTTGCGCACCCAGCCGGTGATTCCCCTTTTTTCGGCCTCCTGAACGGTCCAGCCGCGAAACCAGACGCCCTGGACCCTGCCGGTGATCAGCGCCCGGACCGCTCGCGGGGCCTCCTCACTCGTCACGCCACGGGTCACGCGAGCCCGGCGACGTCGACGAGCGTGCGGCCCTCGCGCCGCTGCTCGGCGTGATGATCGTCGATGGCCGCCTGCACCTCGGGCGGCACGGCGATCTCCCTGGCGAACTCGGGGCGCGCCTCGAGGCCGTCGAACCAGCCGGTGAGCGCCGGGTGGAGCACCTCCATGGGATAGCCGCAACTCCTGAGCCGGTTGACGTAGATGAACCAGGCGATGTCGAGAACGGACAATTCGCCGCCCATCAGGTAGGGGCTCTCCTTCAGCGTATCGTTGAGGCCGTCCAGCGCTTCGCGGAAACGGCTCGCGGACAACCGCACCGCGTCATCCGAGATACCGGTGGTGTTCGCCGTATCCCAGAATTCGATTTCCCGCGCCTTGTTGGGGTCCTCCTTGCCCAACACGGTGCCCGTCCCGCCGGTCCGGTAATTGGCCATGGCCTCGTCGCTCTTGGGCTGCTTCCCCCGCCTTTGGGTGAAGCGGAAGGTAATGGTCCGGAGATCAAGGTGGAGGTCGTCCTCGTGTTCGAGCAGTTCCGCGATGCGGTCTTCGGCCCCCGCCGGGATGAGTTTGGGCTCGGGATAGCGCTCCTCCAGCAGGGTGATGATGTCGTTGCTTTCGATATGGACCTCGCCATCGGCCACCAATGTCGGCACTAGGCCCCGCGGATTGATGCCGAGATACCAGTCGGTGAAATTTTCGCCGTCGCGGAGGGCGAGTTGGTGAGATTCCCACGCCAGGCCCTTGAGATTGAGAACGATCCGTGTCTTTTGCGAACACGACGACGACATGAAGTGGAACAGATGCAGGCCTTTCCACGTCAGCACTTCTCTTGTCTTGATATCTTCGTCCAGGAGTTGAACCATGATCCCGCCCTAATCTGGCCTCAATTTGCTCCCCGACAGTAGCGCACCCTCGCCGAATGTCGAGCCGCAGGTCCTGACGGCCCACATATCCATCGAAGGTGTTGGAGCGCCCCGGTCTTGCCCGAAAAAATCTTGAACCTCAGTCAGAATTTGCGCGGCATCCTCTACATGCTTGCCGCCACCCTCTTCCTAACGGGCATGGCGGCCATCGTCCGGATTCTGACGCCGGATATGCATCCGTTCGAGATCGCCTTCATGCGCAACGTGATTGGGTTCTTTCTGATCCTGCCGTTTCTGCTTCGGCACGGCAGCGCCTTGTTTGTGACCACCAAAGGCGATCTCTGGTTGATGGGCTGGCGCGGCGTATTCAATGCGATGGCCATGATCCTCTATTTCCTTGGTATCGCGCTGATCCCGCTGGCCGAAGTCTCGGCGCTGGCATTCACCACCCCGTTCTTCGTCGCAATATTGGCGATATTCCTACTCAATGATATTCCGGGATGGCGGCGAACCGCGAGCTTGATCGCCGGGTTCATCGGCGCCCTGATCGTCCTCAGGCCCGGCGTCGAGACCGTCAGCATCGGCTCGCTCTATGTTATCGGATCAGCGGCGTCCTGGGCGGCCGCCGTTATCATCATCAAGAGCCTATCTGCGCGAAACAGTTCGCTGACAATTACCTTTTACGCCCTGGTGTTTTTGACGGTCCTTACGCTGCCGCCGGCCCTGCTGGTCTGGCGGTGGCCCACGCCGACCGAATACATGCTGCTGGCGGCCGGCGCGGCCTGCGGGACACTGGGCCAGATTCTTTTTGCACAATCCATGAAGAGCGCGGATGTGTCACTGGTCATGCCATTCGACTATACCAAGCTGATTTGGGCGGCCATCATCGGTATCGTGTTGTTCGCGGAAGTGCCGACGATATGGACCCTGCTCGGCGGCACCGTCATCTTCATCAGTTCTAGCTATCTGACTTATCGGGAGCGTCACGCGGCGAAGGCTAAGGCATCAGATCCAGAAGCGCCCTCGTCCCCAAGTTAGCCGCCCTCGAACACCATCAATACCTGGTTCACCTCGACGCTGTCACCCGGCGCGCAGTTGATTTCCGCGATGGTGCCGTCGCGCTCGGCGATCAGCTGGTTTTCCATCTTCATCGCCTCGATCACCGCCACCGCATCGCCGGCTTTGACCTCCTGGCCCACTTCCACGTCGATGGACACCATCAGGCCCGGCATGGGGGAAACGATATGCCGGGCGGCGCCCGAGGCGCCCCGGTCGGGTATATCGGCGATCATCTCGGCGGCCCTGGGCGACACCATCTGGATTTCGGCCGCGTAGCCGCCGGCGGTCAGACGGAAGCCGACCGACCCGGAATCGTACTGCGCGCAGACCGGCTCCCCGTTCACCGTCCCCTTGAACAGGTAGCTCGACGGCGTCCAGTCGCTGGAAACCATATGGGTTTGTCCGTTCAGGCGGACCTCGACGCCGTCACCGGCCGCGGCCAGCTCGACCGGAAACGGCCGTCCGTTGGCCATCACCACCCAGTTGGTCGCCAGCGTCACCGGCCGGCCGGGGATCACCTGATCGTCCATGCTCCGGGTGACCAGCCGGCTCGCCCGGCTGATCCGCCGCCAATGGATGGCGCCGGCGACGGCGACAAGCCAGGGTTCGGGATCGCGGTCGACCTCGGTGGGATCGAAACGGGAGCCGAACTTGTCGCCGATGAAGTCGGTCGAGATATCGCCGGCGGCGAAGTCTTCGTCCGCCACCACGGCGCCCAGGAACGCCATATTGTGGTTCACGCCCCGCACATAAAACTCGTCGAGGGCCGCCCGCAATCGCCGGACCGCCTGCATACGGTCCTCGCCGATGGCGATCAGCTTGGCGAGCATCGGATCGTAATGCCGGTTGATGGTGTCGCCTTCGTTCACCCCGTGATCGATGCGGATGGTCTTGGAGGTGCCGAACGCGCCGGAGACCGGCTCCCGGTACCGGGCCACCCGGCCGATGGAGGGAAGAAATCCCCGGGCCGGGTCTTCGGCATAGAGGCGCGCCTCGATGGCCCAGCCCTCGATGGCGACGTCGTCCTGGCCGAACGACAATTCCTCCCCGGCGGCGACGCGAATCATCTGTTCCACGAGGTCCGTCCCCGTGACTTCCTCGGTCACCGGATGCTCCACCTGCAGCCGGGTGTTCATTTCGAGGAAGTAGTAGTTGCGGTCGGCGTCAACAATGAACTCGACCGTCCCGGCGGAGTAGTAATTGGCGGCCCGCGCCAGGTCGACGGCGGACCCGCCCATCCTGGCGCGCATTTCCGGATCGACGAACGGGCTCGGCGCCTCTTCCAGGACCTTTTGGTGGCGCCGCTGGATGGAGCATTCACGCTCGCCCAGATAGACCGCGTTCCCGTGGGTATCGGCGAGAACCTGGATTTCGATATGGCGCGGCTTGACGATCAGCTTTTCGAGAAACACCCGTCCATCGCCGAAGCTCGCCTCCGCTTCCGACGTACAGGCGCGAAATGCCTCCTCCAGTTCGGAAGCCTCCATCACCCTGCGAATTCCCTTGCCGCCGCCGCCGGCCGAGGCCTTGAGCATCACCGGGTATCCGATGTCCTTGGCGAGGCGCGCCGCCTCCGCCGCATCGGCGATGGGATCGGCGTGGCCCGGGACCGTCGGTACGCCGGCGGACTCGGCCAGCTGCTTGGCTTCAATCTTGTCGCCGAGTATGCGGATAGCCGAGGACGGCGGGCCGACGAACGTCACCCCCTCGGACGCCAAACGCTCCGCGAAGGCGGCGTTCTCGGAGAGAAATCCGTATCCCGGGTGAACCGCCTCGGCGCCGGTCTCCTCGATAGCCGCCATGATCGCATCGATATCGAGATAGCTTTGCAGCGCCGGCGGCGGACCGATCAGCACGGCGTCGCTGGCCATATCCACATGAAGGGCGTCCCGATCGGCTTCCGAATAGACGGCGATGGTTCTGATGCCCATGGCGCGGGATGAGCGGATCACCCGGCACGCGATCTCGCCGCGGTTTGCAATCAGTATCGACTCGAACATGTGGACCAGGTCCGTCCCAAGGTGATTGTCGGCATTTGCCGGTTTAGAAGTTACCGGATCAGTACAAACCCACCGCCCCGCCTATTGCAACCTCATCGCCAATTCATTGCGAAACAAACGAAAATAAGCGGTTTCGCTTACGTCCGGCAGGCAAATGCGCTCAACTGAACATGGATTGCTTGCACATCAGGCGGCGATTCGCAATTGCGGACTCTCCCGCGATCCGCCGCAACCTCAAAAATCCCGGTGCGGAAAGATGCCGCGTTCGCGCAAACGGCGCTCGCCAATGTCGCAGCCGCCCTCGAAGGCGGCATGAAGCGGACCCGAAACCGGCTCGCGGCCGGCTTGGCGTGATCCCGGCGGCGCCACGCCCGCGATCTCGAAAATCAGCTTTCGCCGGATAGCCCGGGCGAAATCGTTGAAATCCTCGGCCACCACCAGGAATGCGCCGGGTCCGCCGATCACGCAGTCGGCGTAATAGAGATCCAGGTCCGGCATTTGGCGGCGGCCGAAAAACTGCAAACGGTCGTTGACGATGGGCAGGCCGTTTATGACGACGCCGCGCTTGACCGCGGCATCCCGGGCGAGGGTCACCAGGGGTCCGGAATTGTTGGCCCCGTCGCCGGAGATATCGATCACCCGGCGCGTGCCCTGAACGCTGTTTCGTTCAAACAACGGCAGCGCGAAATCGATCAGTCCGCTGATCGACGTCCACGGGCCGGCATTGACCGGCGCGGCGGCCAGCGCGTCGGCAAACCGGCCGGCGGAGGCTTTGTCCTGGATGACCGTCCAATCGATGATGGTGAACTGATGGCCCAGCCCGGCCCATTCCACATAGGTCACGGCGATCCGGCCGATGATGCCGGTCTCGATCGCCCTCACCAGTTCGGGGCTCCGCAGCGCCGCCACGTAGCCTTCGCGCTGGAGGCGGGCTTCGTGGCCGTCGACACTGCCTGAAACGTCGACCGCCAATACCAGTTCCAGATCGACGGCGACCTGCTCCTCGGCCGAAGCGCCGGCGGACAGGAGGCAGGCAAGTCCGGCAAAAAGAACGGCGGGCACGCGGCGGTATCCGATATTCGACATCAAGGAATTACACCGCGCCGGCGGCGATGGCGCAATCGCCTTTCACCGGCCGCGGACCGCACCGCGGAAACCGGCCGCGGCGGGTTGCCGCGCGGCGCGTCCCGGAGCGGAAGTGGAAGTCCTTCTAGGTCTTGGTCCCGTGCACCAATCGGGGCATGGCCTCCCAGTGTTCGCCGGACGCCATGTAGCAGGAGCGCCCGCTGGGAGACGTGACGATCATCGTCCATGTCCCCTTCTTGGATGCGAATATCTCGATCATCGAACCTGCATCGGCCAAGCCGGATGCCACCAATTTCTCGTGGTATTTCATGCCCAGCGACTTGGTGATTTCTGTCCGCTCGCCGCAAAGGAAACCGGCATGGGCCGGTTGAACCACAAAAAACGTAGCAACCAGAGCGGTAACGAGCACCCCAACAATCAACCAAAGACTGATGCCGAACCATTGAGAGCCGAGTGACCGGGGCGTCAAACCGGTCCCCGGCCAGTGGACGGGATTACTGGGTAACATTGTTTTCAGGCCTCTTATTGTTACCCCTGGCCTACAATATCTTGATGATGTTACGACGATTATCACAAAATGTTGTGTAAATTGTCAAATTCGCTCAAATACATATGAGTTATTCGATTGATGGCAAAGACTGGGGCGTTTACCGCCCGAGAGGGCGAAAACGCTGGAATTCGGGGGGTTTTGGCTTGATCATGCGGGAAAGTATGGGCCATATCGGCCTAACGGCCTCAAACCGCCCACACGCCCAAAGACCAGGCAGCCATGACCCTTACCATTTCGAATCTACTGGCCGACAAGCCAAGCGATGCACCCGTATTCGGCGCCCCATCCCGCGGCGATCTGAATTTCGGAGACTTGCGGGTTCAGGCAAGCGCGATCACCGGCGCCTTGAACGGCCTCGGTATCGGCCGCGGCGACCGGGTCGCCATCGTCCTCCCCAACGGGCCCGAAATGGCGAGCGCCTTCGTCTGTATCGGCGCGGGGGCGACAACCGCCCCGCTCAATCCCGCCTACCGGCAGGAGGAATTCGACTTCTACCTGTCCGACCTCAATGCCAAGGCGCTGGTCGTCGAGGCCAGTGCCGACACGCCGGCCCGGGATGCCGCCGCGGCGCGAGGGGTGCCGGTCCTGGAGCTAGTGAGCGACCCCGGCTCGCCGGCGGGCGCCTTCACGCTCTCGGGAGAGCCGGTCGGCGATCCGGCCGCGAATGGCGGCCCCGCCGGGCCCGACGACATCGCCCTGGTTCTGCACACCTCGGGCACCACGTCGCGCCCCAAGATCGTTCCCCTGTCGCAGCGCAACGTCACCGCGTCCGCGGCCAATATCGCCGAAACGCTTCGGCTGGGCCCGGACGACCGGTGCCTCAACATCATGCCCATGTTCCATATTCACGGGCTGATCGCCGCCGTGCTTTCGACGGTCAGCGCCGGCGCCTCCATTTGGTGCTCACCCGGGTTCAATGCCCTCAGCTTCTTCAACTGGGTCACCGAGGCCAAGCCGAGCTGGTACACCGCGGTGCCGACCATGCATCAGGCGATCCTGTCCCGGGCGGGCCGCAACCGGGAGATCGTCGATCAGGCGGGCCTGCGTTTCATTCGATCCTCCTCCGCATCCCTGCCCCCGCAAGTGATGCAGGAGCTGGAAGACGTGTTCGGCTGCCCGGTGATCGAGGCCTACGGCATGACCGAGGCGTCTCATCAGATGGCCAGCAACCCGCTGCCGGACGCGCCGCGGAAACCGGGCAGCGTCGGCATTGCCGCCGGGCCCGAGGTGGCGATCATGTCCGAGGACGGGGTCATCCTGGATGCCCGGGAAACGGGCGAGATCGTCATCCGCGGGGAGAACGTGTTTTCCGGCTACGAAAGCAACCCCGCCGCCAACGCCGAAGCGTTCACCGACGGCTGGTTCCGTACCGGCGATCAGGGGATCATGGACGATGACGGCTATATCAGCATCACCGGCCGGCTGAAGGAAATCATCAATCGGGGCGGCGAGAAGTTTTCCCCACGCGAGGTGGACGAGACGCTGATGGATCATCCGTCGGTCCAGCAGATCGTCACCTTCGCCATGCCCCACGACAAGCTGGGCGAGGATGTCGCGGCGGCCGTCGTGCTGCGCGACGGTACCGAAGCGACCGAGACGGAATTGCGGGAATTCGCCGCCGAACACCTCGCCGACTTCAAGGTGCCGCGCAGGATTCTGTTCCTGGATGAAATCCCCAAGGGCGCCACCGGCAAACTCCAACGCATCGGATTGGCCGAGAAGCTGGGGCTTGGATGACGGCGAAGATCTGCATCTATGGCGCCGGCGCCATCGGCGGCCTGTTGGGCGCCGGTCTCGCCAAAGCCGGCGCCGAGGTAACGCTGATCGCCCGGGGGCCGCATCTGGCGGCCATCCGGGAAAACGGCCTGATTCTGGAAATGGAAGGAGAGACCGCCACGGTCCGCCCCTCGGCGGTCGAAAACCCGGCGGATGCCGGGCCCCAGGACTACGTCATCGTGACCCTCAAGGCCCATTCGGTTCCCGGCATCGTCGACGCCATGCAGCCGCTCCTCGGACCGGAGACGACGGTGGTCTGGGGCGCCAACGGCATTCCCTGGTGGTACTTCTTCGGCCTCGACGGTCCCCACGAGGATCACCGGATCCCGCTGCTCGATCCGGGAGGGGTGCAATGGTCCGGCATCGGGCCCGAGCGTATTCTCCACACCATCGTCTATCCCGCCGCCGAAGTGGTCGAACCGGGCGTGGTTCGTCATCAGGAGGGAGACCGTTTTACCTTGGGCGAACCTTCGGGCGAGAAAACCGAACGGGCGGCCCTGTTGTCGGAAATCCTGAAGGAGGCCGGCTTCCGGGCCCCCATCCGCCCGCGCATCCGCGACGAGATTTGGGTCAAGCTTTGGGGCAATGTCAGCTTCAATCCCATCAGCGCCCTGACCGGCGCGACGCTGGAAGAGATGTGCGCCGATCCCGCGACCCGCCGCCTGATTCGCGACATGATGCTGGAAACCCAAGCGGTCGCCGAGAGCCTGGGCGTCAAATTCTCCATCGACGTGGAGAAGCGGATCGAGGGCGGCGCCGCGGTCGGGGCCCACAAGACCTCCATGCTGCAGGACCTGGAGCGGGGCCGGCCCATGGAAATCGACGCCATCGTCGGGGCGGTGCCGGAACTCGGCCGCCTGACCGGCATCGCCACGCCCAACGTCGATGCTGTGCTGGCCCTGGTCATCCAGCGAGCCCGCCTCGCCGGCTGCTACGGGAGCTAGACGCGAATGGCGCTTCTCCCGATCAAGGACGACAACCCGCTCAACCGCATTCAATTCCAGTACGTTACCGTCGCCTTGATCGCGGCTTGTGTCGCGGTCTTTCTCTGGGAGGTGTCACTGGGCGATCAGCGGGGGCGCGCCATTTTCGGGTTCGGCCATATCCCGGCGGTGCTCTTCGGCACCCGGACGCTGCCGCCGGAGCTCGAACAAATCCCCGCATGGCTGACCCTGGTCACCTCCATGTTCCTTCACGGCGGCTGGCTCCACCTCGGTTTCAATATGCTGTTCCTGTGGGTGTTCGGCGACAACATCGAGGACGCGCTCGGCCATCTCCGTTATCTGGTCTTCTACGTTCTCTGCGGCGTCATCGGCACGCTGCTTCACGCCCTCGCGGCTCCCGACAGTACGGTTCCGCTGGTCGGGGCGTCGGGCGCCATCTCCGGCGTGCTCGGGGCGTATCTGGTGCTCCATCCCAAGGCACGGTTGCTGGTCCTGTTCATGAATATCATTCCGCTCCGGCTTCCCGCGGTGCTGGTCCTGCTGTTCTGGATCGGCAGCCAGTTCTTCAGCCTGTCCCAATCTGGCGTGGGCGCGGATACCGGCGGGACGGCCTGGCTGGCCCATATCGGCGGCTTCATCGCCGGCATGATCCTGGTGGTGCCGTTCCGCCGGAAATCCGTACCATTGTTCGACGGCATCGGACGATTCGCGCCGGTGCCCGAGCTCGAACTGGTCATCGACGAGGAAGAGAACCGTCACCGCCGGTCGATCTTTCCCAACACCTACCTGCCCGAGCCGGAGCGCCCGCGGCACCGGCGTTCGGTCATTCCCGACAGCGACGGAAGGTCTTAACCCGCATTTCCCGCCAGGGTCAGGGTCTGCGCGGCGCTGTCGGGGCCGCTCTACGGCGCCGGGACCCCATCCTCCCGGCGGCGGTAATCCCAGCTCCTCTCGCAATCGGAGCGGTCGTGGCTGCTTGCCCGGCGAAACGGCGAGCGAGCCGCCGGCGGCGGTTGTACACCGGCGATCTCGAACAGCAGCTTGCGCTTTATGGCACGCGCGAAGTCGCCATAGTCGTCGGCAATCACCAGGAAGGCGCCGCGCCCGCCGATCACGCAATCCTCGAAATAGTGGTCATAGTCGGGCATCTGGGGGAGCCCGGAGGCCTGGGTGCGGCTGTTGACGATGGGAAGGCCGTTGATGGTGATCCCCTTCCCGATCACCAGGTCCCTGATCTTGTCCGGCGACGGACCGTCATTGTTGGGTCCGTCCGCCGAAATATCGATGGCCCGGCGGGTCCCCCGAAATCCGTTGCCATCGAATAGCGGCCAGGCAAAGTCAAGCGCCCCGCCGATGGACGTCCAGTGTCCCGACCCCCGGGGAGAGGCCTCGACGAAGGTCGCGAAAGCGAAGGCGCTGGCCTTGTTGTCCAACAATGTCCAGGGCGCGACCACCTTGTGCGAGCGGGACCCGGACCATTCCACGTAGGTCACGGCGATCCTGCCGAGGGTTCCGTTCTGGATGGCGCCGAGAACTTCCGGCGATTTCAACGCATCCACATAGCCTTTTCGCTGCAAGCGGGCCTCGACGGAATCGACGCTGGAGGAGACGTCAACGGCCAGCACCAGTTCCAGATCGACCGGCACCTCCTCGGCCGCGGCCGGAACACCGGCAAGGCAAACCATGAGTGCGAGCACCCAGCCCGGACGCACGGATCACACCTTGAAGCGGTCCGCCACCCGGCCGAACCGCCAGCCATAGAAATTCGTCCGGGGATAGAGACCTGCGGCCCGCAGCGGCTCCGCGTCCCAGATCCGTTCCGCCGCCGCAAGAGCGGGCGCATCGACGATCATCAATGTGCCCGCCGGCGCCTGATCGTCATCCAGCAGCCAGCCGGACGTGATGATGTTGTCATGGTGCTGGAGCAGGTAGCGGTCCCGGCCGAGGCCCATGCCTTCCGGCACCGTCTGCAGACCGGGCGCAAAGTGCCCCTCGATCATGAACTGGACATTGCCTTCGGTCCGCGGACAGTCCCGCCAGGTGGCAGGCGTATCCGGCGACCAGCCATAGACCTCGTAGCCGTTCTGGACGCCGCCCAGAATATAGGGCTCGTCATCGATATGGGCTTGCAGTGCCGCCCGGTCGGCGAATTCGATCAGCCGGGCGGACCCCAACTCGTTTTGCAGGTCCAGGGTCAGGAACGGTCCGGAGAACATGGTCTGGTCATCGAAGCCCTCGACGTAGGAGAGATGGGCGTCGCGGTGGATATCCCGCAACGGTCCGGAATTCTCCACGTCGAATATCTTGATGACATACAGCAAGACAAATCGTTCCCGTCAGCCGAAACAACTATCGGGGAAGAAGCGGAACCGGTCAAACTTGCGGAAACGGCCCCAAGATGCAATTAGGCGGCTTCGGAGTCGTTGGCCGCCTTCTTCTCTTTCTTCTTTTTTTCCTGGCGTTTCTCCCAGCTCGCCCGCATGCCGTCGAGGCACAGTTCCACGCTCGGCCCGATCCACATGTCGTGGAAGGCGTGATCCTCGTAACCGTCGCCCGTATTGGGGTGGACCAGCATGCTCAGCCCATTGCGGTTGAGGGCCAGCCAGGGAACAAGCTCGGAGAACAATTCGGTGCGGAACGCCACCTGAAAATGACTTACCGGGTGCGGTCCCTGGGGCGCCTTGTCGCGCCAGCGCCCGAGCACCGCCTCGGGCCAGCGCTTGGCGATCTCGCGGCGCAGGTGGCCCGCCCACTGCTTGGACGCGCCGTCATAGTAGACATGAACGTGGTAACTTTTGATATTTTCGTTAGGCCGAAATTCCATGACCGTCCCCGAATAGTCTTGTCGCCGAGCACTATTTAGCACGGGAGTCCCGGCGCTCAAACCGTCTCCCGCCGGCTACAACGGAATGTTACCGTGCTTCTTCCACGGCAGTTCCTGTTTCTTGTTGCGCAACATGCGAAGCGAGCGGCACAGCCGGTTGCGCGTGTTGTGCGGCATGATCACATCATCGATGTAGCCCCGGGACCCGACCCGGAACGGATTGGCGAACTGCTCCTGATACTCCCGCTCCCGCTCGGCGATCTTTTCTTCGTCGCCGATGTCCTGGCGGAAGATGATCTCCACCGCGCCCTTCGACCCCATCACGGCGATTTCGGCGCTCGGCCAGGCGAAATTCACGTCGCCCCGCAAATGCTTGGAGCCCATGACGATATAGGCGCCGCCATAGGCCTTCCGGGTGATCACAGTGATCTTGGGGACCGTCGCCTCGGCGAAGGCATAGAGGAGCTTCGCGCCGTGACGGATCAGGCCGCCATATTCCTGGGCGGTGCCGGGCAGGAAACCGGGCACGTCCACCAACAGAATGATCGGGATGTTGAAACAGTCGCAGAACCGGATGAACCGGGCCGCCTTGACCGAGGCATCGATGTCCAGGCATCCGGCGAGGACCATCGGCTGGTTGGCGACGATGCCCGCGGTCGAGCCGTCCATCCGGCCGAAGCCGATCATCATATTCCTGGCGTAATCGGGCTGGAGTTCGAAGAAATCCCCCTCGTCGACCAGCTTTTCGATCAATTCCCGAACGTCGTAGGCCTCGTTGGGGTTGTCGGGGATTAAGGTATCCAGGGACGGTTCCTGACGATCGGCGGGATCGTCCGTGGGCCGTTCCGGCGGGCGTTCCCGATTGCTGCCCGGCAGGAAGTCGACGAAGCGCCGGAGCTGTTGCAGCGCGTCCACGTCGGTATCACAGGCGAGATCGGCCACACCCGACTTGGTGGAGTGGGTCATGGCGCCGCCCAGTTCCTCCTGGGTAACCTCCTCGTGGGTCACGGTCTTCACCACATCCGGTCCGGTGACGAACATGTAGGACGTGTCCCGGACCATGAAAATAAAGTCGGTGGTCGCCGGCGAATACACCGCGCCCCCGGCGCAAGGCCCCATGACCATGGAAATCTGCGGCACCACGCCGGACGCCATCACGTTGCGCTGAAAGATTTCGGCGTAACCGGCAAGGGACGAGACGCCTTCCTGAATACGGGCGCCGCCGGAATCGTTGAGCCCGATCACCGGCGCCCCGACCTTCATCGCCTGGTCCATGATCTTGCAGATCTTCTCGGCGTGGGTCTCGGAGACCGAACCGCCGAAAACCGTAAAATCCTGGCTGAAGACGAAGACCAGCCGCCCGTTGACGGTCCCGTACCCGGTCACCACGCCGTCACCGGGAACCGTGTTCTTGTCCATGTCGAAGTCGGTGGACCGGTGTTCCTTGAACATGTCCCACTCTTCGAACGAGCCGGGGTCCAGCAACAACTCGATTCTCTCCCGCGCCGTCAGCTTGCCGCGCTCGTGCTGGGCATCGACACGCTTCTTGCCGCCGCCGGCGCGCGCACGGGCGCGCTGTTCCTCGAGTTGGCGAATGATTTCGTACATGAATGCCTCGGCTTAGAGGTGTCGGTGAACCGCCGCCAACATAGCGCGGCACCCTTGGCCCGTCACCTGTTAGCCGTCCAACAGGCGCATGAAGCGGGCCGCGGCTTCCAGATCGTCCCGAATTCGCCGATGACGGGCCAGCGCCTCGGAATCCCGCCCCCAGCGCTCCATTTGGAATTCCTCGTCGAGCAGGGCGATATCGCCCGCCTCCCCGGCCTCGATTCGCCCGGCGACAAGCGCCAGCGCGACGATCGCCGACCCGGCGGCCGCGGCGGCGGCGGAAACGCCCGCCAGACGAAACGCGTCCATCTCACCGACGATATCCCGGAGACGGTCGATGGCGGCCGCCGGCTGCGGAACCGGCAGGACGCCCGTGGTGACGGTCATGGCGGCCTCCAATTCGTCCGCCGCCCAGTCAAGGAGCGGTTGCCAGCGTTCGGTCTGCCGGGCGACCAGTTCCGGGGGTTCATCGGCCCGGTAGCACAGGAGATCGGTCCCGGCGAAGTCGGTCATTGCGCCGGCAATGTCCGCGCGCTTGAGCTGGACCCGGTCGATGGCGGTGGCGGCCAGTTTGGTCAGGGGCATGGTGTCCGTCTCCATGACCTCGCCCTGCGCCGCCCACTCGGCGGAAATCTCCTCGGCCAATGGCTTTTGTGGGACCTCGAGGAGCTTGCCCGCCGGCGTCCGGACAGGCTTGCCGTCCAGGACAATCCCGAAGGCGCCGTTTTGCTCCTGAAACGAAGCCACCTCGTAGAACCGCTTCAGCGACGGCCAATCGGTCACTTTCCGCCTCCGAAAATGCCTTGGATGGCACCGCCGATCCCCTTGCCGATTCCCTTGATGCCCTTTCCGATCCCTTCCCCGACCTCTCCGAGACCCTCGCCGACGCCCTCGATGACCCCTTCGACCACCGAGCCTTCCTCCTTGGCCGCCGGCCGGGCCGTGCCCGGGCCCGGCATGCTTGTCTCGGGTATGGGTGTATCGGCGCTCTCGAGGGCGGCCATGCAATGATTGGAACGGTCGCCGCCGGAGGCAACCGCCAATAGTATTCCCAACGGGTTGACCAGCCCGAGCGCCAGGCCCGCCACCCCCTTGGCGACCGCGCCCGGGGTTGGGGCGGCGGAGGGGTTCGCCAGGGTACCCTTGATGTCGATGGGGAACGCCAGGCTGACCAGCGATTCCTGCTTCGGCTTGGGATTGATCCGCAGGTGAAGAGTTTCATCCCGGAGATTGATGGTGCCGCCGCCGCCGATGGCCACCTTGTCGGTGTCAAGGAGCAGCCCGGTACTGGTCGCGATCCCTTCCCGGACATGGAAACGGGAGACGAAACAGTTGATCCGCGCCTCCTTGGTTTCGTGAACCCACGGGACAATTTCCCGGATCAAGTCGACCGCCAACAGGTCGACATACCTGTTGGCCACCCCGCCGCCGGACATGACGACTTCCACATCGCCGTTCAGCCCCGCCGCCAGGCTTCTGAGGTCCGCCCCCCGGCCGGTAAAGGTGAATTTTGCGTCCAGCGGCCCGTCCGCCAGTTCGTGGCCGGTGGCATAGGCCAGCAGCGTCTCGATCCGCCCGTTCTTGAGATCCAACTCGCCGGCGATCTCCGGCATGCCGCCGTCAAGGCTTGCGCCGAGCCGGCCCGACCAGGTACCGCCGCCGAACCTGGCCCGCGCCAGGGCAATGTCGATGTCCCGGGATGTCGCCTTTACGGATGCTGCCAGTTGCCGGATCGAAAGACCACTGAACACCACCTCACCGACCACCATGCGAAGCGTCGCATCAAGTTCGGGAAGCCTCGGCCGGGCCAACTCGATCATTGGAATAATCCGTCCGTCCCGGGCCTTCCCGCGTTCCTGTTTCTCCTCGCGGTCGGGCAGGAACGCCATCAGCCTGTCGACCGGAAGCCGGTCCGCCTTGAGGGCCGCGGTGATCTTCGGCGGCGCGTTTCCGAGTTCCAGCACGGCATTGCCGTTAAGCCCGGTGTCGCCCAACCGAAGCGAGACGTTGCTGAATGCCAGCTCGTCGTCGGGATTGCTGACGACCGCTTCGATCCGGATCCCGGGCTCGGACGGCAACCGGAAGCCGGCCAAGCCGGACAGGATGCTCGGGTCCGGCGCCTCGACGCGGGCCGAAAAGCTCCATTTCGGTTTGTTCCCGGTAATTCCCGACGCGCTGCCGTTCAGCGCTACCGCCAGACCACCCTTTTCGCCGGCCTGGAACTCAATGCCCTCGGCGGCGAGAGACGCGGGTGTCCCGGCCAGCCGAAAGGCGATTTCATAGGGCTTGATGGCCGGTATATCGAATTTCGGCAGGCTCGGGGCAAGTGCCGTCACCTGCTTGTAGGTATCCGGTAAATCGTTCCCATGGAAGGAAATCCGGATGTCCAGTTCCCGGTCGGTCAGCGGCGCCGCGATGACGCCCTTCGCCTCGCCCGATGCGCCGAGGCCGGTCACCAAGAGATCAAGGATGAAGAATCTGGGATCTTCAATGAGACGATACAGTGACGTGATGCTGCCGCCGACGGTAAAGGGGTGGCCGGCGGCGGAGCCGGCAATATCGAGGCGCATCCGTTCGGCCCCCGATTGGTTCAACAGGTCCAGCCGGGTCAGCGAGAGCCGCCGGTCCAATTTACGCCCCGGATCCAGATAGCGCACGGAGGCACGCTCGATCGCCAGGCTTTCCAATACCGGCAGTCCGTAAATCCGTTCTGCCTCCTGTTCGATTTCCCGGGCCTGCCGGGCCGTCCGGGGATCAACGGAAATTCGCCAGTTGGGTGTTCCCTCGGGGCTCACTTCCAAGAGGATATCCGGACCGATCAGCGTCAACTGGGACAGGCGAATATTGCCGTTCAGCAACGGCACCAGCGCCAAGCCAACCTCCACCCGGTCCAGGCGCACCATATCCGGCCGCGAGCCCCAGGAGGCGTTGCCGAACCGCACATCGGTCGCCGAGAGGGTCGGCACCAGCGAGAGCCTCATCTCCATATCGCCGGCGATCACCAACTCCCGTCCCGTCGCCGCCTTTACGCGCTCCGAGATGATTCCGGCGATCTGCCGGGTATCGGTGGTCATGATGATGGCCGCCGCCGTGACGGCGACCGCTACGACAACGGCGGCCAAACCGAGCAAAAGGCGGAATAGGAGCTTCATGCCGTGGCCCCGATCAATCGGTCCAGAAGATCGGGCAGTTCTGCAAACGACGAGGCCACCTCGCCCGCCCCCGCATCCCGCAGATCGCCGGCGGGATGGTATCCCCAAGCGACGCCGACCGCGGCCACGCCCGCATTCACCGCCATCTCTATGTCATAGGTGGTATCGCCGATCATCACCACCTCTTCCCGGCGAGTTCCGGTGGCATCCATTGCCCGGATCAGCATATCAGGGTTCGGCTTGCCCGGTGAGGTGTCCGGCGTGTGAAGGGTCTTGAAACGGTCAAGCAACCCATGTTCATGCAGGGTCTGTCGCAAACCGTGGAGCGACTTGCCCGTCGCCACGCCCAGGAGCCAGCCTCGCGAGTCCATTTGACGCACGGCATCCGCCGCCCCCGGATACAGCGGGTCCTTGCGCGAGCCGTCCCGGCGCTCTTGATCCGAGATCTCACGATAGCTTGCGGCAACATTTTCATGGATTTCCGGTTCTGCGCCGGGCAGCAAGCATTTCATCATCGCTTTGAGCTCGAGCCCGATGACGCGGCGGACATGGTCCGCCTCGGGGCCGGGGAAGCCGTGCCTGGCAAACGCCTGTCGCATGCCGGCATCGATGGCCGCAAGGGAATCCACCAGCGTCCCGTCGCAATCGAAGATCGCCAGGCGCAATCCGCCCACCCGGCTACACCCCCATCAACTCGTCGAACGTCTCGAACGGATGATCGTCGTCCGCCGGGCCGAATCCGAGGAATTTCCATGTTTCGGACATGTGCGGCGGCAGATCGGCACTGACCTCGAACAGTCCGCCCGCCGGATGAGGAATACGGACGGCGCGGGCATGCAGATGCAGCCGCCGGCCGATGGCATCGCTGTTCAACGGGGCGTCCCGGGAGCCGTACTTGCCGTCACCGACGATAGGGTGCCCGATGGCGGCGCAGTGAACCCGCAATTGATGGGTCCGCCCGGTGACGGGTTCGAGGGCCAGCCAGCTCGCCTCCGGCTGGGCGACGTCGACCGTCCGGTAACGGGTCTCCGCGTTCCTGCCCCCGCCGACGACGTTCACCCGGTCGCCTTGGGGGCCCGGCAGCTTTTCGAGCGGCAGATCGATGGTGCCTTCCCGCGGCCGTGCCACGCCCTCGACCAGCGCCCAGTAGAGCTTCCGCGTTTGGTGGCCGCGAAACGCCGCGGTCAGCGAAGCGGCCGCCTTGGCGGTGCGGCCGATCAACAGAACGCCCGAAGTGTCCTTGTCCAACCGGTGAACCAGCTTCGGCCGCTCTTTCGAGCCGAAACGCAGGCCGTCGAGCAGCGCATCCACATGGCTGGAAATCCTGGAGCCTCCCTGGACGGCGAGGCCCGCCGGCTTGTCCAGGACAATCAAATGATCGTCGTGGTGGATAATCCGTTCCTTAAGCGCCGCGACCGCCCGGCGGTCGACGGACGGGACTTGTTTCTTCGTCTTCGAGGCATCGGGCAACGGCGGCACGCGGACGGCCTGACCCTCTTCGAGGCGCTGATTGCTCTTCGCCCGGCCGCCATCCACCCGCACCTGGCCGGTCCGCAGGAGTTTCTCCAGGCGCCCGTGGCTCAATTCCGGATAGTGGCGCTTGAACCATCGGTCGAGCCGAATGCCGGCGTCGCCGGGCTCGACCTCGATGGTTTCGACGCCGCTCATGTGAGGGCGGCCCGCAAGGCCATCATGCCGGCGACAAATCCGGCCAGCGACAAGACCACCGATCCGGCCACATAGGCGCCGGCCAGCCACAATTGACCGCGCTCGAACAAGCTCACTGCGTCCAGCGAAAAAGCGGAAAAAGTGGTGAACGACCCCAGGACGCCGATCACGAGGAATGCCTTCATTTCCTGGCTCGGAGACCAATTCAATGCCATAAACTCGACAAGCGCACCCAACAGCAGGCAGCCCAAGATGTTTTCGATGAATGTCGCGTAGGGAAATCCGTGACCGGCGACCCGGGTCACCAGGACATTGACGAGATAGCGTCCGCCGGCGCCGATTGCGCCGCCCGCCGCCACGCTGAGCAACATTTTCATACTCTCGTCCCCTCAGTCGCCGCCGGATGAGTTACGCGATTCTCTGAGTTTTCGCCAGTATTCCAGCCGCTTGGCGATTTCCCGCTCGAAGCCGCGCTCCCCCGGCCGGTAAAACTCCCGGCGTCTCATCTCATCCGGGAAGTAGTCCTGGCCCGAAAAGCCTTCGTCCGCGTCGTGATCGTACTCATAGCCCTTCCCATAGCCGATGTCCTTCATCAACCGGGTCGGCGCGTTGAGAATGTGTTTCGGCGGCATCAGGGAGCCGGTTTCCTTGGCCGCCCGGCCGGCCGCACCGAGCGCCATATAGGCGGCATTCGATTTGGGCGCGGTCGCCAAATACAATACCGACTGGGCGATCGCCAGTTCCCCCTCCGGGCTGCCCAAACGCTCATAAGCCTCCCAGGCCGCGATGCTGTGGGGGAGCGCCTGGGGATCGGCGAGCCCGATATCCTCGGAGGCGAACCGGACCAAGCGGCGGGCGATGTAACGAGGGTCCTCTCCGCCTGCCAGCATTCGCGCCAGCCAATAGAGCGACGCATCGGCATCGGACCCTCTGAGCGACTTGTGCAAGGCGCTGATCAGGTTGTAGTGCGCCTCTTGCGACTTGTCGTAGAGCGGCATCCGCTTGCCGATCAGATCGGCAAGCGCCTTGGCATCGAGATGGGGTTCCGCGGGCAATGATTGCAGCTCCTCCACCATGTTCAGCAGGTAGCGCCCATCCCCATCGGCCATGGCCCTGAGCGCCGCCCGGCCGTCCTCGGTCAGCGGGAGCGAAGCGCCCTCCTCGTTCTCGGCCCGGCTCACCAGCGTCTCCAACGCCGCATCGGCCAGCCGATTGAGGACCATGACCTGGCAGCGCGACAGCAACGCGCCGTTGAGTTCGAACGACGGGTTCTCGGTGGTCGCGCCGACCAGGATGACCGTGCCGTCCTCCACAAAGGGAAGGAAGCCATCCTGCTGGGCCCGGTTGAACCGGTGAATCTCATCGACGAACAGCAGCGTTCCCCGTCCGACCCCCCGCCGTTCGCCGGCCGCCTCGAACACCTTGCGGAGATCGGCGACGCCCGAGAACACCGCCGACAAGGGCTCGAAGGAAAGATCGACCGCGTCGGCCAACAACCGCGCGATGGTGGTCTTGCCGCTGCCCGGCGGTCCCCAGAGGATGATCGAGGTCAGGCGGCCGCCCGCAAGCATGCGGCCCAAGGGCGCTTCCGGTCCGATGATGTGATCCTGACCGACAACTTCGGTCAGCTGCGCCGGCCGCAGCCGATCCGCGAGGGGCCGCGGCGCCTGGGATTCGAACAGGGTGCTCACCGGTCGACAACCATTCGAAGGGTCTTCCCCTCCCGCTCGATGGTGATCCGCCACCGGTCGGCCCGCCGCAACAGTACCCGCTTCAACTGAGAGACGGAATCGATCCTCGTCCCGTTGATGTCCCGGATGATGTCCCCAGGCTGGAACCGGAACCTCTGCGCCGCCGTGCCGCGGCGGATTTCCATGATGACCACCCCTTGGGCCAGCAGGCTGGCACCGATCCGATCGGCGAGGGCGGGCGACAGATTGGCGACGGTCGCCCCCTGTACCGGATGCACGCCGCCGATTTCGGTCTCGTCGGGCGACGGGGTCTCCGGCGGGCGTTCGATCCTCAGTTTGGCCGAACGCAAACGGCCGCCGCGCCACAACCGGAGGTTCGCCCGCTCTCCCACCGGCTTGGTGGTGATCCGAAAGCGGAGGGCTTCCGGGTCCTCGACGTCCCGGCCGTCGATGGACAGGATGACATCTCCGACCTTCAATCCGGCCCGGTAGGCAGGACCGTCCCGATGGACCCCATTGATCAGCACGCCCGCCGGCCGATCGAGGCTCAGCGACGCCGCGAGGTCCGGCGTCACCCGTTGCCCTTCGGCGCCCAGCCAGGGGCGGACGACCCGTCCGCCCGACGCGACGCCTGAAATCACCGTCCGCACCATGTTGGAGGGGATGGCGAAACCGATGCCGACCGATCCGCCCGAGTTGGAGAAGATGGCCGTATTGATGCCCACCAATCGCCCATCCATGGTCACCAGGGCGCCCCCCGAATTACCGGGATTGATGGCGGCATCGGTCTGGATGAAGAAATTGAGGTCGTTGATGCCGCCCTGGGTGCGGGCCAGCGCCGAGACGATGCCCGAGGTTACGGTCTGGCCGACGCCGAAGGGGTTGCCGATGGCGAGCACAAGGTCGCCCACCTCCAAATCATCGGAGTCGCGGAACGGCAGAAACGGAAACCGCTGGTTTCCGTTCCGGATCTTGAGCACCGCGAGATCGCTGCGTTCGTCCTTGCCCAATACCTCGGCCCGAAACTCGCGGCGGTCGGCAAGGACGACGGTGATCTCGTCGGCGCCTTCGATGACATGGAAGTTCGTCACGATGACGCCATCGGGCTGAACGATCACGCCTGAACCGAGAGAGTTCTGTTGTCTTCGGCTGGGTCCCGGCTGGCCGAAACGGTCGCCGAAGAATTGGCGGAAAAACGGATCATTGAACAGGGGCGAGAAACGCCGCGTCTGCACCGTCTTGGTGGTGAAGATATTGACCACCGCCGGCGCCGTCTGTTTCACCAGCGGCGCGAAGGAGAGTTGGATTTCCTGCTGCGAGCCCGGCAATTGCCGCTCCGCGCCGGCGGGTGCCGCGATGGCGGCCAGGCCGCCAATCACCAGCACGCCGGCGACTGCCCGGGCGAGGCAGCGTGTCATTCCATTTCCAACCACCAAACTATCCCTCTTAACGAACAAGGGCAGCCAAACGGCTGCCCCGAACTGTCCCCACAGCCGCGCAAGAACTTAACCTGCCTGGGCGACCTCTTCGACGTCCTCGTCCTCGAGCATGGCTTCGTGCCGCGCCCGGTCCTCGGCGCCCTTGGCATCCTCGTCCCGGTCGACCAGTTCGATGACCGCCATCGGGGCGGCATCGCCGTAACGGAAGCCGGCCTTCAACACCCGGGTGTAGCCGCCCGGACGGTCCTTGTAGCGATCGGCGAGGCTGTCGAACAGCTTGGCGACCACCTCGTTATCCTGGAGGAACGACAGGGCCTGACGCCGGGCATGAAGATCTCCCCGTTTGCCGAGGGTAATCATCTTGTCGGCAATGCTCCTGAGCTCCTTGGCCTTGGGCAGGGTCGTGCTGATCTGCTCATGGCGCAGCAGCGAGGCCGCCATATTGGAAAACATCGCTTTGCGGTGCGATGAGGTGCGGTTCAGCTTCCTGCCGCTCATACGGTGACGCATGGTCCGGTTCCCCGTGTATCCGTGTCTCCGCCCTAGAACGGTTCCTCGAGGCGCTTGGCGAGCTCCTCGATGTTCTCGGGCGGCCAGTTGGGAAATTCCATTCCCAGGTGAAGGCCCATCTGGGCCAGAACTTCCTTGATCTCGTTCAGCGACTTGCGGCCGAAGTTCGGCGTGCGGAGCATTTCCGCCTCGCTCTTTAGTACCAGATCGCCGATGTAGATGATGTTGTCGTTCTTCAGGCAGTTGGCCGAACGGACGCTGAGTTCCAGTTCGTCGACCTTGCGCAGCAGGTTCTTGTTGAACGGCAGATCATCCCGGGTCTCCTCGGGGAGCGCATGGGTCGGTTCCTCGAAGTTGATGAAAAGCTGCAACTGGTCCTGAAGAATGCGGGCGGCGAGCGCCACGGCATCGTCGGGCGCGACGGTGCCATTGGTGGTCACCTCCAGGGACAGTTTGTCGTAGTCGGTAACCTGGCCGACGCGGGAGTTCTCGACCTTGTAGGCGACCTTACGGACAGGCGAGAAGACGGCGTCAATCGGGATCAAGCCGATGGGACTTTCTTCCGACTTGTTGGCGCCCGCCGGCACGTAGCCCTTGCCGGTCTCGACGGTCATTTCCATTTCGAGCTTGGCGCCGTCATCAAGGGTGCAGATCAACAGCTCCGGGTCCATGATGTCGATGTCGTGGCCGGTGTCGATCATACCGGCCGTCACTTCGCCCGGGCCGGTGGCGGAAAGGGTGATCCGTTTGGCGCCCTCGGAGTGCATCCGGAGACCCATGGATTTGATGTTGAGCACGATATCCGTGACGTCTTCATGGACGCCCGGGATCGATGAAAACTCGTGCAGCACGCCGTCGATCTGGATCGCGGTCACCGCGGAACCCTGCAGCGACGACAGCAGCACGCGGCGCAGCGCGTTACCGAGGGTCAGACCGAAGCCCCGCTCGAGCGGCTCGGCGACGATTCTCGCCTGACGCTCCGGCACGCTGCCGGGAACGACTTCGAGCTTGTTCGGTTTAATCAGTTCTTGCCAATTCTTCTGGATCACGAGTGTGCCTCACTCTCTTTCGCAGGCGACGCTGCTGGGAAACCATTTCCAACCGCCGGCCCTGCGTTACCGGGCGGCAGGAGGAGATATACTCTGACCTAAACCCGGCGGCGCTTCCGCGGCCGGCACCCATTGTGCGGAATGGGCGTGACGTCACGGATCGACGTCACGGTGAAACCGATGGCCTGGAGGGCGCGGAGCGCGGACTCGCGTCCCGAACCGGGGCCCTTGACCTCGATTTCCAGGGTCTTCATGCCATGCTCCATGGCTTTGCGGCCCGCATCCTCCGCCGCAACCTGTGCCGCGTACGGGGTCGATTTGCGGGAGCCCTTGAAGCCCTGGCTGCCGGCCGACGACCAGGCAATCGCGTTGCCCTGGGCATCGGTAATGGTGATGACCGTGTTATTGAACGTCGCGTTTACGTGGGCGACGCCCGAAGTGATATTTTTTCTTTCGCGGCGCCGCGGGCGCTGCGTCGTTGCTCTAGCCATGTCAGACCTTCACTCCTGAGTAAGCGGGCCCGCTTACTTGACGACTTTCTTCTTGCCCGCGATGGCTTTCGCCGGTCCCTTGCGGGTACGCGCGTTTGTATGGGTGCGTTGACCGCGGACCGGCAGACCACGCCGGTGACGCAGGCCCCGATAGCAGCCCAAATCCATCAAACGCTTGATATTCATCGAAACCTCACGGCGAAGATCGCCCTCCACCTGGTAATCCCGGTCGATCACCTCGCGGATACGGACGACCTCGTCATCGGTGAGCTCGTGGACCCGGCGGTCCGCCGGCACGTTGGACTTCTCGCAGATGTCCTTCGCGAACGTGTTCCCGATTCCGTAGATATAGGTCAGCGCCACACCAACTTGTTTCTGGGTGGGAATATTGACGCCAGCAATACGTGCCAAAGCCGGTTCTCCTCAGCTTGAAAAATCGAAAAAATGTAATGCGACCGCGGTCGGACCCAGAGCGGCGCGATTATAGGCCCAGAAGGCCTCAAGTCAACTCGCTAAACCCCTTTTATTGCAGCCTTTATCAGGCCATATACGTCATCGATCGAACCCATCCCGTCGACCGCCTGAAGCGATCCCTTTCCCTCGTAATAAGGGAGAATGGGCGCGGTTTGTTCTCTATACGCTTCAAGCCGCGAACGCACGGTCTCCGCATTGTCGTCGGCGCGCCGGTTGAACTCGGTGGCGCCGCAAATGTCGCAAACGCCCTCCTGTTTCGGCTGCTTGAAGATGTCATGGTAGCCGGCGCCGCATTTGGCGCACGAAAAACGCCCGGAAATCCGCTCCACCACGGCATCTTCGTCGACCGTGATCTGGACCACGTGATCGATTTTGAACCCCTTCTCGACCAGCATGGCGTCCAGAGCCTCGGCCTGCGCGGTGGTCCGCGGAAAACCGTCGAGTATCACCCCGTCGCCGCCGTTGCCGGTATGGATCCGCCCGGCGATCATGGCGATCATCAGATCATCCGGGACCAGATCGCCCCGCTCTATGATTTCCTTGGCGGTCCGTCCAAGCTCGGACCCGGACTTGACCTCTTCGCGCAGCATGTCGCCGGTAGAGAGCTGGACCAGGTTGAACTCCTCACACAGGCGCTCGGCCTGAGTGCCCTTGCCGGCGCCAGGCGGTCCCA
Organism: Rhodospirillales bacterium; assembly: GCA_028823885.1. Taxonomy (GTDB): domain Bacteria; phylum Pseudomonadota; class Alphaproteobacteria; order Rhodospirillales; family UBA2165; genus JAJDXO01. The sequence continues at coordinate 7,152 of JAPPFK010000027.1, read as the reverse complement.
ACAGGATGAGGTTCATTAGCGGCGCCCTCGCAGACGGGATTTCTTGATCAGCCCTTCATATTGGTGCGCCAGCAGGTGGGATTGGACCTGGGCAACCGTATCCATGGTCACCGTGACCACGATCAGCAAACTGGTGCCGCCGAAGAAGAACGGCACGCCCGCTTCGGCGATCAGAATCTCGGGCAAGATACCGACCGCAACCAGGTAGGCGGCGCCGACCACGGTCAGCCGGGTCAGCACGTAGTCCAAATAGTCGCCGGTATTCTTGCCGGGCCGGATGCCGGGCACGAAGCCGCCATACTTCTTGAGGTTGTCCGCCGTCTCCTGCGGGTTGAAGACCACCGCCGTGTAGAAGAAGGCGAAGAAGGCGATCAGCGACCCATAGATGATCAGGTAGGCGGGCTGGCCGCGGCCGAGCAGCGAGGTCACGATGGTCAGCCACTCCGGACCGCCGGCGGCCGAGAACTGAGCCAAGGTGATCGGCATCAGCAGCAGCGAGCTTGCGAAGATCATCGGAATGACGCCCGAGGTGTTGAGCTTCAACGGCAGATGAGAGCTTTCGCCGCCGAACATCCTGTTACCCATTTGACGCTTGGGATACTGGATGATAATCCGCCGCTGAGCCCGCTCGATGAACACGATGAACATGATGACGGCCACCGCCATCACCAAAAGACCCATGATAAACAATGGGTTGAGGGCGCCGGTCCGGCCGAGTTCCAAGGTGCCGGCCAAGGCGCTCGGGAGTTCGGCGACAATGCCGGCGAAGATGATCAGCGAAATACCGTTGCCGACGCCGCGGGCGGTGATCTGCTCGCCCAGCCACATCAGGAAGATGGTGCCGCCGACCAGGGTGACCACCGCGGTGAAGCGGAAGAACATGCCGGGATCGATGACCGCCGAGCCTTGCGAACCCTGCATGGATTCGAGGCCCACCGAGATGCCGTAGGCCTGCATGCTGGCGATCAGCACCGTGCCGTAGCGGGTGTACTGGTTGATCTTCTTGCGGCCCTGCTCGCCCTCTTTCTTGAGTTGGTTGAGGGTCGGCGAGACGGCCGTCATCAGCTGCATGATGATGGCCGCCGAGATGTAGGGCATGATGTTCAACGCGAAGATCGTCATCCGGCTCAGCGCACCGCCGGAGAACAGGTTGAACATGTCCAGGATGCCGCCGGCCTGCTGGCGGAAAACGTCCTGCAGGATCACCGGATCGATGCCGGGAATCGGGATATAGGTGCCGAGCCGATAGACGATCAAAGCGCCCAGGGTGAACCAGAGGCGCTTTTTCAGTTCCGTCGCCTTGGCGAAGGCGCCGAAGTTCAGATTGGCTGCGAGTTGTTCAGCGGCTGATGCCATGGGCGTGGTTCGCCTTTATTCCTGCTTTGATTTGTCTTCCTGCTCGTCCGCACCCTGATCCGCCGCTTCCTTGGCGGGCGCCTTTTCGGCCGGCGTATCCTCGGCGCTCGCCTCGGCCCGGGCCTTCTTCTTGCCGCCCCGGTCGCGCTTCGGCTTGTCCGATGGCGGCGGCAGAATGACGCTGCCCCCCGCCTTCTCGACCGCTTCGACGGCGCCCTTGGACGCGCCGGCGCACTCGACGGTCACCTTAGCCGAAATCTCGCCCTTGCCGAGCAGCCGCACGCCGTCGTGAACCGAATTGATGACACCGGCCGCCTTCAGCGTTTCGGCATTGATGGTTCCCTTGGCGTCCAGCTTCTTGGCGTCGATGGCCTTTTGCAGGCGGCCGACATTGACCTCGGCGTAGCGCTTGCCGAACAGGTTGTGGAAACCCCGCTTCGGCGTCCGCCGGTAAAGGGGCATCTGGCCGCCCTCGAATCCGAGCAGCGAGACGCCGCTCCGGGATTTCTGGCCCTTGACGCCGCGCCCGGCGGTCTCGCCCTTGCCCGATGCCTGGCCCCGGCCGACCCGGGTGCGCGGCGTGCGCGCGCCGGGATTGTCGCGAATTTCGTTCAGCTTCATCTTTCCTGTCCTTATGGGCTATCCGGTTATTTAGCCCGTTAGGCGTTCTCTTCCACCCTTACCAGGTGGCTGACCTTGTTGATCATGCCGCGAACGGCGGGCGTATCCTCGAGCGTCCGGGTGCGGTGCATCTTGTTGAGGCCGAGCCCCACCAAGGTCGCGCGCTGATCCTTCGGCCGCCCGATGGGGCTGCCGATCTGGGTCACGGTGACGGTTTTTTTTGTCTCGGCCACGAACCTACTCCTTCTCCGCCGGGACGCCTTCACGGCGGCCGACGATATCGCCGACCTTCTTGCCCCGCTTGGCGGCGATAGAGCGCGGCGAGGCGAGGTTCTGCAGCGCGGCCAAGGTGGCCTTGACCATGTTGTGCGGGTTCGGACTGCCGGTCGACTTGGCGACCACGTCCTGCACGCCCAGGGTTTCGAAGACCGCGCGCATGGGACCGCCGGCGATAATGCCGGTGCCCGGAGGCGCCGCGCGGACTACGACCTTGCCGGCGCCGAAGCGGCCGGTGGAATCGTGATGCAGCGTCCGGCCCTCGCGGAGCGGCACGCGGATCATCTTGTTCTTGGCGGCCTCGGTGGCCTTGCGAATGGCTTCCGGCACCTCGCGCGCCTTGCCCGAGCCGTAGCCGACCCGGCCGCGGCCGTCACCGACCACCACCAGCGCGGCGAAGCCGAACCGGCGGCCGCCCTTCACGACCTTGGCGACGCGGTTGATGCTGACCAGCTTGTCGATAAGCTCCGGATCTTCGCGGGGACCGCCGCGTCCGCGATCGGACCCGCCACGCTGTCCGCGCTCTCCGCCCATCGGTGCCTGTGCCATATCCTATCTCTCCTAGAACGCAAGACCGCCCTCGCGGGCAGCCTCAGCCAGGGCCTTGACCCGGCCGTGATAAAGATAACCGCCGCGGTCGAAGACCACGGTGTCGACTCCAGCCGACTTGGCCCGTTCGGCGATCAACTTGCCGACCTTGGCCGCAATGTCCTTGTTGGCGCCGGTCTTCCCGCTGCCCCGTACGTCACCCTCGACGCTGGACGCCGCGGCAACCGTCACGCCCTTCTCGTCGTCGATGACCTGGGCGTAAATGTGCTTGCCGGACCGGAACACCGACAGGCGCGGGCGGCCCGGGTTGGTCCGGCGGAGATGCGCCCGGTTGCGTTGCCGGCGCTTGCTGAAAAGCTCACTGGACAACTTCATGGCTACTTCTTCTTACCTTCCTTGCGCAGGATCTGTTCGCCTTTGTAGCGGACGCCCTTGCCCTTGTAGGGCTCCGGCGGACGGAACGAACGGATTTTCGCCGCGACCGAACCGACCTGTTGCTTGTCCGCGCCGGTGACCGCGATCTCGGTCTGGGTTTCGCACTTGATCTCGATCCCTTCCGGCGCCGGATACTTGATCTCATGGGAGTAGCCCAGTTGCAGGACCAACGTATTGCCCTGCATCTGCGCCCGGTAGCCCACGCCCTGAATCTCCAACTCCTTGCTGAACCCCTCGGACACGCCGGTGACGATATTGTCGGCGAGGCTGCGGTAGGTACCCCACAGCTTGCGGGCCTTGATGGAATCGTCCACCGGCTTCACCCAGATCTTATCGTCTTCCAGACTGGGCTCGACCTCGTCCACGAAGGTCAGGCTAAGCTCCCCCAGCTTGCCCTTTGCCTTCAGGACCCTATCGGCCAGCTCGACGGTGACCCCGTCGGGAACATTGACCGGCAGTTGACCTACGCGTGACATGATGCATCCGGCTCCTTCAGCCCTCTAGAATACCTGGCACAGCACTTCGCCGCCGACGTTGGCGGCGCGTGCCTCGGCATCGGACATCACGCCGCGCGGCGTCGACAGGATGGAAATGCCCAGCCCGTTATAGACCCGCGGCAGGTCCTTGATTTTCGAATACACCCGGCGGCCCGGACGGGACACGCGGCTGATCTCCTTGATCACCGGCTCACCGTCGAAGTATTTGAGCTCGATCTTGATCTCGTCGATGCCCGGGCGGACGTTGTGTCGGGAGTAGTCGCGGATGTAGCCCTCGCGCTTGAGAACATCCAACAGGTTCTCGCGCAGACGGGAGGCCGGGGCGTGGACGCTGTCCATGCGCGCCGATTGGCCATTCCGAATTCGGGTCAGCAGGTCCGCGACGGGATCGCTCATTGACATGGGACGATACTTCCTCCGTTACCAGCTGGATTTGACCATGCCCGGGATCTGCCCGGCCGAGGCCAAGTCTCTGAGTGCAATACGTGAAAGGCGGAACTTCCGATAGTTGCCGCGCGGCCGGCCGGTCAGCTGACACCGCAGGCGGACGCGGGCCGGTGACGAATTGCGGGGCAATTGCGCGAGCTTGAGGCGCGCGTTGAAGCGCTCCTCCGGTGACAGGGATTCATCCTTGGCGGCGGCTTTCAGCGCTTTCCGCTTGGCCGCATACTTGTCGGCCAAACGCTGGCGCTTCTTGTTCCGCTCGACGACGCTTCTCTTAGCCATGCTCTACTCCGTCGTTCGACTAATTCTGAAACGGCATGTCGAATCCCTTGAGGAGCGCGCGGGCTTCCTCATCGGACCGTGCCGTGGTGCAAATGACGACATCCATGCCACGGATCTCGTCAACCTGATCGTAGTTGATCTCCGGGAACACGATCTGTTCCTTGAGACCGAAGGCGAAATTTCCCCGGCCGTCGAAGCTCTTGCCGGAAATGCCCCGGAAATCGCGGATACGGGGCATGGCGACATTCACCAAGCGGTCGAGAAACTCGTACATGCGGTCGCCGCGGAGCGTCACCTTGCAGCCGACGGCCATACCGTCGCGCAGCTTGAAGTTGGCGATCGACTTCCGGGCCTTGGTGATCACCGGGCGCTGACCGGCGATGAGCGCCATCTCCTCGGCCGCGGCATTGACCTTCTTGGCATCGGCGACACCGTCGCCGATCCCCATGTTGAGGACGATCTTCTCCAGCTTCGGCACCTCCATGTTGTTCCCGTAGGAGAACTCCTGGATCAATGCCGGCTTGACCGTCTGCTCGAAATGTTCACGTAGCCTTGCCATCATGAATATTCCTATAAATCAATCACTTCGCCGGACTTCTTCGCGTAACGGACCTTACGGCCGTCCTCCAGAGTCCGGTAGCCGACCCGCGTCGCGGTGGAGTCCTCGGGATCCACATGGGCGAGGTTGGACAGATGAATGGGCGCTTCCTTCTCGACGATGCCGCCGGGATTGGATTGGGTCGGCCGGGTGTGGCGCCTGACCACGTTCACGCCCTGGACGATCGCCCGCATGTCGGCCGGCATCATCTTCAGCACGTCGCCGGTCTTGCCCTTGTCGCGGCCGGCGAGGACCATCACCTTGTCGCCCTTGCGGAATTTGAGACGCCTGGTCATTTACAGCACCTCCGGCGCGAGAGAAATGATCTTCATGTAGTTCTTTTGGCGCAGTTCACGGGTCACCGGGCCGAATATACGGGTGCCGATGGGCTCGTTCTGCTGGTTGATCAGCACGGCGGCATTGTGATCGAAGCGGATCGCGCTGCCGTCGTTGCGGCGGATTTCCTTCGCCGTCCGGACGATCACCGCGCGGTGCATCTCGCCCTTCTTCACCCGGCCCCGCGGAATCGCTTCCTTGACCGAAACCACGATGACGTCGCCGACCGAAGCGGTCTTCCGCTTCGAGCCGCCGAGGACCTTGATGCACTGAACCTTCCGGGCGCCCGAGTTATCGGCGACATCAAGGTTGGTTTGCATCTGAATCATTGCACCTTAACCTTTTCGCTTGTGCCGAAGCCGCGCTACTGCGCCGCCTCGACGACTTCCCATCTCTTGCGTTTGGAAAGCGGCCGGCATTCCCGGATGCTCACCACGTCACCGATCTTCTTCTCGTTCGCCTCGTCGTGGGCGACATACTTCTTCGAGCGCTTGATGTACTTCTTGTATAGCGGGTGCTTGAAGCGGCGCTCCACGTTCACCACCACCGTCTTGTCCATCTTGTCGCTGACCACGACACCTTGCATGACACGCCTGGGCATTGGTCTTGTTCTCCTTAACTCTCGGCGCCGGCTTTCTGGGCGGCGATCGTCTTGATGCGCGCGATATCCCTGCGGACCTGCCGGACCCGGGCGGTATTCTCGAGCTGGCCGCTGGCCTTCTGGAAACGCAGGTTGAACGCCTCCTTGGTCAGCTCTTCCAGCTGCTCGTCGAGTTCATCCGGCGACTTGGAACGGATATCCTGGGCTTTCATCGTGCTTTCCTCAAATTCCTCTAGGCGCCCAGCCGCTGCACGAACTTGGTCTGGTTCGGCAGCTTGGCGGCGGCCAGCTCAAAAGCGCGCCGGGCAACGGTCTCCGGCACACCATCAACCTCGAACATGATCCGGCCCGGCTTGACCCGGGCGATCCAGAATTCGGGCGTCCCCTTACCCTTGCCCTGACGGACCTCGGCGGGCTTGGTCGATACCGGCACGTCCGGGAAGATGCGAATCCATACCCGGCCCGAGCGCTTCATGTGGCGGGTCAGGGTTCGCCGCGCGGCCTCGATCTGGCGCGAGGTAATCCGGCCCGGCGTCACCGCCTTGAGGCCGAAGGAGCCGAAGTTCAGCGACGCGCCGCCCTTGGCGTGGCCGTGAATGCGGCCCTTGTGCGCCTTGCGGTATTTTGTGCGTTTCGGTTGCAGCATGGTTCCGGTTTCCTGGTCCTAGCGCGCCGGCTGTTGCTCGACCGCCCGCTTGTCGACGGCCATCGGGTCGCGCTCGAGGATTTCTCCGCGATAAACCCACACCTTGACGCCGCACGCGCCGTAGGTGGTCTGCGCCGTCGCGGTGCCGTAGTCGATGTCGGCGCGGAGCGTGTGCAGCGGCACCTGGCCCTCGCGGTACCACTCGGTCCGGGCGATTTCCGCGCCGCCCAAACGGCCCGCGCAGTTGATCCGAATGCCCTCGGCGCCGAGCCGCATGGCCGATTGCACGGCGCGCTTCATGGCGCGGCGGAAGGCGATCCGGCGCTCCAACTGCTGGGCGATGTTTTCGGCCACCAGCGTCGCATCGATCTCCGGCTTGCGAATCTCGACGATGTTGAGGTTCACGTCGGCGCCGGTGTGCTGGGACAACTCGCGGCGCAGCACTTCGATATCGGCGCCCTTCTTGCCGATCACCACGCCCGGCCGGGCCGTGTGGATGGTGATCCGCGCT
>JAPPFK010000035.1:35838-42962 GCA_028823885.1 Rhodospirillales bacterium | reverse complement strand
GGTGCGGGTCGGTACTCATGGACCTCTATCTAGACCCCGGGCCCGGGCCCCGCAACTCCCGGCGCCGGGCTTGCCGCGCTCCATGTCATGCCCCAAAATGGCCGTTGGACATTTCCAGGGGAGGCAACCCATGATTACGGTCGTCGTGAACTTCAAGCTGCCGGACGGCACCACCCGCGAAAAGGCGTTCGAGAACATGAACAAGGCCGCGGTAAGATTCGAAAACATGCCGGGGCTGATCCGCAAAACATTCCTGTTCGACGCCGAGCGGGGCCTGGGCGGCGGCGTGTATACCTGGGAGACCCGCGAGGCGGCCGAGGCGGTCTATGCCGAGGGCGGACCTTGGCGGCAGTCGCTGCAAGACCTTTACGGCGTGGTGCCGGACTTGACCTGGTTCGAGACCCCGGTGATCGTCGATAACGCGGCGGGCGAGATAAAGTCGGCCGCCTGATCCCGTGCCTGATTCCGCGGGCGCGAGCGGCATGCCGGTCTGGGCCGAGACCACCCTCGGCACCTGGGGGCGGGTCCACCGTTCCCGGCTTCGGGCGGCTCGGCCGCTGGAGAGTGCCGCCGTCCCGGATCTGGTACGCGCCGAAAACGATCTAGGCGTAGTGATCCACGGCGGCGGCCGGTGTTACGGCGATGCGTCGTTGGATACCGGCGGGCGGGCCATCCTCACCCGATCCCTCAACCGGATCGTCGATTTCGACCCGGCCGCCGGCGAGGTGGTCTGCGAAGCCGGTGTGACGTTCGAGGAACTCTCGCCGGCGATCATTTCCCACGGCTGGTGCTACCCGGTGTCGTCGGCCACCGCCGCGGTCACCATGGGCGGTGCGTTCGCCAACGATATTCATTCCAAGAACCACCATGTTCTCGGCAGTTTCGGCGACCATACAAAGTGGATTGAATTGGCGCTGGCCGGCGGCGAGGTGGTCCGCGCGTCACCGGCGGAGAATACTGATCTGTATTTCGCCAGCCTCGGCGGCATGGGGCTGACCGGCGCCGTTCTTCGAGTGTGTATCCGGTTGATGCCCATCCCGTCCAACAGCGTCGATACCCGCTACGTTCCCTATCCGGACCTCGACGCCATGCTCGACGCCATCAACCGCGGCCGGGAGACCGAGGAGTTTCTGTTCGGCTGGATCGATGTGTTCGCGCGCGGTTCGGCGCTCGGCCGCGGCATCCTGGAAAGCGGGCGGCTGGCCGCCGCCGATGAGGGATGCGTTCCGCCGCCCAGGCCGCGATCAATCCCCTTTGCGCCGCCGTCCGGTCCGTTTCTCGCGCCGGCCATGCGGCGGGTGGCGCGCCGCCGCTATGAAAAATTGCCGCCGTCCGGTGTCGAGGTGCGCAAGGACCTGTTTTCGTTTCTGTTTCCCCTCGATCACGTCAAGGGATTCAACAAGCTCTATGGCCCGTCCGGCTTCTACTCCATCCATGCCGGGTTTCCACCGGCCGCCGAGCGCGCCGGCATTCGGGCCATGCTGGAGGAAATCGCCGCCGCCCAGGCAGGCTCGATCACCGCGGTGGTCAAGCCCATGCGCGGCCCCGGGCGGGGACTGATGTCATTCCCCATCGAAGGAATGGTGCTGGCCGCGGATTTGCCGCGCCGTCGGGACACGGCGCGTCTTCACGACCGGCTCGAGGCGCTGGTGCTGGATCACGGTGGAAGACTTTACGTGGCCAAGGATGCCCTGATGTCACCCGACGGTTTTGCGCGGATGTTCCCGAATTTGCCGGCGTTCCGCGCGGCCCTGGAGCGGTTCGATCCGAACGGCCGGTTTCAGTCCGACCTCGCCCGGCGCCTCAGGATTCGCGGCTGACGGACTACACGAAGCGGATGAATGCCTGCCAGGCGGCCTGGGCGAGAATGAACGGCAGCCAGACGGGTCCGCCGAAAAACAGGGAAATCCGCGCGGCCCGTCCCAAGGCGGGGGTCTTGGCATTGGGCGCACAGCGCCAGACGCTGCGAAACAGCCAAACCAGGGTCACGCCGAACGCGCCTACCGTCGGCAAAACGAACAGCGGTTTCCACGCCAGCAAGTTCATGATCCCGGCCCCGGGTTCGTAGGGCGAGACCGAAAAGGCGAGATTCAGAAGTGCGCTGGCCCCGAAGGCGGGCCAAAACCCATACCACCAATAGAGCGGACCCGGCTTCTCCTCGCCCGCATAGGCGCGCGCGAAATAGCCTTTCGCGGCCCGGCTCACGACATCAGCCCGGGGACCGCGCCCCGGCGCCTGACCATGGCGTAGAGGATCAGCACCGCGGCAACCAATAGCCCGGAGCTAAGGCCCAACGACCAGCGGATGCCGACGAACTCGCCGAACACGCCGATTGTCAGGCCGGAGAACGACATCAGCCCCAGCGCCGACATGTTGTAGAGGCCGATAAACCGGCCGCGGGCCTCCACCGGCGCTTCCAATTGAACCAGCGTCTGGAGCATGGCCCCGTAGGAGAAGTGGAAAAATCCGGCAAGGAACAGCAGCGCCGTCGACAGGACAAGATCCCGCGACAGTGCGAAGGCGGTCATGAAGCATCCCCACAGGAACACCAGCACGAAGGCGGTCCGCACCCGGGCCTGGAGGAAGCCGCCGCCCTCCAGAATCACCACCGCCGCGAGGGCCCCCGCCGCATTGGCGGTCAGCAGCATGAAGTACTGGTTCTCGGCCCGCTCCGCGCCCAGTGCTATGGCAAACGCCGGCAGCAGGGCCTGGAAGGCGATGCCGACCAACAATGCCGCCACGCCGCCCAACAGGGTCATGTACATGATCCGGGGCAGGGTCCGAACGTGCTTGATGGTCTCGACGATATCCATCAGGCCCCGGATGGGTTGCCGGGGCGCATCATCGGCGGAGCGGAATCTCGGCCCGTAGGGCGCCTTCCACAGCCACAATGTCAGCGGCAAATAGATGGCCGCGTTGACCAGGATACCCAAGGCCGGGCCGAGCCACAGCATCAATGCGCCGCCGACCACCGGCCCCAACAGGAAGCCGAGGGTCCGGGCGCCGGCCAGCAGGCGGACGCCGCTCTGCAGATGGGCGGCGCCGACAATGTCGTGGATCAGAAGTTGCGCCGCCGGCCCCCAGAGCACGCCCGCGAGCCCGTGGATGATCAGCAGCACGACCGCATGCCATTGCTCCAGGCCGTCGTAGAAGAACAGGAACCCCCACCCGAGGGAGACGAAAATGAACATCCCCATGCCAACCTGAATGATGCGCCGGGGATCGAACCGGTCGGCGAGCGCGCCGGCATAGACCGAGAACAGCAGGAACGGCACCCAGTGGGAGATCACCGCGAATCCCTGCAGGCCCGGTGAGGCGAATTTGGCGAAAATCACCCAATAGCTGATCACGTGCTCGATGGAGTCGGCCATCATCGCCAACATGGTGCCGACGAAATAGATGGCGAAGCCCGGATGCCGGAGTGCGGCGAAGGATTTCGGCGCCGTCGCCTCTGCGCTATCTATTGAGGAGGTGTCGGTCATGACCCGGCCCTGATATAAGCTGACGGGGTTGGGCGCAAGCAACAGCCGCATGTTGCCATCGGCGCGCGCCTCGGTCACGGGGCGATGGATGACGCCGATCCCGAAGGTACCGGTCAGTCCGCCGCCGAGGTCCGCAGGGTAAAGGGTTCAGGGACCAAGGCCCGTCGACGCTCTCCATTTGACAGAGTGGCGTCCGGCATGAGACCCTTTTTCACGGTAGGACATCGCTGAAAAGGAGTCGACATGCGCGCAAAGCCAATCACGTCGATTTTCGGAAGCCTCCTTCTTGGGGTTTTGGCGTTCCCGCTTACATCTCATGCCGCACCGCAGATTTTGGGTCTGGTCGCCACCGGCGAGCCGACGCCGTTGAACTGTGCGGATGGGGAGTGCCGGGCAGAGTTCACCGCATTTTGTTTGCAGGAGTATCGGTATGCGCCGCCCAACGGCCATCCGTACCGGCCGGCGCGCAACGCCGATCTTACGGTGATCGTGACCAGGTCCGACGGTTCCGAGATCAAGCTGCCGGGCTCGATTATCAAGCTGGTCAACTCGAAGCGCAGCTTCTCATCCGTGTCCATGGGTATCTCCCGGGCGGTCCTGGATGAGACCGGCGCCGTTTCCGCCGCCATCGAGGTGGGCGAGTACGTGTCACTGATTCCCGAACCCGAGGCCGGCGACAAGGAGCCGCTTGGCGAGGCGGAGATCGCGCACTTTACCGGCGCGGTTCGCACCCAAGCCGACGCCGCGCTCGACCCGATGTCCGATGACGCCGTGTCCATGCGGGCGGTGACGAAAATTTTCAACAATCTTCCCGTGGACGCGACGCCGTTGACCCACGAGGTCGAGGACACCTGGCGTGCGGCGATGGGTGAGGCATTGCCGGGCGAAGACGCGCAGGACGGCCTCAAGAGGGTGGCCAAGGAATTTCAGTTCTGCGCTCAAATGAATGACTGGGCTGCCAGCCAACCGAACCTGGAGTTGAGCTTCCACGGCTGTCTGGCGGCCTTGCACGATGAACTTGCCGACGATTTGACCCGTCGGATCTGGAAACAGCAGAAGACCGGCAGCTGAATTTTCGATGAGGAGTTATGCGATGAGGAAATTGCTGGGAGCCGTAGCCGTCATGGGCGCGATTGCCGGTGCGCAGCACGCGAGCGCCGCGCCGCAAATTCTCGGCATGGTCGCCACCGCCGAGCCCACCAGGTTGATCTGCGAGAACGGGGTCTGTCGGGCCGAGTTCTCGACCATTTGCCTGCAGCAGCATCGCGTCTCGCCGGTTGCCGGCACCGTCTATCATCAGGCCGCGGCGACCCGGCTCGAGATGACGGTCACCAAGGCCGGCGGCGGTGAAGTGACAGTTCCGTTGGGCAACAGGGCCCGGATCACCGCTCACCGGGAATTCACCTCGGTGATGATCAGTGTTCCGGAGGACCTGATCCGGTCCATGGGCGGCTCCGCCGCCAGGATTTCGGTGCCCCGACTGGCGTCTTTGGTGCCGCAGGCCGCGCCTGGCGATATCAACCCGCTGACCGCACATGAAATCGCCCAATATACCGGGCCGCTCCGCTCGGCCGCCGAGAACTTCATGCAGGCCGATCCCGACCTGCCGGTGGCGAAATTGCTGAACAAGGTCCTCAACGCGGTTGAGTTCAACGATACGGTCTATATGTCGGACGGATCGGAGATCTGGGCCCGGGTGAAAGACGATGCCGAAGCGCAAACGGCGCCGGCGACCCGCCAGCGGGTCCAGGCGGTGATCCACGAATGCACCACCGATACGCCGAACCGGGCGGTCTGGGGGACCAAGGGCTGCATCGGCCTCCGTCATGGCGAAGTGCTGATGAAAACCACCAAGGATGTGTGGAAAGGATTGGGGGCCGGCAGTTAAGGGTTAACCGCCGCACCCCGGCCGTGAGCCAACAAGGACGCCGGCGTTTGTCCGGCGTCCTTCTCTTTGCGGGGTCCTTCACCGGGCCCCGCGTGGTCATATCAGGAGGAACTTGCCATGCCCAAAATCTACAACCCGTCCAACGTGCCGCCGCCACAGTCCCCATCCTACAGCCATGCGGCGGAGGTCGGTTCGGGTGAGCGCCTGCTCTACATCGCCGGTCAGGTTGGCACCGATGCCGACGGCAACGTGCCGGAGGGCATCGAGGCACAGGCCCGCCTGGTCTATCGGCACATCTTCGGCATTCTCGAGGATGCGGGGATGGGGCCGGAAAACCTGGTCAAGCTGACCACGTTCATGACCAACCCGGATGACTCGGAAGCCATGCGGGCGGTGCGGACCGAGGTCTTCGGAGCCGTCGCGCCGCCCAATACCCTGGTCTATATCAGCCGGCTGGCGAGCCCGGCTTTTCTCATCGAAGTGGAAGCCGTGGCCGCCGGGTAGCGGGATCAGGGATTCATCACCCAGTAGAATTCGTCATGCCCGCCCCACCGGACCGGCCTTCAGTCGGCCGAAGGACAAGCTTCGTGCGGGGCATCCAGAATTTCCTGATCGGCCTCAAGCCACCTTTTTCTTCGGCGCTTTTTTCCTTCTTTTCTTCAGGTATCGCCCCAAATAGTCGCCGGTGAACGAGCCCTTGGTTTCGGCGACGTCTTCGGGGGTGCCGGCGGCGACGATCCGGCCGCCCTTGTCGCCCCCCTCGGGGCCGAGATCGATGATCCAGTCGGCGGTCTTGATGACCTCCAGATTGTGTTCGATGACGATCACCGTGTTCCCCTGATCGACGAGCGCCTGCAACACCTCGATCAGCTTCTTCACGTCCTCGAAGTGGAGACCGGTGGTCGGTTCGTCGAGGATATAGACCGTCTTGCCGGTGGCGCGGCGCGACAGTTCCTTGGCGAGCTTGACCCGCTGGGCCTCGCCGCCGGAGAGGGTCGTCGCCTGCTGGCCGATATGGATGTAACCCAATCCCACCCGGTCCAAGGTATCCATCTTGTCGCGAATGGCGGGGACGGCCCTGAAGAACTCCAAACCTTCCTCGACGGTCATGTCCAGGACGTCGGCGATGGACTTGCCGCGGAAGGTGATCTCCAGGGTCTCCCGGTTATAGCGCTTGCCCTTGCACTGGTCGCACTGGACGTAGACGTCGGGGAGGAAGTGCATCTCGATCTTGATAACACCGTCGCCCTGGCACGCCTCGCAGCGCCCGCCCTTGACGTTGAACGAGAAGCGGCCGGGCTTGTAGCCTCGCTCCTTGGATTCGGGCAGGCCGGCGAACCAGTCGCGGATCGGCGTGAAGGCGCCGGTGTAGGTCGCCGGGTTGGAGCGCGGCGTCCGGCCGATGGGCGATTGGTCGATATCGACGACCTTGTCGATGAATTCGACGCCCTTGATGTCGTCGTGGGCGCCGGGATGGACCCGGCTGCCGTTCACCCGCCGGGCCAGCGCCTTGTAGAGGGTCTCCACCACCAGGGTCGATTTGCCGCCGCCCGAGACCCCGGTGACGCAGGTGAAGGTGGCCAACGGGAAGGTGGCGTCGATCTTCCGCAGGTTGTTTTCGGTAGCGCCCTTGACGGTGATCTTTCGGCCCTTCTTGACCGGGCGGCGCTCCTTCGGCACCTCGATCTGGCGGAAGCCGGTTAGGTACTGGCCGGTGAGGCTTTCAGTGCTCGACATGACATTGTCGGGTGTCC
>JAPPFK010000035.1:0-35828 GCA_028823885.1 Rhodospirillales bacterium | reverse complement strand
ACCACATTGCCGCCGTGGATGCCGGCGCCCGGGCCCATGTCGACGATGTGGTCGGCGGCGCGGATGGCATCCTCGTCGTGTTCGACGACGATCACCGAGTTGCCGAGATCCCGAAGCCGCCGGAGCGTCGCCAACAGCCGGTTGTTGTCTCGCTGGTGGAGGCCGATGGACGGTTCGTCCAGCACGTAGAGCACGCCGGTGAGGCCGGAGCCGATCTGAGAAGCCAGACGGATGCGCTGGCTTTCGCCGCCGGAGAGGGTGCGGGAGGACCGCGACAGGGTCAGGTATTCAAGACCCACGTTCCTGAGGAATCCGAGCCGCTCGTTGATTTCCCGCAATATCCGCCGGGCGATCTCGTTCTGCGTCTTGGTCAGGTGCCGGTGCAGCCCGGCGAACCAGGCTTCGGCCTCGTCGATGGACATGCGGGCCACCTCGCCGATGTGCTTGCCGGCGACCTTCACCGCCAGCGCCTCGGGCTTGAGCCGGAACCCGCCGCAGGCCTCGCACCTCGTGACGGTCTGGAACTTGGAGAGTTCCTCGCGGATCCACGACGAATCCGTCTCCCGCCAGCGCCGCTCCATGTTGGGGATCACGCCCTCGAACGGCTTCTTGATTTCATAGGCGTTCTTGCCGTCGTCGTAGGTCATGGGGATGGCGGTCTTGCCCGACCCGAACAGCAGGGCATCGCGCACCTTCTTCGGCAGTCTGGCGAACGAGGTGGTCATCGGCACCTTGTAGTGCTTGGCGAGGCTCTCCAGGGTCTGGCGGTAGTAGGGCGATGAGGATTGGGACCACGGCGCGATGGCGCCTTCTTCCAGGCTCAGGCGCTCGTCGGGCACCACCAGGTCGGGGTCGAAATACATTTCCGTGCCGAGCCCGTCGCAGGCCGGGCACGCCCCGAAGGGGTTGTTGAACGAAAACAGCCGGGGCTCGATCTCGTCGATGGTGAATCCCGACACCGGGCAGGCGAACTTGGCGGAGAACGTGGTACGCTCACCCGAGGTCGCGTCCTCGGCGAATGCCAGCCCGTCGGCCAGTTCCAAGGCCGTCTCGAAGCTGTCGGCCAGGCGCTGCTCGAGACCTTCGCGGACCACCACCCGGTCGACCACCGCTTCGATATCGTGCTTGAAGTTTTTTTCCAAGGCAGGCGCTTCGTCGATCTCGTAATGTTCGCCGTCGATCTTCACACGCTGGAAACCCTTCTTGGCGAGTTCCTGAATTTCCTTCCGGTACTCGCCCTTGCGGCCCCGGACGATCGGCGCCAGCAGATACAGCCGCGTCCTTTCCTCCATCTCCATCACCCGGTCGACCATCTGAGAAACGGTCTGAGCCTCGATGGGGAGGCCGGTGGCCGGCGAAAAGGGGACGCCGATGCGGGCGAACATCAGCCGCATGTAGTCGTAAATCTCGGTTACCGTGCCGACGGTGGAGCGGGGGTTGCGGGACGTGGTCTTCTGCTCGATGGAGATGGCGGGCGACAGGCCCTCGATGGAATCCACATCCGGCTTCTGCATCAGTTCCAGGAACTGGCGTGCATAGGCCGACAGGCTCTCGACATAGCGGCGCTGTCCCTCGGCATAGACGGTATCGAAGGCAAGCGATGATTTGCCCGAGCCGGATAACCCGGTAATCACGGTCAGGGCATCGCGGGGGATGGTCACATCCACGTTTGCGAGGTTGTGTTCCCGCGCGCCGCGCACCACGATGGTGCGGCTGTCTTCAGTTGGTGGATTGTCCTTGGGCATCGCCACTATATAGGCCGCTCATACCGGGGATGGCGAGTCTTGATCCCAGATTCGCCGCCTTTTGGGGAGGAAAAATCACATGTCCGTCACCATAGAACGCCACCGGCCCGAATTCCTGCACAACAAGCCCCACTTCACCAATCTGGTGACCTCCAAGGGGGGCACCACCGTTCACCTGTCGGGCCTTGTCGCCTCCACCAAGGACGGCGAGCTGGTCGGCGCCGGCGATCTGGCGGCGCAGATGGCCTACATCTACGGCACCATCAAGGACTCGCTCGCGCTTGTCGGTGCGACGCCCGCCGACGTGGTCCGTCAGCGGGTCTTCATCGTCGGGCTGCAACTCGATCACCGGCCGATCATCATGAAGGCGATGACGGATTTTTATGGGGACAGCGGCTCGGCCTCATCCACCTGTGTCGGCGTCGAAGCGCTGTTGGTCGAGGGCGGGTTGGTGGAAATCGATGTGACGGCGGTGGTCGACGGCTAACTCCTGGCCGGCCTCAACGCCTCCGCCCTGAGGGCGTAGAGGGCGAGGAGCAGGGGCACCACGGCGGCGCTGAAAAACAGCGGGCCGAACCCCCAGGCGCCGATCACCAGTCCGGCGATAAACGGGCCGATGGTCTGGGCGAAGCGCAGGGAAACCGCGATGCCGCCGCCGAAGGTGGCCCGCAAATCCTCGGGCGCGTTCTCCAGCATCATGATCTGCAGCGCCGGGCGGACGATCCCGAACGCCCCGCCGTAACACAGGGCGGCAATCATCACCGACCAGTCGTTGGGCAGCACCGGGACGACGGCGAGGCCCGCCGACTGGACCAGGAAGGCGCTGAAGATCAGCCAGCGGGGCGAGGCGGCGCGCATCAGCCGGGTGATCTGTGACGACATGACAGCGCCGGAGACCGACCGCGCGCCGACGATGAGGCCGATGACAAACGAGCCGGTGGCGAAGTTGTTGGCGAGGAAGGTCGGGATGTAGGTCACGAATACCCCGAAGCCGACCAGGATGAATCCGCCGGTCATGCCCATGAGCTCGAGCGCCCGCCGGTCGGTAATGTTGCGCCAGGCATGACCGAGCAGCGCCCTGCCGCCGGGCGCCCGGGTGTTGTCGCCGGGCTTCATGATTACCAGCCCGAACAGCGCCAGCGGGACGGCCAGGAAGCTTGCCAGGTAGGGCACCTCCCAGGCGATGACCACCAAGGCACCGCCGATCATCGGCAGCACGCCGGAGCCGACATTCTGCACGAAGCTGGCGCTGGCCAGCACCCGGGTTCGGTCTTCGCCCCGGAAGTAGTCGCCGACCAGGCCGAGGGCGATGCCGGACAGGCCGCTGGCCCCGACCCCCTGGATGAAGCGCAGCCACAACAGGGTCTCGAAATTCTCCGCCGTGAAGGCGAAGCCGCCTGCGGTGAACAACACAAGGCTCGGCACCACGACCCATTTCTTGGAGAACCGGTCGGCGACCAGGCCGAGCAGCGGTACCAAGACCAGCGCCGGCAGAGAATAGACCGCCATGATCAGGCCGATGTCCGCATCCGGCACGCCAAGCGCTCGCTGCACGGCCGGGAAGGACGGGGTGATGATCGGCATGCCGAGCTGCGTCATCAGGGTCGAGCCGATGATCAGCGCGAAGTACCGGTTCCAGGTGTTCGGCAGTTTCCCCCGCATGCCTTCTGCATAGCGGCTGGGTGCGGTCTCACAAGCAGTTTATGCCGCCGGCACCCGTCTTGACCCCCGAGCCGCCCGGCGCGAACATGGGTGAGGTCACGACAAACAATTGGTTGGGGGACAAATTAATGGCCGATGGCGATTTCAGATCGATGGAGCCCGGTGAGTTGGTGAAGGTTTTCGCCGATCTGCCCTATCCGGAGAAACGCAAGGTGTGGATCGAGATCTCCGATCTCACTGAAGAGGAATTCGACGCCAAGATGGCGTGGCAGAAGGCGCGCCGCGAGAACGTGCCCGGCGTCGGCGACGAGGCGCCTGCCTTCACCCTCGACGTGCTTGATCCCGAAAAGGGCCGTACCGGCGAGACGGTGAGCCTCGAATCCCTGCGCGGCAAGCCGGTGGCGCTGATCTTCGGCTCCTATACGTGACCGCCCTATCGCGGTTGGGCCGTGCGCCTCAACGAGATTTACGACCGGTACAAGGACGATGTGCGGTTCCTGTCCATTTACATCCGCGAAGCCCATGCCGATGATGGCTGGCGCTCGCCGAAGAACCTGCAGGAGGGCATCGTCTACAAGGAACCGACCACCGACGACGAACGCACCGAGGTGGCGAGCGTCTGCCAGCACATGCTCGACCTCAAGATGCCCATGCTGATCGACGACATCGGCAACACGGTGGAGGAGCGGTACATCGCCATCCCCATGCGGCTGTTCCTTATCGACGCCGACGGCAAGCTTGCCTATGTGGGCGGCGAGGGGCCGAGGGACTTCAAGCCCGACGAGTTTGCCGACGCCATCGGGGCCCATTTGAAGGGTTAGCGGATGAACGAGATCGAGAACGCCGCCTACGTATCCGTCGGCCGGGCCAGCGGGTTTACCGGTCTCGCCATCTTCTGCCTGATCTTCGGGCTTTCGTTCGATCCGGCCTTCGCTGCCCAGGCGGGCGGCATGGCCAGCCTGATCTTCGCCTTCATTCTGGTGTGGTGCGCGCTTCGCGCCCGCACCCGTCCCTACAAGAAGACCGAGGTGTGGCTGATCCTCAAGAAGGAGTTCCGCCCGCCGGCCGAGATCGCCCAACAGGTCATCGGGGTTGCGCTCCGGGAGACCTATTACTGGTTCGCCAAACAGGCGGCGACAATCGCCTTCGTGCTGCTGGTGATGGCGTTGTTCCTGAAGGCGGCGTTCGTCTATGGCGGGTTGGACGTCCTGCCGGGCACATCGGTCTATGGGCCGGGCCCGGGCATCGTCGCGGATGCCCCCGCCACGGGCATCGGCACCGGCGTCGCGATATCCAGGCACGGGATCTTTCCGTAGTGGCCAATGGCGGTCACTGCATCGCTCTTGACCGCCATGCACCGCCTCCGCGCGGGGCATCCAGTATTTCGATTGTCGGATTGCCCGGGCAGAGCCGGGCAATGACGAGGCGTTGGGAGAGTTGAATGAAGACCGTCGCCACCATCGGCTACGAGGGCGCGAGCATCTCCGAGTTCATCGCCGCCCTTGAACGGGACGGGGTGAGTGTGTTGGTGGATGTCCGGGATGTGCCCTGGTCCCGCAAGCCCGACTTCTGCAAATACCCCTTGAGCGCCGCGCTCGACGAGGCGGGGATGGAGTACAAGCACTTGCAGGCCTTGGGTAACCCGGAAGAGGGGCGGGACGCGGCCAAGTCGGGCGACGCGGACCTCTACCGCTCCATCTACGCCGGTCAGCTTGCAAGCGAGTCGGCGGAGGCGGCGCTGACCGAGGTGACGGCGCTCGCCGCCAAGGGTTTGCCGTGCCTTATGTGCCTGGAACGGGACCCCGGGAGCTGCCACCGCAACATGATCGCTGATACCCTCGAGTCGCGCGGCCTCGCCATCCGCCACCTGTCGGTCCGGCCCGACCTGTTTATCGGGTCGTGAGGGGGATGTTGGTCGCCGAAATAGGGTGATCCTGCCACCGTCACCAACTCACCCGAATTTTTTTGTTTGGGAGTTAAATCATCGCATTTCCGGGGAGTTCGGCTCCGAGGAATCTCCTGCCATAGAGGTTAGCAACATGATCGTAGTCATGGACCGCATGGGTCGCCAGGGACGTGACATCCCGGTGGAACCGCTGTATGGGTGACGCCAGGTAGGTGCCGCGGGAGCCGGCAACCACGGTCAGTTCATTGACAAGTTCCGTGCATTTCCGCGCAACATGGACAATGACCATGCGCATTTCGGCTCGCTGCTCCCGGCTGAGTCCGCCGTCCTGCTGAACGGTGCTCCAGACGTACTCGATCCTGGATTCAAACAAGCCGATCGTGGACTCAAGCTCCATCCGCAAACGCGCCATTCTGACCCGCTGGGTGGCGAGATCAGCCTGTTTCTCCCCCGAGTAGGCGCCCACTTTAGTGGTGAGAATGTCGCTGACCATTTCGAACAGAGTTTCCGCAGCGCCGATCATGGGCGCCACGCCGCCAAAAATCATGTAGGTGAGGAGCGGTAATTTCCACAGAGACCCCTCCAAATGAGTGAGGCCCTCCGCGGTCCCTTCGCGCATTTCCTCGACCAGGACGCTTCGGTAGGCCGGGACAAATACATCCTCCAAGGTCACGTCATGGCTGCCCGTAGCCTTCATCGCGGACACATGCCAGGAGTCGAGAATTTCAACGTCCTCGACGGGCACATAGAAGCGCCGCATCTCAATTGAGCCGTCCTCCAATTCCACCGGCGCGCTCAACAACATCCAGTCTCCGTGTAGAACCCCGGTGGCATACCCCCAGCGTCCTGTCAGACGATATCCCTCCCCGTCCCGGGTGGCTTTGCCGCTGGGCATGACCTGGCCGGGTGCCATGGTGTAGCCCTTGCCGCCCCAGACCTCGTCTTGAGCCTGCTTTGGGAAGAACGCGAATTGGAAATTGTGGAAAATCAAAAATCCCATGCACCAGGCAGTCGAGGTGCAGCCCCGGCCCATGATGCGGAACATTTGAGGTATCACGGGATAGTCGGCTTGGAGTCCCCCATAAGCTGACGGGACGACCGCCTTGAAGGCATTCATCCGCTTCAAATCCTCGATGGTTGCTTCCGGGATGCGGCCGGATTCTTCCGCTTCCCCAGCGCGCTCCTGCAACGCGGGAACCAGCCGTTGAAGCTCCTCCAAAAGTTCCTCCCCGGCAAAATTTTTCCCTGTTGTTCCCAAATCCAGATAGGTCATTTCCGTTGTCCCTTGGGCCGCAAGTGATAACTAGTTGGCTAGAAAATTGTTCATTTACGGCGACGATTACGCGATCCGCGGTGTGAAGCATACAGGAAACACGGTTCGTTATCCCAGGGTGGATGACAAGCTTTCGGGTCACTCGAAGAATCGAAGCCCGATTGGACGAAAGCGGCTGACCCGAAGGCTCATTCCACTCCCGGGGGATGCCCCTCCGATTGCGGCGCGTCGTCGCAGATCTCGTACCAATGGGGTTTCTCGGAAACGAGTTCGTGAAACTGGTTGGTGAGGCTGAACGCGCCGTCGAGCGCGTTCGCCGCGATGGGAAAGGTGTCCGCATCGGCGGTGATCTCCCCCAAAGACGTGCCGCAAACCTTACAGAAGCATCTACCGTACTTGTACGGCGCCGGCGGCTGGTGGGTGGCCACGTGCTCCTTTCCCCGGACCCATCCCAAGGTTTCCTTTTTGACAAAGACCACGGTGCTGGCGCCGGCTTTCCGGCATCGCGAGCAATGACAGGTGCCCATCACCGTCGGCTCCGACGACAGCTCGAATTTGACCGCGCCGCACAGACAACTCCCCTGGATCATCTAATCCCTTCCCCTGACATAATGAAACCTGCTATAAGAACAATACGTGAACATATAGGTTTGTTCAATAGCAAAGCGTTTAGAAACCGGTTGCCAGATTAGGGGTGAACCCCTGGGGGAATCGGGGTACATAACCCAGGAGAAATCAATGACCGAATTTCCACGACTACCTGAAGGGGGCGGAGAGCATGGCCGGCAGCGTTAACAAAGTCATTCTGATTGGAAACCTGGGCCGTGATCCCGAGGTCCGCTTCTCCCAGGACGGCAACAAGATCGTCAACATGTCGGTGGCCACCTCCGAGACCTGGAACGACCGCGCCTCCGGCGAGCGCCGGGAAAGGACCGAGTGGCACCGGGTCGTGGTGTTCGACGACCGTATCGCCGACGTGGCCGAGAAGTACCTGAAAAAGGGCTCCAAGGTGTATATCGAGGGCCAGCTCCAGACCCGCAAATGGCAGGGCCAGGACGGCCAGGACAGGTACACCACCGAGGTCGTGCTGGGCCGTTTCCGGAGCGTGCTCACCATGCTGGATTCCCGCGGTGGCGGCGGCGGGCAGGGCGGTGGCGGTGGCGGTGGCGGTGGCGATCCCGGAGCCGAGCCCGATTATGCGGCGCCCGGCGGCGGTGGCACCGACGACCTCGACGACGACATTCCGTTCTAGGCCGTTTCAGGCCGTTCCAGGCCGTTCCAGGCCGTTCCAGGCCGTTCCGGGCAGTTCCAATCACGATCTCGGAGACCCAATTGTCGGATCTGACGGACATCCTGGTAAACCTCAACATCGTCGGCTCATTGGAGGACGGGGAGATCGATCTCGCCGGCGTGGCGCTGTTGCTGGGGGCGCTGGATCACCCGGACAAGCGGGTCGAGCAGTACCGGGACCATCTGGCCGGGCTGGCGGGCCAGGCCAAGGCGGTGAAGGCGCAGGCGACCGACGTCCACGACCGGGCCGCGGTCCTCCATGACGTCGTGTTCGCCGACGGCGGCTACCTGGGGGACACCGAGACCTATGACGACACGGATAACGCCAACCTCATGCGGGTGATCGACCGGCGCCGCGGCATTCCCGTGTCGCTGGGGATCATCCTCATTCACGTCGCCCGCGCGCTGCAGTGGGATATCGCCGGGATCAATTTCCCCGGTCACTTTCTGCTTCGGCTGCAGGCACAAGGCGAGTCGGCAATCATCGATCCCTTTGACGGCGCCCGGATGCTGCAGATGAGCGAGCTCAAGCGGCTGCTGAAGGACGTCTATGGGACCGACCTGCCGATGAAGCCCGATTTCGTCCGTTCGGTGGGCAACCGGGACATTCTCTTGCGCTTGCAGAACAACATAAAAACCCGGGCCTTGCAGCAGGGAGACACGTCCCGCGCCGTCGAGGTGCTGCGGCGCATGGCCCTGATCGCTCCGGGTCATGGCGAGACCAATATCGAGCTCGCTGCGCTCGAGGCCGGTCAGGGAAATCTCAAGGCCGCGGTGATGGTGCTCGAGGACTACATCGCGCTGGGCGGCGCGGCGCTCAACGACCGGGACGCCGAACGTATGCTGGATGAGCTGAAGCGCGGGCTCAACTAGTGCAGCTTCACTACTTGGAGGTCGGTGAGGGACCCGGGGTCCTCATCCTCCACGGGCTGTTCGGCCAGGCGCGGAACTGGGCCGCCGTCACCAAGGGCCTCGCCGAAGACTACCGGCTTGTCAGCGTCGATCTCCCCAATCACGGCCGTTCGCCCTGGACCGGGGATGTGAGCTATCCCTCGGTGGCCGCCAACGTCGCCGAGTTCATGACGGGACATAAGCTCAAGGGGGCGGCCGTGGTCGGCCACTCCATGGGCGGCAAGGTGGCCATGGCGCTGGCGCTGACCCGGCCCGACCTGGTCGGTGGGCTGGTGGTGGTTGATATCGCGCCGGTCCGCTACGCCCATGGCATCCGGCATCATATGGAGGCGATGCAGGCGCTGCCCCTCGAACGGGTGACCAGCCGCGAGAGCGCCGATGAGATGTTGGCCGGCGCGGTGGACGACCCGGCGGTCCGGGCGCTGCTGCTCTCCAATCTCGCCCGCGACAGGGGCGGCTATGCCTGGCGGATCAACCTGGACGGCCTCCACGACGGGGCCGACGTGATTCACGGTTTTCCCGATATTGACGGTGCGCAGTATGAGGGCCGCACGCTGTTCGTCGCCGGCGAAATCTCGGACTTCATCGAGGAAGAACACAAGGAGCTGATCGGCTCCCTGTTCCCGAACGCCGAGCACGCGGTGGTCGAGGGCGCCGGTCACTGGGTGCATACGGACAAACCCAAGGAGACCATCGATCTCCTGCGGAGGTTCCTGGCGGGGTAGTTATTTCGGCGGCAGGGAGCGGGCGAAGGCGTAGCCCCGTTCGATCCACGCCTCAAGGTCCGTTTCGTCCTCGAAGGCGGCCGGGGCCACTTCAACCCAGCCGGTCATGGGCCGGCCGGTGATGTCGAACTCCTTGACGTGATCTTCGGCGAGGGCGGCTTCGTATGCGTCGGGGCCGACGCGGACGATCATGTTGTCCCGGTTGACGCCGCAGGCGATGTTGCCGTGACAGAAGAAGGCAATTCCGCCTAACATCTTCTTCTCGTCGTGTGCCGGGTCGCCGGGAATGACGGCGCGCATGCGCTCCGCCAGATGTTCGTCATAAGCCATCGGCCGAGTGTAGCGGGTATGGGTGTGCGGCGCTATTCCGCGGGGGCCGCAATGCGCTCCCGCCGGCGGGTAAGGGCCAGCCAGGTGACCGCGGCCATGGCGATAACGATCATCGGCACGGCCAGGATGTTGACCCAGTTCCAGCCCAGCAGCTGGTAGACCGCGCCCGAGACCAGGGACGCGAAGGCCACGGCGGTAAAGACGATGAAATCGTTGGTCCCCTGGAGCTTGGCGCGTTCCGACGGCGTATCGATTTCGGTGAGCAGGGCGGTGCCGCCGGTAAAGGCGAAGTTCCAGCCGCATCCGAGGAGGAACAGGCTGACCCAGAAATGCCAGAACTCGACGCCCAGCAACGCAACGGCCACCGCACCGGAGAGAAGAGCAAGGCCCACGGTAATGATCTGCAGGGTGCCGAACCGCTTGATCAACGAACCGGTCACGAAGCCCGGCGCGAACATGCCGACCACGTGCCAGGAAATGACCAGCGCGACGTCGCCGTCGCCGAAGGAATAGCCGTACTGCATGGAGATGGGGGTCACGGTCATCAGCAAGTTCATCACGACGTACGAGAACGTGGCGGCGATGACGGCGACGATGACCACCGGTGCCTTGAAAATCTCGAGGAGCGGACGGCCGGGATCGTCGAACTCGGCCTTGGTGAGTTTGGGAATATCTATTCCCAGCACCACCAGTCCGGAGAGCAGGGTGGAGCCCGCGAGAATGAGGAACGATCCGGCAAAGGCGGCTCCGTCGATCCAATCCTTGCCGACAATCGCCGAGTAGGGGCCGGTGAAGGCGCCCATGACCCCGGCGGCGAGCACCAGCGCGATGGCCGTCGCCTTGAAGTCGGCACTGGCGACGTCGGCGGCGGCGAACCGGTATTGCTGTGCGAACCCGGAGTAGAGGCCGAACAGGAAGATTGACGCGTTGAATAGCACGAACTGCACTTCGATGATGGCGAGGGCGGCCAAAAGCGCACCGCCGGTGCCGATCACCGAGCCGACGACGAACCCGGCCTTGCGGCCAATGCGCCGCATCAGCAGCGCCGAGGGCAGTGTCCCCACGGCCGTGCCGATCAGCATCATGGTGAGCGGAATAGTGACCAGCACACCGGCGTCGAACACGCCTTCGGACACCAGTCCCGAAGCGAGGAATGTCAGGCCCCGGCCGGTGTTGAACAGAACCTGGCAAAGCCCAAGAACGCCGACGTTTTTCTTTTCCCGGGATAGTCTCACTCGGGTGCTTTACGGGAGCCCGAAGGCCCCTGCAAGCGCTTTCCCGTGGCCCCGTCTATGTTGTCCGATTCGGCTAAATTCGGATGATTTTCGCCCTTCGGGATGGTCCCGGCCGGTCATCGCCGGCCCAATCCCGTCCCGTTGAAATTTATTACGTGTTATCAATGGTTACGTAAAATATTCAGGCCTTGAAATAGGCCTTGTCCGGTTGTTGCGGGCGGCCGATTTTGCTATAAATATTTCATGAATTTCCACCTCCGCCGGCCCAGCGGCGAGCCCAAAAAATCCAATAGGATCAACGCCCTTGACTGCGCCGCCTGACACGCCGGAAGGCAATGGCGGCGGCCTGCCGCCCGACGGCGAGCCGCCCGAGAGCCCCGGCCCCGACGAGCCCTTCGATCACGACATAAAACCGGTCGCCATCGAAGACGAGATGCGCTCGTCTTACCTCGATTACGCCATGAGCGTGATCGTCAGCCGGGCGCTGCCCGATGTCCGCGACGGCCTGAAGCCGGTCCACCGCCGGATTCTCTATGCCATGAAGGAGGGCGGTTACGACTACAACCGGCCGTTCCGCAAGTCGGCCCGAATCGTCGGCGACGTCATGGGCAAATACCACCCGCATGGTGATTCGGCGATCTACGATGCGCTGGTTCGCATGGCCCAGGATTTCTCCATGCGCCTGCCGCTCATCGACGGTCAGGGCAATTTCGGCTCCATGGACGGCGACCGGGCGGCCGCCATGCGTTACACCGAAGCCCGGCTGGCGCGTTCGGCGCACCATCTGCTGGAGGACATCGACAAGGATACGGTCGATTTCCAGCCCAACTACGATGACAGCGTCCGGGAACCGTCGGTGCTGCCGGCGGAGTTCCCGAACCTCCTGGTCAACGGCGCGGGCGGCATTGCCGTCGGCATGGCGACCAACATCCCGCCGCACAATCTCGGCGAAGTCATCGATGCCTGCCGTGCGCTGATCGACGACCCGGACCTCACCATAGCCGAGCTGATCGAAAACCATGTGCAAGGTCCCGATTTCCCGACCGGCGGCGTGATACTGGGCCGCAACGGCATCCGGCAGGCCTTCGCGACCGGCCGGGGTTCGGTGGTCATCCGGGGCAAGGCGGAGATCGAGCCGATGGCCAAGGACCGCGAAGCCATCATCATCTCCGAGGTTCCCTACCAGGTGAACAAGGCCCGGATGATCGAGATTATCGCCGAAGCGGTACGGGACAAGAAGATCGAGGGGATTTCGGATCTACGCGACGAATCCGACCGGCACGGCGTGCGGGTGGTGGTCGAAATCAAGCGCGACGCCATGGCCGAGATCGTGCTCAACCAGCTCTATTCCTTCACGCCGCTTCAGACCAGCTTCGGCGTGAACATGCTGGCGCTGAACGGCGGCAAGCCCGAAATGCTGAATCTCAAGCAGATTCTTCAGGCGTTCATCGATTTCCGTGAGGAAGTCATTACCCGCCGGACCGCGTATGAGCTCGGCAAGGCGCGGGAGCGAGCCCATGTCATGGCCGGCTTGGCGGTCGCGGTCGCCAACCTGGATCCGGTAATCGAGATGATCCGCAAAGCCAAGGACGGGCAGGATGCCCGCGAAAAACTGATGGCGACGCCGTGGCCCGCGGGCGACGTCGCGCCGCTGATCTCGCTCATCGACGAGCCGGACCGCAAGGTCTCCGATGACGGGACGTACCTGCTCTCCGAGGAACAGGCCAAGGCCATACTGGAGATGCGCCTCCAACGCCTGACCGGCCTGGAGCGGGACAAGATCGCCGATGATCTCAAGGAAATCTGCGCCAAGATCACCGAGTATCTGGAGATTTTGGGGTCGAAGGAGAAATTGTTCGGCATCCTTCGGGACGAACTGCTGCAGATGAAGGAGCGGTTTGGCACGCCGCGGCGGACGGTCATCGAGGAAGCGGAATTCGAGACCGACATCGAAGACCTGATCCAGCGCGAGGATATGGTCATCACCGTGTCGAACACGGGCTATATCAAGCGGGTGCCGCTCTCGACCTACCGGGCGCAAAACCGGGGCGGCAGGGGACGCGCCGGTATGAGCACCCGGGAGGAGGATTTCGTCTCCCAGGTTTTCGTCGCCAACACCCATCAGCCGGTCTTGTTCTTTTCGTCGACCGGCATCGCCTACAAGCTCAAGGTCTACAAACTGCCTCAAGGCAGTCCGCAGTCCCGCGGCAAGGCGTTGGTGAACGTCCTGCCCTTGGATGAGGGCGAAACCATTTCGACGGTGATGCCGTTGCCCGAAGACGAGGAGACGTGGGAAAACCTCTTCGCCGTCTTCGCAACCGCGTCGGGCAATGTGCGGCGCAACCGCTTGAGCGATTTCACCAATGTAATGGCCAACGGCAAAATCGCCATGAAGTTCGAGAACGGCCATGAAGGAGACCGGCTGATCCGGGTACGCACCTTCACCAAGGACGAGGATGTCTTCATGGCCACACGCGGCGGCAAGTGCATCCGCTTTCCGGTAACCGACGTTCGCGTGTTTTCAGGCCGCACCTCGACAGGCGTCCGGGGCATTCGTCTCGCCGGCGGGGACGAGGTGATCTCCATGTCCGGCCTCAAGCATATCAAGGTCGAGGTGGCGGTCAGGGACGACTACCTGAAGTCGGTCAATGCCAAGCGGCGTCTGGCGGGCGGCGACTACACAGACCGGGCCGAAGACAAGGCCCACGACGAAGAACTGGCCGCCAAGCTGGAGGCGCCCGGGTACGAGGAAATGGCCGCAGACGAAGAGTTTATTCTCACCGTCACCGAGGACGGCTTCGGAAAGCGCTCTTCGGCCTATGATTATCGGATATCGAACCGGGGCGGCAAGGGCCTCGACAGCATGTATTTGAAGCGCGGCAAGGATTCGAGTACCCAGGTGGTGGCGACCCTGCCGGTGATCGCGGACGATCAGTTGGTGATGGTTTCCGATGGCGGGCAACTCATCCGGATGCCCATCGACGGCATCAGCTTTACCGGCCGGACGGCGCGCGGCGTCACCTGCTTCAGGGTCGGCGAGGATGAGCGGGTGGTTTCGGTCTCTCGAATTCGCGACGTCGACGGCGATGGAGAAGGGGCGGAAAATGCCGCAGTTCCCGAACCGGCGGCGGACGAGCCGGCCCCGGCAGGAGAGTAGGGCGAATGGCCGATAGAACTGGCGTATATCCCGGAACCTTCGATCCGATCACCCATGGTCATCAGGACATCATCAGCCGGGCGACCCGGGTGGTGGATCACCTGATCGTCGGCGTCGCCGTCAACGCGGGCAAAGGACCGCTGTTCTCGCTCGATGAGCGGGTCGCCATGGTCGAGGCCGAAGTTGCCGAGATGGACACCAACGGCGCCCGTGTCGAGGTCCGGCCCATGGAAGGGCTGCTGATGCATTTCGCCGAGGAGTGCGGCGCCTCCTTGATCGTGCGGGGTCTCAGGGCGGTATCCGATTTCGAATATGAGTTTCAGATGGTCGGCATGAACGCACGGCTCAACGACAGCATCGAAACCGTGTTTCTCATGGCCTCGGAACACCATCAATTCATCTCGTCGCGGCTGGTGAAGGAAATCGGCATCCTGGGCGGCGACATCAAGCCGTTCCTCTCGCCCCGTGTGGTCGAACGGATGAACGAGAAACTCGCGGACGATCCGGCCGCGGAGTAAGGTCGACCGCGCGGCGGCGCGGCCACGGAATATTCTGTAAATTTGAAAATTATCGGGTCAGCGTAAGCAAATTGCCCGAGTAATCTCTGACGTTACTTGCACTCCCGTTAATTGTGAAGTAGCACGAATTCATTATAAGTATCTGAAATTAATTAGTTTTCTGGGGTATCCGTTCTTCCGGGTATTCCTGTGCCTTTATCTGAATTTTCACAACTCATTGTTCGAGTAATAATTTCTAAAATGAAAATTTGACAAATTCTGTGAAATTTTTTATGTTTTCAGTCAGTTGATCAAATTACGTCATAAGGACTAAAAGATGAACGAAGTTAAAAAGACTGAACAAGAGGCCAGGCCACGATCAAAGTTGAGCCAAGCTGATGTGCCGATAGTTACATTGGACCAAGCTTTGAGAATTGCTGACGCAATTTGGGACAACTTCGCAGGAAAAGGCGCTGCGCCATTCGAGATCGCGATGGCAGCGAATTTGAGTCCGACGAGCGGGCCCTGGCGATCCCTTTGCGGAGCATCCATCGCGTATGGATTAACTGAGGGAGGCTACAACGCCCAAGAAATTCGGCTTACCGACCTAGGACGGAGAATTGTCGCACCAACTGTAGAAGGCGATGACATCGTCGCAAAAAAGGAGGCTATTCTTAAGCCCCGCGTATTGGCGGAGTTCTTTGGCAAATATGATCGGGCCAAATTCCCGAAGGATGACATCGCGAAGAATGTACTGGTGGGTCTCGGCGTACCCAAAGAGCGGGCCGAGAAAGCATTTACCATTTTAAAGGCGAACGGTGATGCGGTTGGCATAATTGTTGAAACTAAGACTGGACCTTTTGTCGCCCTTGACTCAACCAAACACGCTGGCGCCCCTGCCCCAGATGCTTCGAATGTCGTGGATCTCGGTGGTGGGGATGAATCCGAATATGGAGATGTCCCGGAAGTTCCGGAGACACCTGAGGCGTCGGCTGAAGCCGAACAGCCCCATAACAACCGGCGAGTATTCATAACTCACGGCAAAAATAAGAAAATTTTGGATCAGGTAAAGGAGATAGTACGTTATGGGCAATTTGAGCCGGTAGTGGCGCAGGAGCATGAGTCTACGTCGAAGCCGGTGCCTGAAAAAGTAATGTCTGATATGCGCCGCTGCGGTGCCGCAGTAATTCATGTTGGTGCCGAAGGCGTACTAGCGGATGAAGAAGGTAAGCTGCACCCACAGATTAACGGCAATGTGCTAATCGAGATTGGTGCAGCGATGGCATTATATCAGTCGAATTTTATTCTGTTGGTCGAGGAAGGTGTAAACCTGCCGTCAAATCTTCAAGGGCTGTACGAGTGCAGGTACTCAGGCGATAGCTTGGACGGTGAGTCGACAATGAAGCTTCTCAAGGCTTTCAACGAGTTCAAATGAGCTTCGCTTAGTCGCGGGTAGTGGATCAGATACAGCAGAAGCTCGCCATAGTCCTAATGGCGCGTTAGGCTCCGATGATTGAATTTAGCTGTCCTGCCGCCCATGCGACTAGCCACCTTCCTGCACCGAGACGGGGATGCCCGGGCCGGTGTTCTGCTCGAAGACGACACCCGGATCGTCGATCTGTTCGCCGCCGAGCCCGAACCCTGTTTCGGTTCCATGCAGGCCCTGATCGAGGGCGGGCCCGGCGCATTGGACGCCGCCCGGGAGGTCATGGAAAACCCGCCGTCCCTCGCGGTCCATATGACGGAAGGGACCAGGCTTCTGACGCCCCTGCCGGCGCCGCCGCAAATCCGGGACTGCCTGTGTTTCGAGGAACATTTGAAGCAGGCCTACGATGTCCTGCGCAGGAACCGGGCGGCCATGGAGCCGGACCCGGAAGCGGCGCTGAAGGAGTTCGAGGCCAAGGGACTTTTTCGCATCCCCGAGGTCTGGTACCGGCAGCCCATCTACTACAAGGCCAACCGCCTTGCCGTCGTCGGCCCGGACGAAGATGTGATCTGGCCCGACTATGCCGAGGTGATGGATTACGAGCTCGAGTTCGGATTTTTCATCGGCAAGGGCGGACGGGACATTCCCAAGGAAAAGGCCCGGGAGCACATTTTCGGGTACACCATCTTCAACGACATATCGGCCCGCGATACCCAGGCGGTCGAGATGCCGGGCGGACTTGGACCCGGCAAGGGCAAGGACTTTGACACCGGCAACGTCATCGGCCCCTGTATCGTGACCGCCGACGAACTGGACCCCTACGACTGCACCATGATCGCCCGCATCAACGGGGAGGAGTGGTCGCGCGGACATTCGAGCTCGATCCACTGGACCTTCGAGGATTTGATCGCCCACATTTCCCGCTCCGAAACCTTGTATCCCGGTGAATTCATCGCGTCGGGAACCGTTGGCGGCGGCAGCGGTCTGGAACAGGAGCGTTACCTCTCCGACGGCGATGTCATGGAGTTGGAGGTCGAGGGGATCGGCATTTTGCGCAACCGGATCATCAGAAAATAGGAAAGGCTTATGGTTGAGAAAATCAGGCGGGTGATCACCGGCCACGACGAGAACGGAAAGTCGGTGTTCATCATCGATGGTGATGCGACGGCGGTGAAGGAAATGGAGTCGATGCCGGGTCTGGCGTTGACCGACATCTGGCAAACCGGCGGCGCGCCGGCGAGCAATGCGGGGAACGCAGATGCCGCCGACCGGCCGGTGGTGCTCGAGCCTCCCGCGAACGGCACCATTTTCCGGGTTGTGGAGTTTCCGCCGGACGGCCAATGGCGCGACCGCGCGGACGCCAGGGATGCCTTCGCATCGATTGGCGCGGACCACGCCACGGACGATGCCAGCGACGATCCGATGATGCACAAGACGGCGACCGTCGATTACCTGCTGGTTCTCAAGGGGGAAATTTGGGCGATTCTCGATGACAGCGAGGTGTGTCTCAAGCAAGGGGATGTGATGGTCCAGCGGGGCACGAACCATTCGTGGAGCGTCCGGACCGACGAGCCGTGCCTATTGGCCGCCATTCTGGTGAGCGCCGAACCCGTCTGAGGGAGCCCGCGCCCGATGAATCTAGCCCGGTTCCTGGCAGAGTCGGCCGCCGCGCACCCAGGCGCGCCGGCCCTGGCGCGGGGACGTGATGTCGTTGCGACCTACGCCGAACATGCCGAGCGTTCGGCTCGGATTGCCGGCGCGTTGGCGGCGGATTTCGGTATCGCGCCCGGCGACCGGGTGGCGATCGCCATGGCCAACGCGCCCGAATATTCCGAAATACTGTTTGCCGTCTGGCATGCGGGCGCCGTTGCCGTGCCGGTGAACGCCAAGCTGCACCCGAAAGAGGTGGCGTGGATCGTCGATAACGCCGGGGCAAGAATCTGCTTTGCCGGGGCCGGCCTCGCCGCCGGCCTCGAGGAAGTTCGCGGGGAAACGGCGGGCCTAGAACGCGTCCTCACAGCCGGCGGCGAGACGTCGGCAATGCTCCGCGCGGCCGGGCCGGCGCCCCTCACGGATCGGCGCGCCGAAGACCTTGCGTGGTTGTTCTACACGTCGGGCACCACCGGCCGGCCAAAAGGGGCCATGCTGTCCCACGGCAATCTGCGGGCGATGACGGCTTCGTATTTCGCCTGCGTCGACGATGTCGCCTCCGGCGACTGCATCATTCATGCGGCCCCCATGTCGCACGGGTCCGGCCTCTATCTCGTGCCGCACGTTGCCCAAGGGGCGGCGCAGGTCATTCCGCCTTCGGGCGGGTTTGACCCGGCGGAAGTTTTCGATCTGTTGTCGGCCTGGCGGGGCGCGACGCTATTTTTCGCGCCGACCATGGTCACCCGGCTTCTGGCCGCGCCGGAGCTGGCGGACGCCGATCTGTCCGGTCTCAAGACCATCGTTTATGGCGGCGCGCCGATGTACGCCGAGGACTGTCAGCGGGCGCTCGCGGCCTTGGGGCCCAAGCTGGTTCAGATTTACGGCCAGGGCGAAGCGCCGATGACCATCACGGTACTTGACCGGGCGTCGCACATGGAGGCCGACAATCCGCGCTACTTGCAGCGTCTCGGCTCCGTCGGGCGGGCGCACACCGGCGTCGAAGTCAGGGTGGCGGACGCCGGAGACAATCCCCTGCCGGCGGGGGACATCGGCGAGGTTCAGGTGCGGGGCGATCTCGGCGTTCTCGACGATGACGGCTATCTCACCCTGAAGGACCGGTCCAAGGACGTGATCATCTCCGGCGGCTCCAACATCTATCCGCGGGAGGTGGAGGAAGTGCTGTTGCTCCACCCCGATGTTCTGGAGTGTTCGGTCGTCGGCCGGCCGCACGCCGACTGGGGCGAGGAAGTCGTGGCCTTCGTCGTCCCCCGGTCCGGCGCGCAACTGGATGACGCCGAGCTGGACGCTCTCTGCATCGAGCAAATTGCCCGATTCAAGCGGCCCAAGGCCTACCGGGTTGTCGGCGCGCTGCCGAAGAACAATTATGGCAAGGTCCTGAAGACGGCCCTGCGCGAAATGGCTTAGCGAACCTGCTGGAGAGAAAGAACCACCATGACAGAGTACAAGACGGAACTTCGTGACGGCATGGCCGTCGATTGGGACGTCCCCATCGAGATGGATGACGGGCTGGTGGTTCGCGCGGATGTGTTCCGCCCCGCCGGCGACGGCAGGCATCCGGTCATTCTCTCCTACGGCCCGTATGCCAAGGGCCTGGCGTTTCAGGACGGTTATCCGAGCGCCTGGGAACGGATGGCGGAAGAGCACCCCGACGTCCCGGCCAATTCCTCCAACCTGTACCAGGCCTGGGAAGTGGTCGACCCGGAGAAATGGGTTCCCGAGGGCTACGCCTGCGTACGGGTCGATTCAAGGGGCTGCGGCCGGTCGCCCGGCTACATCGACCACTTCTCGCCCCGGGAAACCAAGGACTTCTACGATTGCATCGAATGGGCCGGCGTACAGGCGTGGAGCAACGGCAAGGTCGGGCTCAACGGGATCTCCTACTACGGGATCAACCAGTGGCATGTCGCGTCCCTTAAACCCCCGCACCTGGCCGCCATGTGCGTCTGGGAAGGGGCCGCCGACTGGTACCGGGACATGACCCATCACGGAGGCATCCTCTGCACGTTTTGGGACAATTGGTACGACATGCAGGTCACCACCGTTCAGTATGGACTGGGCTGGAACGGACCCAGGAGCCGGGCGACCGGTGAGCTGGTATGCGGCGACGAGACGTTGAGCGAAGACCGGTTGGCCCGGAACCGCTGCGCCTTCGGAGATGAAATCTGCGCCCATCCGCTGGACGACGATTACCACAAGGCCCGCTCTCCCAATTGGGAGAACATCGATGTGCCGCTTCTTTCCTCGGCCAATTGGGGCGGGCAGGGGCTTCATCCGCGCGGCAACTTCGAAGGCTATGTCAGGTCCGCCGGCGACCGGAAATGGCTGGAGGTCCACGGCATCGAACACTGGACGGAGTTCTACACGGATTACGGCCGAAAAATTCAGTTGAAGTTCTTCGATCATTTCCTGAAGGGCGAAGCGAACGGATGGGATGAGGAACCCCGGGTTCAACTGCTGGTCCGCGAGACCGGGCGGTTCATTCCCCGCGGCGAGGCCGGCTGGCCGATCCCCGATACGGAATGGACCAAACTCTATCTCGACCTTGAAAACGGCAAGCTGACCGGGGCGCCGCCGCCCAAGGCGGCCGAGATTTCCTACGAGGCCATGTCGCCGGGACTGTTCTTCGAGACCGAACCGTTCGACGCGCCGACCGAAATCACCGGTCCATTGGCGTCGAAGCTCTTTGTTTCGTCATCGACCCAGGATGCCGACCTGTTTCTCGTGGTCGGCGTTTACGATCCGGACGGCAACGAAGTGGTCTTCCAGGGCGCCATCGATCCCCATACGCCCATCGCCCAGGGCTGGCTCAGGGCCTCCCATCGCAAGCTGGACCCGGTGCTGAGCGAGCCCTATCGTCCGTATCACACCCACGACGAAAAGCAGCCGCTAACGCCGGACGAGGTCGTGGAACTGGATATCGAGATTTGGCCGACGTCGATCGTCATTCCGCCGGGTTATACCCTGCGGCTCAATGTGCGCGGATGCGATTATGAATGGGCCGGGGAGACCGCCGGCGAACGGCTGAGCAACTTCAAGAACGAGCTGAAGGGCTGCGGGCCGTTTTTGCACGACGACCCCCGGGACCGGCCGCCCGAGATATTCGCAAATCAGGTCACGCTGCACGCCGACGAAGCCCGGCGGAACTATCTGTTGCTGCCGATGATCCCCCGGCGCTAGATCGGCTCTAGGGCGACAGGCGCCGTGATTCATCTATAGTACTGCCGGTGAAAGGCATTCCTTGCCGCGATCCGGAGAGACGGACAGTGTCGATCATAGAGCAGTTCAAGAATCGGACGCCGACATCGCGGCAGCTTTTCGGCCGGGCCGTCGGCGCCATGCCGGGCGGACTTACGCATGACCTTCGGCGTCAGCACCCGTACCCCCTATACGTATCGCACGGCGAGGGGAGCCGAAAATGGGACGTCGACGGCAACGAGTACGTCGACTACCACGGCGGCCATGGGGCGCTGCTGCTCGGCCACGGACGGCCGGAAATCGTTGCCGCCGTCCAGCGCCAGGCCGCGCTGGGAACCCATCTCGGCGGCAATCACGAACAGGAGCTGCGCTGGGCGGAATTGGTCAAGAATTTGATTCCGTCCGCCGAAAAAGTGCGTTTTACCGCATCCGGGACGGAAGCCGCCATGATGGCGCTGCGGCTCGCGCGCGCCCATTCCGGCGGTTCGAAATTCATCCGCTTCAAGGGCCATTTCCACGGTTGGTACGATCAGTTCGTCGCCGGATATGTTTCTCGTTTCAATGGTTCGGCGCCGGTCGGCGTCCCGCCCGAAGTCGCCACGGCCGCCTTGATTGCCGATCCGGGCGACGAGGATGCCGTGCTGCGTTTCCTGGACACCGACGATGACGTTGCCGCGATCATTCTGGAACCGACGGGCGCTCATTTCGGCGCCGGCCCGCTGGACCCTTCTTTCCTTTCCTTCCTCCGCGACGTCGCGAGCGAGGCCAACATCGTGCTGATCTTCGATGAGGTGGTGACCGGGTTCCGCGTCTCTCCCGGCGGGGCCCAGGCCCATTTCGGCGTGACGCCGGACCTGACGACGCTGGGCAAGATTTTGGCCGGCGGTCTGGGCGGCGGCGCGGTTGCCGGCCGGGCGGATATCCTGTCCCACCTCGATTTCGAGGCGGCTGAGAAGGCGGGCCGGGAAAAGGTCGGACATCCCGGCACCCATAACGGAAACCCTTTGAGCGCCGTGGCCGGCATCGCGGCGCTGGAGATCGTCGCCGGTACGAGCGCTTGCGACCGCGCCAATAGTTCGGGAGAGGCGCTGCGCCGTATACTGAACCAGGTGCTGACGGACGAGAAGGTGCCGTGGTCGGTCTACGGCGAGTTCTCCGGGTTCAACCTGTTTACCAATCCCGACAATCGCCAGGTTTTGCCGTTGGAATTCGATCCGGCTACGATTGATCCTTCCGAACTCACGGGAAACGATCCCGAACTTGTGGGGCTGGTGCGGTTGGCGATGCTCATAAACGGTGTGGACGTGACGCCGCGGTTCAGCGGCTGGATATCGGCTGTCCACGAGGATCGGGACCTGCGGCAAACCGCCGAGGCGTTCCAGCGGACGATCGGCATGCTGAAGAAGGAATCGGTGATCGCGGCCTGAAATTCGTATGGCCGGCTAATGTGGAGGGCGGCGGATGACCAGAACATTGATCCAGGGCGGGCGTGTCATTACCGCGACCGATGACTACCGGGCCGATGTCCTGATCGAAAACGGCAGGGTTCACGCCATCGGATTGGATTTCGAGGCCGGTGAAGATGTCGACGTGCATGACGCGTCCGGCCTCCTGGTTCTCCCGGGCGGCGTCGACGTCCACACGCACCTGGAAGCCGAGGTCGGTCCGGCGATGACCGTCGACACCTTCGAGAGCGGGACGACGGCGGCTGCGTTCGGCGGCACCACGACGCTGGTGGACTTCGCCCAGCAGCCCCACGGGGGCAGCGTCATCGCCGGGCTCGACGATTGGCAGGCAAGAGCGAGCCGGGCCTGCGTCGATGTCGGCGCGCATATGATCATCACGACCTTCAACGATCAGACCCTGGCCGACATGAAGTCCATACTTCGAAGCGATGGGGTGACCAGTTTCAAGATGTTCATGGTCATGCCGGGAGTCATGATGATCGACGATGCCGAGCTTTACCGGATCATGCGGATGACCGGCGAAAACGGCGGCTTGTCCTGCGTCCATGCCGAGAACGGCCTGCTTATCGACGTGCTGATCAAGGAAGCGGTGGCGCAGGGCAGGAACGAGGTCCTGAATCATCCAAAGGTACACCCGGCGTCGACCGAAGGAGAGGCGGCCTACCGGGCGATCCAGATCTCCAAATTGGCCGAGGCGCCCATGTATGTGGTGCATGTTTCATCGCAGGATGCCGTCCGGCACATAGCCGAAGCCCGCGACGAAGGCACCCCCATCTATGCCGAGACCTGTCCCCACTACCTGTTTCTGACCGAGGAACTGTACGATGCCCCGGACGCGGAGGCGGCGAAGTACACGATGATCCCCCCGCTGCGGTCCAAGGAACACCAGGATGCGCTGTGGCGAGGTCTCGCGACGGACGATCTGCAGATAATTTCGACCGACCACTGCCCGTTTTGTCTCGAGGAAAAAAGCTGGGGGCTCAAATATTCCAAGGCCCTCGGCAGGGAATCTTTCGCGCAGATGCCCAACGGCGCGCCCGGCGTCGAAACCCGGCTGCCGCTGATTTACGACGGCGGGGTCCGCACCGGACGCATGAGCCTCAACCGTTTCGTTCAGCTGAATTCGACGACGCCGGCGAAACTGTTCGGGCTGTTTCCCCGCAAGGGAACGATTGCGGTGGGATCGGACGCCGATATCGTCCTGTTCGATCCCGAAGAGCGCTGGACGATCCGGGCCGAGGAACACCACAGCCGGATCGACTACTCTCTGTTCGAGGGCCGCGAGGTGACCGGCCGGGTCAAAAAGGTATTCCTGCGGGGACAGGTGATCGTCGATGGCGATCGTTGGCTGGGCCGCGCCGGGGGCGGTGAATATCTGCCGCGGTCCAACTCCGGCCAAGTCTAGCTGGACGGTGGAGGAGTCCGTCATGAGCCGAATAGTAAGGATTGGCGCCGCTCAAATGGGCGGCATATCGCGCAACGAGCCGAAAGAGAGCGTGGTCGAAAAATTGCTCGGCCAGATGCGAAGGGCGCATGGCGAGGGATGCGACATCGTCGTGTTTCCGGAACTTACCCTCACCACGTATTTCGCCCGGTGGCTGATCGAGGACGAGGAGGAACTCGACCGGTTTTGCGAGGCGGATATGCCCTCTCCGGCAACCCGGCCTCTGTTCGACGAGGCCCGGCGTCTCGGAATCGGCTTCCATCTCGGCTACGCCGAATTGGCGGAAGAGAACGGTGTGAAGCGCCGCTTCAACGCGTCGGTGCTTGTCGACAAAAACGGGCGGATCATCAACAAGTTCAGGAAAATCCATCTCCCCGGCCGCTTCGAACCGGATCCGGGTTTCCCCGCCCAGGCGTTGGAGAAGCGCTACTTCGATATCGGCGACACGGGCTACCGGACGGTTCGCGGGTTCGGCGGCGTCATGGGGGTGTGCATCTGCAACGACCGCCGTTGGGCCGAGAGCTATCGGGTCCTGGCATTGAAGGGCGCCGAAATGATCTTCATCGGCTACAACACGCCGACCAAACCCTACTGGGCGCATGAGGAGGACCCGCTCAGCGATTTCCACAACCATCTGAGTATGCAGGCGGGCGCCTATCAGAACTGCTGTTGGATCGTCGGCGTCGCCAAGGCGGGCATCGAGGACGGGGAGGAACTGATCGGCGGGACGTGCATCATTGCGCCGACGGGTGAAATCGTCGCGGAATGCAGGACCCGGGAGCAGGAACTCATATGCGCCGATTGCGATCTCGATCTGGCCCGCGACCTGAAGGACAATCTGCTGAACTTCGAACAGCACCGGCGGATCGAACATTACGGGCTCATCACCGAGCAGCGGGGCGTCGTCGAGCCGGACTGAGTTTGCGTGAAAGCGGTTGACGGGGGCGGGGCCGTGATACGATTGTGAGAGTGAAAGTGGAACGATTGCAGAGGAGACGGCTATGCCGGTCTATAAGGCAGGTGAAATGGAGGCGACGCCCGACGTCGTCAATCCGAAAGTCATGATGAAGCAGTTTGGCGGTGAACTCATCAAGGTCGGCATCGTGAAATACGAGGAGGGTGAGACCCCGCCGCCGCATTATCATCCGAACGATGAACAGTGGATCTATATGCTCGAAGGCCGGCTCGCGCACGTGCTTGGGGACGAAGACCATACGCTTGATCCCGGGGATCTGGTCTACATTCCGCGCAATGTGGTCCATGGGATACGGATACTTAAGGGACCGTGCCGCTTCTTTACCTGCAAGAGCCCGGCCGGGACCGGCGGTCTCAGCGAGGACTACACCGACGTTCCGAATTTGGAGGAAATCCAGCAGCGTCTGGCCGAAATATCGTAGATGCCGGCGCGGATCTCCGGGCTTGCCCAATAGGGGCAAAGCGCCTAGAAACCCGGGCGTTGGGTGCTTAGCTCAGGTGGTAGAGCAGCTGCCTTTTAAGCAGCGGGTCATAGGTTCGAGTCCTATAGCACCCACCATTTTCCCCGGCATCGGGCTACGGGGATTTACCTCGGAGACTGGCCTGCCATAATCCTCGCACAGGGGGGCGCGTACACGTGGCTGGCCAGGATTTCGACTACATCATTATCGGCGCGGGATCGGCGGGTTGTGTGCTGGCCAACCGGCTGTCCGAGGATCCCGACATTCGGGTTCTGGTGCTCGAGGCCGGCGGCATGGACGACGACCCGTGGATCAGGGTGCCGCTGGTGTGGATGAGGAAGTTCGTCGACGAGCGGCATCACGACTGGGGTTATGACACCGAGCCCGAACCGCAAATCGACGATCGCGTCCTGGAATGCGTTCGCGGCCGGGTCGTCGGCGGGTGCTCCTCGATAAACGCCATGTCCTATGTACGGGGCCACGCCGCGGACTATGACCGCTGGGCCGAGACCGGTCTGACGGGATGGTCGTACGCCGATGTTCTTCCCTATCTCAATCGCAGCGAAACCTGGGAGGGCGGGGAGAGCGCCGGCCGGGGCGGCCGGGGCCCGCTGCGTATCCGAAGAAGTCCCTATCGGGACCCGATGATCGAGCCGGTCCTGGAGGCCGCCGGGGAAATCGGGCTTGCGCGAATTGACGACTACAACAGTGGCGACAATGCGGGCGTCAGCCGCATGCAGCAGAATATCTACCACGGACGGCGCTGGAGCGCGGCGGATGCGTTCCTGCGGCCGGCGCTGACCCGGCCCAACCTCAAGCTCCAGACCGAGGCCCACGTCAATCGCATCGTGATCGAAAACGGCCGCGCCGCCGGGGTCAGTTATCATCGCGGCGGCCGGAACCGGCGGGTGACGGCGGGCCGGGAAATTATTCTGTCGGGCGGCGCGCTCAATTCGCCGCATATCTTGATGCTTTCCGGCGTCGGCCCGGCGGACCAGCTGCGCCGGCACGACATTCCGGTGGCCGCGGATGTCCCGGCGGTAGGCTGGGATCTGCAGGACCATATTTCCGCCGGCGTCGACTATGCCCGGGCTGCGCCGGGACCGTTCCGAAAGCAATCCCGGTGGGACCGGTTGGCCATCAGCGTTGCCAGGGCCCGATGGTCGGGTGTCGGTCCGGCGACCGATTTTCCCACTGGCATCGTCGGGTTTTTACGGACCGATCCGGCGCTTGCGGCGCCGGATATTCAGTTCCTGTTTACCTTCACCAACCGCTTTGCCCACCCCTGGTTTCCGGGCATCAAGGCGCCGTTCGAGGATCGCGCGGGCGCCAGGGCGGTGCTGTTGCATCCGGAGAGCCGGGGCCGCATCGAGTTGACGTCCTCCGATCCACGGCAGTTGCCGAGGCTCTATCAGAATTTCTTCGAGAAGCCGGCGGACATGGCCACCCTCCGGAAGGGGCTCAAGCTGGCGCGGGAACTGTTCTCCCAAGCTCAGGTCGGCCCGTTTCTCGGCGAGGAGCGGCTTCCCGGCGCCGGCGTAACCGATGACAGTGGCCTCGACGCCTATATCCGAAGGACCTGCACGACGGTTCACCACCCCTGCGGCACCTGCCGGATGGGTGCGGATGAGGCGTCGGTATTGGATGGGGAACTCAAGGTTCGCGGTGTGGAGGGACTGCGCGTCGTCGATGCGTCCGCCATGCCGGACCTGATCAGCGGAAACATCCATGCCGCCGTCCTGATGATCGCCGAGAAGGCGTCGGATTTGATTTTGGGCAAGCCTGCCTTGCCCGCCGCCGAAACGCGCGTCGCGGCGTAACCCGGTGGAAACCTCAGGGAGAGACACATGAGAATTCTGCAAACCGGTCTGACCTACAAGGATGACGCCAAGGCGACGCCCGGCTTCACCCTCTATTCGCCGCTTTGGACGAAAAAGACCTATCTGATGAACATGGACGGCGAACCGGTTCACGAGTGGGACCTGCCGGGCACGCCGGGCGGATACGCGCGGCTGCTGCCCAACGGCAATCTTTTCTACGCCGCCCAGTGGGACGGCGACGATGTGCCGCCGTTCAAGGGCGGCGCCCAGGGCGGAATCATGCGGGAGGTGGATTGGGACGGAAACGTCCTGACGGAATTCATCGATGGCTGGCAGCACCATGACGCGCGCAAGCTGGCCAACGGAAATATCGTCTATGCCGGCTGGGAGGTGATGCCCGAAGACGCGCAGAAGCGTGTTCAGGGCGGGCGCCCGGGCACGGAACCGCCGGGCGGAATTTTCGGCGACTATGTGCGTGAGGTGGATCCCGACGGCAACACCGTCTGGGAGTGGCACACCTACGAAATGGACGTGGAAAAGTATCCCATTCATCCCTTGGTGGCGCGGCGCGTATTCGCGTGGTGCAATACGACGTTTCCGCTGGACAACGGCGATGTGCTGATCAGTCTGCGGCAGATCAACACCATCGCGATTATCGACCGGCAGACGAACAAGTTCCGCTGGGAATTCACCGACATGATCTTGGGCGGCCAGCACGACCCTCAGTTGCTGCCGAACGGGAACGTCATCGTCTTCGCCAACGGCATGAACAGCTACGAGGGGCATCCCCACTCGCTGATTCTCGAGATCGACCCCAAGAGCAACGAAATCGTCTGGCAGTACCGGGCCCAGCCGCGAACCGATTTCTATTCCCACCACATCAGCGGCCAGGAACGGCTGTGGACCGGCAATACGCTGATCTGCGAGGGGCGGAACGGCCGGTTGTTCGAGGTCACGCCCGACGGTGAACTGGCGTGGGAGTTCATCAGCCCGCACCGCGGCCCCGGGATAGACGGCGACAACGTGAACTGGGTGTTCAGGGCGTTCCGATACGCGGAAGATTCGCCGGAAATTGCCGGACGGGTGAAGCTCTAGACGATCGCCAGCATCCGTTCGATCGAGCCCAGCGCGCGGAGCCTGATGTCTTCGGGCACCGTGATCTCGTAGCGCGTGTTCTCCAGCGCATCGAGCGTATCCTCGAGCGTGATCTCGGCCATGTGCGGGCATCGATGGCTGCACAGGCGCAGAATATTCTTGTCCGGGTGACCGGCGATGATGTTGTCGCCCATGGCGCATTCGGTCAGCAGCAGGAATTCCGGCGCATCGTTGGCGCCCACGTAGTCGATGATGCCCTTCGTGGAGCCGACGAAATCGGATTCCCGGACCACTTCCGGTTTGCACTCCGGGTGGGCGAGGACGGCGACATCCGGAAACTGTTTGCGGACCGAGGTGACGTCCTCCGGCGTGAAAAGTTCATGGACCTCGCACGAGCCATGCCAGGAGATGATGGTGTTCTTGAGGTTCGCCGGCTGCCTGGTCCCCTCCGGGTCATCTTGAGGAAAGTAGGTCGACCAGCCGAGTTCGGCGGCAATGTTGCCGGCCATGAACTCGTCGGGAAGAAAGATAACCGTGTCGGTTTCGAGGGATTCAATGACCTTGACGGCGTTCGCGGAGGTACAGCAGACATCGGTCTCCGCCTTCACGTCGGCGTAGGAGTTGATGTAGGTCACCACCGGCACGCCGGGAAAGCGCTGTTTCAGCGTGCGGACATCGGCCGCCGTAATCGCCGCGGCCAGGGAGC
The DNA here is from genome assembly GCA_028823885.1 of Rhodospirillales bacterium. Taxonomy (GTDB): domain Bacteria; phylum Pseudomonadota; class Alphaproteobacteria; order Rhodospirillales; family UBA2165; genus JAJDXO01. Next base: position 6,837 of record JAPPFK010000035.1, on the reverse strand, counting down.
ATCCGGCCTTCACCGCCGGCAGCAGGACCGTTTTCTCCGGGTTCAGGATTTTCGCGGATTCGGCCATGAAGCGGACGCCGCAAAATACGATGATGTCGGCGTCGGTCGTGGCGGCTTGCTGGCAAAGCGCAAGCGAGTCGCCGGTGAAATCCGGGACGGAGTGATAGAGCGCCGCCTCCATGTAGTTGTGGCCCAGAATGACCGCGTTTTTCTCTTTTTTGAGGCGGTTGATCCTGTAGGCGAGCTTCGCCTTCTCCTGGATTTCAAAATCCGGGATGAGGTTCTTCAAGACCTCGTGCATCCTGCGATAGGTAGATTCTTCGTTTGGCGCGATTATGCCCATTGAGACTTCCTCGCCATTTTGCGGCGGGTTACGGAATCATGACGCTGTTCGTTGCTGCCAGCCCAACGCTGGCAGGCCACTAACGCGGAGGCGGTCGGTCCCCCCACAGGGTGCTCTGCCGTTGTCTCAATCCGGGTAATATAGCGCACGCATTCGGGAAAGAAAGCCATCTCGACGGCCATCGGCGAATATCAGACCTGCGCCCCGGGCATGGCTCGCCGGGGTCCGCCTCATAAGCTGTTGATGCATATGCGGTCTCGGCGATACCGCCGTTATTGGATTTCCGGCGTTTTCCCTGTTGCGGCCGCCGGACTATTTTGGTCGAAGCCGTTCAACGGCTACTCGAACAGGCCGCGCCGCGGCGCCTCCGACCGCTCCGTCATGCCGTAATCCCTGACGATTTCGGCGACGCGAATCCGGTAATCCTCGAAAAGCTGCTCGCGTCCCAGGCGTTGCGCGGCGATATGATCGGACTGTTCCCGCCAGGCGATCAGACTTTCCTCGTCCCGCCAGAAGGACAGCGACAATATCTTCCTTTCATTGCTCAAGCTCTGAAAACGCTCGATGGAGATGAAGCCATCCGCCTTCTCGAGGTCGTTCCGAAGTTCGCCGGCAATCTCCAGATACGTCCCTCGGCCGTCCCCGGTTGGCTCGACCTCGAAAATAACCGCGTACATCTCAATGGCCCTCGTTCTGCATCAATCGTTAAATCCGTAAAGCCGCGCTGGATTGTCCACCAGGATCTTGTTGCGGGTGGCTTCATCGTCGGCCCAGTTCAGCAGGGTGTCCAGCAGCATTGCGTCGTCGGGCCTCGGGTCCTGTCCCGGATGGGGCCAGTTGGATGCCCACAGCATATGGTCCGGCGATTCCCGCACCAGTTCCCGGGCCAGCGCCGCGATATCGTCGAAGTGGGGCGGGCCCGCCTTCGAGGTCTCGTACGGGGCCGAGAGCTTAACCCAGGCGCCGCCGGCGACGAGCTCCTTGAGACATTCGAACGCCGCGTGGTCGGGTGACACGGGATCCAGGAACTTGCCCGTGTGATCTATCACCAGCTCTCCGGGCCAGCCTCCGATTAGGGTTGCGAATTCCGGCAGGAGCCGGCCGTCGAGCTGCAACTGGATATGCCAGCCGTGATCCGCGGCGCGGCCGGCGAGAACGTCCAAATCCTCCCATGGCAGCGCCCCGCCGGGCAGCATATGGAACCGGATGCCGCGAATACCCCGTGCCGTCAGGTCCTCATAGACCTCGTCCCCGGCCCCCGTGCCGACCACCGCCACGCCCCTGGCGCTGCCGCCGAGGGCCGTCATCGCTTCCAGCGTGCAACGGTTGTCGTCGCCATAGGTCGTCGGCTGGACGATGACGACCCGCTCGAGGCCGAGCCGCTCCTGGACACGGCGATAGTCCTCGAGCCTGCCGTCCGGCGGCGGCAGCAGCGCGGTCGGCGCCATGCCGTAGCCCGGCTCATAGACGTGCATATGGGTGTCGCACGCGCCGGGCGGCGCGATGAGATTTGGTGCGGTCATGGGTCAAACGGCCCCGATCGGATTGCGAAGTGTGTCTGCTCGCCGGCAATTAGACAAGAAAAGAGCCCGTGACGGGCGCGTGACGTGGGCAACATGGTGGCCCGGGCATCGACCCACGGAACCGGTCTGCTATAGTCGCGCCGGATTTCGAGTTTGTTTTCAAGGAGTGTGCGTGATGGCACGGGTTGAGCGCTTTTCTGGACTTCTGTCGCCGGTCTTGACGCCGTTTGGCGAGGACCTGTCGCCTGACGTGGACCGGCTGATCGGCCATTGCAAGTGGCTGCTCGAACGCAGCTGCAATCTCGCGCCCTTCGGCACCACCAGCGAGGGCAACTCCCTGTCCGCGGCCGAGAAGGCCGACATCCTCGACAGGCTGGTTGCCGCCGGGATTCCCGCCGCCTCCATGATGCCGGGGACCGGGACCTGCGCCATTGCGGATACCGCGATGCTGTCCGCCAAGGCCGCCGAGTTGGGCTGCGGCGGCGTCCTGATGCTGCCGCCGTTCTACTACAAGAACGTCGGCGACGACGGTCTCTACGCCGCCTACGACGCGGTCATCCAGCGGGCCGGGTCCGCCGACCTCAGAATCTACCTCTACCATATTCCGCCCATGTCCCAGACGCCCATCAGCCTCGGCCTCATCGAGCGGCTGTTGAAGGCCTATCCCGAGACCGTCGCCGGCATCAAGGATTCGTCGGGCGAATGGGACAACACCAAGGCCATGCTCGATGCGAGGTTCGACGATTTTCGCATCTTCGTGGGCTCCGAATCCTTCCTGCTCGCCAACATGCGAAACGGCGGCGCCGGATGTATTTCGGCGACCGCCAACGTCAATCCGGCGGCGATCCACGAGCTGTACGAACGCTGGCGGGACGATGACGCCGAAGACCGTCAGGCCGACCTGGACGCGGTGCGCGCCATCTTCGTCGAATATGCGGCGATCCCGGCCCTCAAGGCCTGCGTGGCCCATTTCGCCGGCGATCCCGGCTGGGCCCTCACCCGCCCGCCGCTTATGCCGCTGGATGCGGAAAAAGCGTCGAAGACCGTCGAAGCCCTTCTGGCTCGCGGCTTCGACATGCCGGGCCTGGCGGGCGCCAAGGCCGCCGCGGAGTAGCCGCCGTCAATCGCCGCTTTCGTCGTACAGTCCCCGTGATTTGTGCCAGTCCTCGATCCCCTCGTCCGGATAATGATCGAACCGCGGATTTGCCTCGTCTTCGTCGGGGATCAGCACCCAGTCCGGCTTGTGGGCGAGCATGAAGTGCTTTTGCTCGGGCGGGACCGGCAGCGGCGTGTCGATCACGCCGGCGATGGGGTAGAACCACTGGCCGTGCCGGGGGTTGTAGTTCCACATGACGGTTCCGCACTGGGTGCAGAACGACCGGCCGCCGGCGTTGCGGCCGTCTTCGGCGTAGGAGTCCCGGTCGTTGTTGTCGTGCCGGTAGAGCCTGAGGTTTTCCTCGCCCTCGATTTCCAGCGTGTCGTATTCGCCCATGATGTTGATGGTGTAGCCGCCGCCGCCCGCCGCCTTCCGGCAGATGGAGCAATAGCACCGATTGACCGCATAGGGCGTGCGGGAGATGCAGGAAAACTTCACGGCGCCGCAAAGGCAGGATCCTTCAAGCCGCATGATGGGAACTCCTTGTCAGACGTTGGTCGGCCAGATAATGGGGTTGGACCCTATTCCACCAGCTCGCCCCAGCCGCGGGCGCGGTCCAGCCGCGGATAGATTTTCTTGGAGGCCCGGTCGATCAGCCGGGCGGCCAGGAATGCCAGCACGGTCAGGGCGCCGACTTCGATGGCGCCGCCGTAGGAGACCAGGGGATCTTGGATATAGGGGTGGATTTGAATGCCCTTGCCGACTTCGAGCACCACCAGAATGATCCCCATCGCCACGGTGATATAGCCGGCAGTCGCCAGGAATCTGAGGCCCAATCCGGCAGTTTTCCCGCGCACGGCTTGGTTTCCCCCGCCGGCTTACGACATCGGCAGGCCCGCGCGGGCCCGGTCGAAGCATCCCCTGGTTTCGTGCAGTTCGAGGCCGCGGTAACGTGCGAAAGCCGCTTCATTTACCCGGGCGACGACCTCCAGGAGACGCGGCCCGGCGATGTCCTGATCTTTGAGATATGCCGCGTACCCGGTCTCGGCCGTTCGGCATTTGGCGTACGCCTCCATGATCATCTGGCCACCGTTGAGCTGACTAACCTCGTAGCTGTTCATCAGGCAGTCGACATAGGTATCGTGGGGATCGCTGCCCGGGGGGCCGAGCCCGTTGCCGGCAACGAGCCCGGCGGCGAGGGCGACGCCGGCGATGCTCCATAGTCGGGTGGTGGACATTCGCGCACCTCCTCGATGGGGAATGCGAAGCGTAAACAAAATGCGCCTTGGCGGCAATGGGAACGGCCACGGGAACGGCCACGGCCACGGGAACCGGAACAGCCGGCTACTTGATCTGTTCGACCTTCGGGTTCCGGTTGCGCATGTCGCCGTCCCAGCGTTTGGCGAATTCGGCCGGCACGCCGATCTGGTCGAGGGCGCGGGCGACGAAATGCTCGACCATGTCGTCCAGCGATTCGGGGTGGTTATAGAACGCCGGAACGGGCGGCAGGATGCAGACCCCCATGCGCGCCAGTTTGAGCATGTTTTCGAGGTGGATCTCGTTGAACGGCGACTCGCGCACCATCAACACCAGTTTCCGGCGCTCCTTGAGGATCACGTCGGCGGCCCGGTGAACGAGGTGTTCGCCGAACCCGTTGGCGATGGCCGCGACCGAGCGGGCCGAGCACGGGGCGACGATCATGCCGTCGGTGACGAAGGAGCCCGACGAGACCTTGGCGCCCATGTCGCCGGGGCCGTGATAGACGTCGGCCAGGTCCCGGAGATCGGCGACCGTATGGTCGGTCTCGTGCTCAAGCGTCTGCTGGGCCCATTTGCTGACCACCAGGTGGGTTTCCACCTCGGAGCGGGCGAGCGCCTCCAGCAGCCGGACGCCGATGATCGCCCCGCTGGCGCCGGTCATGCCCACCACGATCCGTCTTGGCCGGTTTTCGGACACCTCGACCTCTCTTAAGCGCCTCACTTAAGCGCCACCCTTAAGCAATTGAATCATAATACGTATTGCGCCTGTGGGGCAAGCCGGTCACCAGACCCCGATGTAGACCCGCCGCTGTTCCGGCGGGTAGTAGACCGCGCGGCCGCGCCGGGCGAGGGGTTCCTCGCCGACGGTGGTGCGGAAATTCCGGGCGAGGAAGTTCTCGGTCAGCATCTCCCGCATCCGGCTCCGGATTTCCTCGTAAGCCGGGTCGGCGCCGAGGTCGGTGAACTCGTTGGGATCGTCCTCGAGGTCGTAGAGTTCCGGGCGGAACTTCAGGTGGTGGATGTACTTCCACTTCTCGGTGCGGATCATGACGGCGCGCGCTTCGCGGGCGGCGATGCCGAGGGCGTCGAGGTCTATCCTGGGCGCGAATTCCGATTCGCAGATGACATAGTCCCGCCAATCGCCGGGCCGCTCCCCGTGCAGAAGGGGCAGCAGCGACTTGCCCTCCACCACGTGCTCGGGAACCGTGCCCCCCGCCGCTTCGATGAAGGTGGGGACGAGGTCGATGCTCTCGATGAACCGGCCGTCGGCGGTGCCGCGGGTCGCGTCGGATGCCGGGTCCGGATCGTAGACGATGAACGGCAGCCGGATGCTCTCTTCGTGAAACAGTTCCTTCTCGCCGAGCCAGTGGTCGCCGAGGTAATCGCCGTGGTCCGACGTGAAGACGATCATGGTGTCGTCCATCCGGCCCGTCTCTTCCATGAAGGCGAACAGCCGGCCCAGGTGATCGTCGATCTGCTTGATCAGTCCCATGTAGGCGGGGATGACCGTTTCCCGCACTTCGTCCCGGGAGAATGCCCGGCAGTCCTCGCGCCGGTGATAGGTCCGGTAGATCGGGTGGTCGGTCTCCAGTTCCTTGGGGTGGCGGTTGGCGGGCAGGATGTCGTTGCCGCCGAACATGTCGTGGTAGGGCGCCGGCGCGATGTACGGCCAGTGGGGCTTGATGTAGCTGAGATGCATGGTCCACGGGGCCTCGCCGCATTCCTCGATGAACTGCATGGCGCGGCCGGTCATATAGGCGGTTTCGGAGTGCTCCTCCTTTACCCTGGCCGGATATTTGCTGTTGCGCAGGTACCAGCCCGAAAGGATTTCGCCGCCGGGCCCCTCGGCCGAGTTGGCGAAGTCGTGCCAGGGATTGGGGCCGCCGTAGCCCTGTTCCCGCAGCCAGTTGTTGTAGGCGAGGTTTTCCGGCGCCATCTCGGCGGTGCCCCACAGGCCGTCATCCCGCTCGTAGGGCTCGAAGCCGCATTCGGCGACCAGCGCGCCCTCGATGGAATTGCGGTCGATCTTGAGGCGCTCCATCCCGCCCCGGTCGGCGACCATATGGGTCTTGCCGACCAGCGCCACCCGGTGGCCCAGCGGGCGCAGGTAGTCGCCAATGGTCAGTTCGTCGACCGAGAGCGGCACGCCGTTCCACACCGCGCCGTGGGTGAAGGCGTAGCGCCCGGTGTAGAACGACATGCGCGACCCGCCGCAGACCGGGGCCTGGCAATAGGCATGGGTGAACCGCACGCCTTTCGCCGCCAGGGCGTCGATGTTGGGCGTTTCGAGCCGCGGGTGACCGGCGCAGGACAGATAGTCCCAGCGAAGCTGGTCGCACATGATGAACAGGATGTTCTTGGTCTTGCCCATGAGCGGGAGGCCTCCAGGGGTGATGATTTGCCGACATGTAGCGCGCCCGGCGGGCGGCGCACATATGCCCATTTGCTATCGCCGATATTGGGCGGGCGTTCCCTCTCACCTGAAAAAGGGGGCGCGAGCCATGCATTTTTTGCATACCGGCAAGGTGTTGAAATTCCATGATTTATAAATATTTTCCAATTCGGCACTTTTCGCCGGTATAGTCATTCATGGACATTAATAGACATTTATTGTCA
>JAPPFK010000187.1 GCA_028823885.1 Rhodospirillales bacterium | reverse complement strand
CGGGGCCGCGGGGCAGTTGAGCCGCCTCGGCGTGCCCGTGGTGCTGCACGAAATGCGCCCGGTGAAGAAGACCGATGCCCACCGGACCGGCGGGTTGGCGGAATTGGTCTGCTCCAACTCGTTCCGGTCCGACGATGCCGAGCACAATGCGGTCGGCCTTCTGCACGAGGAGATGCGCCGCTGCGGTTCGTTGATCATGCGCGAGGCGGACCGTCACAAGCTGCCCGCCGGCGGCGCCTTGGCGGTTGATCGCGACCATTTCAGCGAAGCGGTGGGAGCCGCGCTGGAGGCCGAGAGCCTGGTCGAGATTCGGCGGCAGGAGATCGATGGGCTGCCGCCGGAGGATTGGGGACAGACCATCATCGCGACGGGCCCGCTGACCTCCGAGCCTCTCGCCGAGGCCATCGCCAAGATCACCGGCGCCGAAGAGTTGGCGTTCTTCGACGCCATCGCGCCCATCGTCTACAAGGACACCATAGATTTCGGCAAGGCGTGGTTTCAGTCCCGTTACGATAAGGGAGACGGCGCGGACTACATCAATTGCCCGCTCGACGATGCCCGGTACGAGAGCTTCATCGACGCCCTGCTCGACGGAGAAAAGCACGCCTTCAAGGAGTGGGAGGAAAACACCTCCTATTTCGAGGGCTGCCTGCCCATCGAGGTCATGGCGGAGCGGGGCCGGGAGACGCTCGCATACGGTCCGCTGAAGCCGGTGGGTCTGACCAATCCGCGCGCGCCGGACCGGAAGCCGCGGGCAGTGGTCCAACTCCGCCAGGACAATGCGCTGGGCACCCTTTACAACATGGTCGGCTTCCAGACCAAACTCACCCACGGCGAGCAAAAGCGGATCTTCCGGACCATTCCCGGCCTTGAAAACGCCGAATTCGCCCGCCTCGGCGGGGTTCACCGCAACACCTTCATCAACGGACCAAGGCTGCTGGACCAGCGCCTCCGGCTCGAAACACACCCCCATTTGCGTTTCGCCGGCCAGATCACCGGCTGCGAGGGGTATGTCGAAAGCGCGGCGGTCGGCCTGCTGGCGGGCCGGTTCGCCGGATTCGAGAGCCTCGGAGAGACGGGCACCCCGCCGCCGGACGAAACCGCTCTCGGCGCGTTGCTCAATCACATCACGGGTGGCGGAGATCCCGAAACATACCAGCCCATGAATGTAAATTTCGGCCTTTTTCCCCCGATTTCGGCCAAAAACGAGCAAGGAAAACGGCTCAAGGGACGGGACCGGAAGGCCGCCCTCAGCGCCCGTGCGCTGGCCGCGCTCGGTCAGTGGTTGTAACGGCGTGGCAAGACGCGGCACAGCGGCTTCCGGACCTGCCCGGCCATGGCATCGAGCGGGCCGCGGGACAATCGCCGGGCTGGTCCTGGCGCTCATGCTGGGGCCTGCTTCCCATGTCCATGCCCAGCAGGCGCCCGCCGGCCCGTTTCAAGCGTCCATGGCGCCCCTGTTGTTCGAAGCGGTGCGCGGCAACGATTTGACCGGTGTGAAATCGGCGGTGAAGGCCGGGGCCGACCTGACCCGCAAAGGCGACGACGGCCGGACGGCCCTCGACATCGCGCTGCAGCGCGGCTTCTTCGACATCGCTCAGTTTCTGATCAAGGCGCGGCAGGAGCGGCTGGACCCGTCCATCGGCCGGGCGCGTAGGACTGAGCCCCCATCCACCGCGAGCCGAATGGCCGAAACGGGCGACCGGCCGCAACCGGCGCCGGCGCGCTCCCGGGCGCCCGCCTCTCCACCGGCGGACGCGCCCTCTTCGGGCGAACTCAACGGCGAGCCGATTTCCATACGTCACCTATTCCGCGACCTGTTCGGGAGCGGCGAGCACAAGGAAGAACCGCCCGCTCGAACGGAGAACGAAGCGTCGAAGCCCGATCCGCGGCCGCCGTCCGGACACGCCAAGCCCGACAATGCCGCGGGTGCGCCCGCGCAGGACCAATCGGCGAAACTGAACCAACGGGATGACAGGCGCAGCCGTCCGGCCCATCCAATCATGCGGCTCCGAGCGCCGCTTCGGGATGCCTTGTTCACCTTGGGCGAAACGGTGAGCATCGGCCAGCCGCCGCCGGCACAGGGCGCCGGCGAGCCCAACGCCTGCGTCTCCAAGCCGGGCCGGCGCGTCTTTTGCGTCGTGCCCGTCGACTGGCCGGGCGAGGTCGAAGGCGCGTTCCAGGTCGATACCATCCTTTACCGGGGCACTCGGGCGCTGGCCCGCTATGACCGGGGCGCGGCCAGCCACTTTCACGTCCTGTTCCGTTCGGACGACCAGGAGAAGGTGCTGGCGTTTCTCAAGAAACGCTATGGCGGTCCGACCGATGAATGGAAGCGGGTAATCGCGCCGGTTGGCGAACCGCGCCGGGCCAACCCGACCTTTGCCTGGCGCAGCCGCAACACCAAGACCAAGCTGAGGACGATCCTGGAGGTTCGCAAGTTCGACGACAGCCGCAATGTGTTCCCGGACACCGAGCACGGCGTGGTGCGGCTATATGCCGCCGGCGGCCCGCCGATATTTCCCGCCGTATCGGCCCTGGACATCATGTCCATCGACTGGGCGGCCCGATCGGACCACAACGATGAGGCGCCGCCGCCCCGGGCTAATAGCGTCCCCACAGGGCGCTGAAGGCGAGGCGAATCTGACGGCCCGGCCTGCCGCCCTCGATATCCCGCCCGAACACGTCATAGCGGAGCCGGCGCAGCCGGCCGATATACATGTCGGCAAGGTTGACCTGCATGAACAGGCTGCGAACCGCGCCATTCCGGGGCGGAGGGTTTGCCCGGAAAGCATTGGCCCGCGCCCGGACCGCGTCCGCCATCTCACCGAGGCCGGCCCGCAGGCCGGGCGACATATGCCCGCCGAACAGATCGTGTGGGTCAACGTCGTGGCGCTGAAACAGGCTGGTCGGCAGCAGAATGCGTCCTTGGCGCGCATCGAATCCGACCCGCCGGAGTATCCCCGTCATCCCCCAGATGATTCCGGCCTCGGTCACCTGAGCCATCAGATCGGGATCGGTTTGGGGGGCCGCCACAGCCGCCAACAGCCGGTTAAGCGCCCCGGCGGTGCCATCGGCGTAGGCTTCCAATTCCGCCTCGTCCGCAACCGGCTGTTCGGACAAATCGGCTCCCCGGCCGTCGATCAGGGCCTGGATCAGGCCTTCCGGCAGCCGGGCCCGGCGGATCAATTCGGTCAACGGATCGAGCACCTGGTGGCCGGTGGTTCGGACGTCGTCGGCATAGGCCGCGGTTACCGCGTCCCGCCACCATTGAAGCCGCATCTCGCCGAGAAGCGGCTCGCTCACCACCTCGCGGGTTCGGGCGATTTCCAGATTGAAGGCGAGAACCGTGCAATAGTCCTCCCGCGCCGCGCCGGGGGCGAACAGCGTGGTCAGAAACCGATCCCGGTCGTGCCGGCGGACCTCCTCGGCGCAGTAGCTGAGACCTGCGGTCATTTGCCTCTCGTAAAGGGGTATCGCTGGCTTGCGCCCCTGACAATGGGATATAGAGACCAAATGGTTCCGGGGGCAAGTATCAGAATGAATGATCAAGGGATGTCCGCAGACCGATGCGCGCTTCATGTGGTGGGCGCGGGCATGGCCGGCCTCGCCGCGGCGGTCGCCGGCGTCCGGGCCGGGCTCGGCGTCGCGCTGCATGAAGCGGCGGGACAGGCGGGGGGGCGTTGCCGCTCATTCCACGACGGCACCCTCGACCGGCTGATCGATAACGGCAACCATCTGATCGTCGGCGCGAACCAAAGCGTCTTCGAGTATCTGGCCGATATCGGCGCCCCCGATGCATTGTCCCCGCTGGACCCGCCGCGGTTCGACTTTCTCGACGCAGCGAACGGGGAGACGTGGACCCTCCAGCCGAAAGACGGGTTTCTGCCGTTCTGGCTGCTGGAAAAACAGGGGCGGGTGCCGGGCAGCGGCGTTGGCGATCTGATCGATGCGGGCCGGCTGGCGTTTGCCGGTCCGGATGCGACGGTTGCCGACTGCGTCGATACGGACGGGCCGCTATTCGAACGCTTCTGGCAGCCCCTTGCCCGGGCGGTCCTCAATACCGACGCCACCGAGGGCTCGGCCCGGCTGCTGTGGCGGATGTTCCGCAAGACCTTCGCCAAGGGAGCCGCCGGGAGCCGGCCGTACCTGGCCGATAAAGGCCTGTCCGCGGCCCTGGTCGACCCGGCCCTCGCCTATCTCGGCGGCCGCGGGGCGACGGCTATATTCAACGAACGGCTGCGCGGTCTTCGGATTTCGGACGCCCGGGTGACGGAGCTCGATTTCGGCGACCGCACCGTGGGCACCGGCAACGCCCAGGTGGTGCTGGCCCTGCCGCCGTCCGAGATCGCCCGGCTGCTGCCGGACGTCAGCGTGCCCGAGGAAACCCGTCCCATCGTCAACCTGCATTACCGCCTGGACGGTGAAGCCGTCCTGCCGGGCGGGGGCGCGTTTCTGGGACTGGTGGGGACCGAGGCCCAGTGGATTTTTCGCCGCGGCGATATTCTTTCCGTGACCATCAGCGCCGCCATCGGAATGGCCGCGAATCCGGCCGACGTCGTCGCCGAACTGATCTGGCGGGAATTGGCGCCCCTCCTCGATCGGCCCGGCGCCCCCATTCCTCCGTGCCGGGTCATCAAGTAGCACCGGCCCCCAATCCGCCGCCCCCCCCCCCAGGCCCGTATCCGCCCCGCCCCCGCGACGGGAAACGCCA
>JAPPFK010000104.1 GCA_028823885.1 Rhodospirillales bacterium | reverse complement strand
TCCCCACATGGTCGAGCAGACCCAGGCGAAGAAGAAACCGAACATCGCCCCGGAAAACAGGAGCGACAGGAGGGCCAGCGGCTTGACCGGGGCGCGCCAATCCTTCGGGAACCCCGGTATGTCGGGCGGCGGCGCGGCTGTTTTCCCGTCCTCGCTCATGCCGCCGACCATACATTCAACAATCCCGCCGTCCAACCCGATTGCGCGCGGCAACGTGCCGTGAAGCGAGTGCCCGCCCCGTCCCGGCGCAGCTTCCGGAACCGTTCGGGGTTGCGGCGTTTCGGCCCCGAATCTATGTTGTCGCGGAGAGTGAAATCCCGCTCGGGACCCGGCGGCTTCGGAAGGCGCGGGGCAAGCGGGACCGTGGTCGGCGGCCTCCCGGTAGCGGAACGGCAGATTGTGCGTTTGGGCATGAGGAATCGGTGGCAATGAAGCTTGGCGCGTCGCCTGCCCCAGGGGCGTTCACAACCAGCGGCACTGGTTTTTGGACCTGCGCGGCATAGCAGGCGAGCGGTTCGCAAGCCGGTTCGCCGAACGGGTGCTCGCGGCCCGTTGGCCCGTCATCCTGGCCACGCTGGTTTCCATCGCGGTCGCCTCGAGCGGCATTTTCCTGCTCGAATTCTCCGCCAACTACCGCATCTTTTTCGACGACGACAATCCGCAGATTTTGGCGCTGGAATCCCTGGAAAACACCTACGGGAAGAACGAGAACATCGTCTTCCTGATCGTCCCGGACGACGGCGACGCCACGTCGCAAAAGGCGCTCTCGGCCGCCGTCTGGCTGACGAAAAACGCCTGGAGGACGCCGTATTCGAGGCGCGTCGACTCGCTGGCCAATTTTCAGCACACAACCGCCGACGGCGACGAATTGTTCGTGCGGAATCTCGTCGATCCAAAAGAACTGGCCCGGGACGAGGCGCGGTCCCGAGTCCGCGCCGTCGCCCTGTCCGACCCGCGTATCGCGAGCAGTATTCTGGCCCGGAACGGCGATGTCAGCGTCGTCAACGTCACCGTCGAACTGCCGGAAGACAAGCTGCTGGAGGCCGCCGCCGAAATCGCCGAATTCGCCAGATCGCTCGCGGCGGAGGCGGAAGAACGGTTTCCCGGCATAGACCTTCGCATCGTCGGCACGGTGATGATCAACCGGACCTTCGTGGAAGCGTCGATCAACAGCCAGATGATCTTTCTGCCCGCGAGCCTTCTGCTCATGGCCCTGATCCTCGGCGTCCTGACCCGGGGCTGGCCGGGGGTGGCGGCGACCGGGATAATCATCGTTTTCTCCGTTCTGGCCTCGCTGGGCCTGGGTGCCTGGGTCGGCTTGCCATTCTCTCCGCCCCTGTCGCCGGCGCCGACCATCGTGCTGATGATCGTCGTGGCGAACTGCGTGCACATCCTGGTGACGTTGCAGCAGCGCCTGCGGGCCGGGGATTCGAAGCACGACGCCCTCGTCGAAGCCATCCGGCTCAATCTGCACCCGGTATTTCTGGCCAGCCTCACGACGGCGCTCGGCTTCCTGAGCATGAACTTTTCCGAAGTGCCGCCCTACCGCCATCTCGGCAACTTCGTCGCCTTCGGTATCGCCGCCTCCTTCCTCCTCTCCGTCACCTTCCTGCCGGCCCTGCTTTCGTTTCTCCCGGTTCGCGCCCCGAAGGAGCGGCGGCTTCCCGGACCCACGATGAAGTCCCTCGCGGCTTCCGTCCTGAACCACAGGAGGGCGGTGATTTTGGTATGGCTGGTGATCGTGCCCGCGATGATGCTGGCCATTCCGCGCAACGAACTGAACGATGTCCTGGTTCATTTCTTCGACAAGAGCGTCGAGTTCCGGCAGGACACGGATTTCATGGACGAGCACCTGAGCGGCAATACGCTGCTCGAATACTCGCTCAGGGCCTCGTCCGAGGGCGGCGTCACCGATCCGCGTTTCCTGGCGGAGATTTCGAAATTCGCCGAATGGTACCGTGAACAGCCCCGCGTACGCCATGTGTCCGTCATCACCGATACCTTCCGGGCGCTCAACAAGAGCATGCACGGCGACGACCCGGCCGCGTACCGAATACCCGAAAGCAAGGAGCTGGCGGCGCAGTACCTGCTGCTCTACGAGTTGTCGCTTCCGCGCGGCCTGGACCTGAACAACCAGATCGACAGTTCCAGATCGGCCACGCGCCTGTCGGTTTCGGCGCAAACCCTGAATTCGCAGGAGGTCCTCGAACTGAATGCGCGCGCCGGCGCCTGGCTGAAGGAAAACGCGCCGCATGTGGCGGGCATCAACAGTACCGGCCCCGCCGCCCTGTTCGCCTATATCGGGCAGCGCAATATCCACGCCATGCTGATCGGGACCATCGTCGTGCTCCTCGCCATTTCCGCCATCCTTCTCTTCGCCCTGCGGTCGCTGCGGCTGGGCCTGATAAGCATCGTTCCCAATCTGGTTCCCGCCGTGCTGGGCTTCGGCGTCTGGGGGCTGACGGTCGGACAGGTGGGGCTATCGCTCTCCGTCGTCGTGGCCATGACCATCGGCATCGTCGTGGACGATACGGTGCATTTTCTCAGCAAGTACCAGCGTGCGCGGCGCGAATACGGCATGGGGTCCGAAGAGGCGGTGCGTCACGTCTTCGAGACGACCGGCCGGGCCCTGCTCACGACGACGGTCGTGCTGGTGGCCGGTTTTCTGATCTTGATCTTTTCGCCGTTCGTTCCCACCGCGCAGGTCGGGATCCTGACCGCGATGATCATCGGCTTTGCGCTCATCGCCGACCTGACGCTCCTGCCGGCGCTGTTGACGTCGACGGCGAAGCGAAAATCCCGCCAGGAGGCGGCGTAAAACCAGGCCGGTCCCGGCCGGTATCACTCGAAGAAGAAGCGTTCCTCGCCGAACGCCGGCTCGAGCTGGTCGAGCCACGTTGCCTGGGGGTCGAACTTCGCGAAGAAGGGCCGGGCCACCCAGTCGGGATCGCGGCCCTGAAGGAAGCGGAGTACGAAGACCTTCTCGCCCTGCACTTCCTGTACGCCCGTCACCTCGACCTTGCCCGGCGTGGCGCTCATGGACGGCCCCCGGACGGTGCGGCTCAGCCCCGACACCTGGTGGACCGCGTCGCGGAATATCTCCCAGCAGCGCACCAGCGGCAGCTCGAAGTAATGCCTGGGGCCGGTATCCCGCTCCACGAAGAAGTAGTAGGGAATGATGCCGAGGCGAACCTGCTCACGCCACATCCCTGCCCAGACGTCCGGGTCGTCGTTGATCTTGGCGAGCGCCGGCGCCTGGCTGCGGATGACCGCGCCGGTGTCCCGGATCCTGCGGATTGCGTCTTTTACGATGTCCGTGCGCAGCTCCTGCCCGTGGTTGAAGTGGGCCATGATCGCGACGTGGCGGCCGGACTCCACCAGCTTCTCCATCAGCCGCAGCATGTCGTCGGCATCGTCATCGTTGACGAATCGGTGCGGCCAGAAGGTGAGAGACTTGGTGCCTATCCTGATATTCTGGATATGGTCCAATGCCGGATCGTCGATCAAACGGCCGAGATACCGTTCCCATACCCGGGTTTTCATGATCATCGGGTCGCCGCCCGTCACCAGGATATCCGATACTTTGGGATGGGCGGCCAAATAGCGGTGAAGGCGCTCGTCATCCTTGGCCGATATCTTCAACTCTTCGTCCTGCACGAATTGCGCCCAGCGGAAGCAAAAGGTGCAGTAGGCGTGGCAGGTCTGTCCCTGGCTCGGGAAGAACAAAACCGTTTCGTTGTACTTGTGCTGAAGTCCCTCGAAAACTTCGCCGTCCTCTTTGGGGATATTGAGTTCCTGCTGCCCCGCCGGGTGAGGATTGAGCCGCCCGCGGATTTCGGCGACCGCCTGGTCCAACTCCTGCCTCGGGCCCTCCCGCGCCAGAATATCGGCGATTCGGTCGAAGTCCTTCTCCTGCAGCATACCCCGCTGCGGGAAGACCAGCCGGAAAATCGGATCTTCCGGTACATTGTCCCAATCGATCAAATTGTCGACCACATAGGGGTTGGTGCGGAACGGCAGCACGGAACTGACGACGCGTATGGCGAACCGATCATCGGCCGTCAGGTGCTGAACCTGCGGAATCGTCTCGAAATTTCTGGCGGTTATGGCCTGAAACTTGGTGGGCTCGCTCTGTTTCGATATGGGATCCGGAGTGAACCGTTCCGAAGCGCTGCTGGTAAATGACATTTCAAGTACCGTCCTTCGTTAATTGATTGCTTGTCAGAACGGCCGGGCGGTCGGAAAGGACGGCCCGCCTCCTGAAACCATTTCGTGATCGTCGCTGCCTCCGGATTAAACACCCGAAAAGCGGGTTTGTGAACAGCTTTTCCTTCCCGGACAGGTCCGGCACCGGTCGAAACCGGCCGGAATGTACCGAATTCACGCGGGCCGTCAGTAGATGTCGAACGGGAAATACCGGGCGTTGATCTTCCCGTAGGTGCCGTCGGCACGAATCGCCCTGATCGCGCCGTTCAGGCGCCGGCGCAGCGCCTCGTCCTCCTTGCGCACGGCAATGCCGATGCCTTCGTCAAGGCGGTATGTGCCGCCCGCATAGGCGAAGCCCGCGCCCTCGGGGCTCTTGAGCCACTTCCAGAAGCCGAGCGCGTCGCCGAACGCCGCATCCAAGCGGCCGTCGATCAACGCCCGGTCGAGCGCGCCCTGGTCGTCGTACAGCCTTATGCCGGCAAACTTCGACCGGTTGTCCTCCAGCCAGTCCGAGGCG
>JAPPFK010000085.1 GCA_028823885.1 Rhodospirillales bacterium | reverse complement strand
CATGTGACCCTGCCCCGTATCGTCGAGGCCAGCCAGCGGCCGGAATAGGGAAGCTGCTCCTTGCCGTCGCCACCGTCCGGAAATGCGGCTAGTGCATCCCCGGGCCGTCGAGAATTTCGAAGTTGGTCGGGAAGTCCTTGGGCTCGGAGGTTCCCCAGACCACCGTCGATTCCTTGGACGCCCAGTTTTCGGCGTTCCAGTCGGCGCCCTCCGGGATGAAATCCATGTCGGCGAAGTATTCGACGATGCCGTTCCACGGATCCCGCATGTAGAAGAACACGTTGGAGCCCGGCCCGTGGCGTCCCGGGCCCCATGAAGCGATATAGCCCTTGTCCACCATCTGGCGGCCGCCCATGCCCACCTCGTCGGTGGAGCCCACCTCGAAGCCCGCATGCTGGAGGCCGTAGTCGCCCGACTTGGCGAAGGCGACGATGTGGTGGTCGCTGCCCGTCGGCGCGTACATGAAGTGCAGGAAGTCGGCGACGCTGTCGGCCAGCGCGAGACCCATCACGTCGGCATAGAACTTCCGTTTTTCGGCCGCGTCCCTGGCGAACAGCACCACATGGCCCAGGCGCCGGGGCCGGACCGGCGGATCCTCGATCAGCGCCGTCCGCTCGCCGAGGCGCGGATGCCTGGTCGGCGTATTGAAGTCCGGCGCCAGGCCCTCGTCCCAGGGCGCCGGCTCGGCCGCCTGGATGTTGGTGAGCATGCCGTCCATGTCCCGGAACCAGATGCCGCCCTGGTCGAAATGTTCGGGCGCGCCGGTGAACTCGGCCCCGGCCGCTTCCAGCTTGGAACGGAGCTCGTCCATGTCGCCTTCCCGGGCGCCGAAGCTCACATGGTGGAGGCGTTTCCGCTTGCCCTCGATGAGCACCACCTGGTCCTGGTCGCGCCCGGCGCAGCGGCAGACGACCATGCCGTCGCGCTCGGCGGTTTCCAATCCGAAGTCATTGAAGAATTTCCGGCCGACCTCCAGGTCCGGCACGGTCTGGGCGTAATATTGTAGGTTCCTGACGGGCATGGCATCCTCCCCGAAGACCGAGACTAGTGGAACGGCCAAGCGGCGGCAATCCGCGGGGGGCATACCGATCGAGCATGACCTGGACATCCCGGTTCTCATCGTCGGCGCCGGGCCGGTGGGGCTCTCCGCCTCCATCGAGCTTGCCTGGCGGGGGATCGGGAGCGCCTTGATCGAGCGCCGGGACGGCGACGTCAGACATCCCAAAATGAACCAGGTGGGGGTGCGGACCGTCGAGCACTGCCGCCGTTGGGGCATCGCCCGGAAGGTGCGGGAAAGCTCGGTCCCGGAGGATTTTCCCCGTAATATCCGGTTCCTGACGGCGTCGTCGGGCCATCAACTGGCCCGCTACGAATTTCCGGCCCGCAAGGACGAGCCCTGCATCAATTCGCCGGAGGCTATCCAGCGTTGCTCGCAGATCTATTTCGACCCCATCCTGCGCGACCACGCCATGGCGCTCGGCGGCGCGGCCAACCTCTATTCCCATGAGCTCGACGAGGTCTCCCAGGATGCCGACGGGGTGACCGCCCGGGTGACCGACATCGGGACCGGCGGGACCAAATCCATCCGCGCCCAATACATGATCGCTTGCGACGGGGCCGAGAGCGGGGTGCGGGACCAGTTGGGCATCGGCCTCGAAGGCGACATGTCCATGAACTACAACGTCAACGCCTTCTTCCGGTCCGAGGATCACGATGCGCTGTTCAGGCACGGCCGCTGCGTCATGCAATGGATGATCGACGGCGAAGGCGTTTGGGCGGACATCGTCTCCATCAACGGCAAGGACCTCTGGCGGTTCTCGCTCATGCGGGTGCCCGGCGGCGAGGTGCCGTCGTTCGAGGTGATGAGCCGGGAGCTTTGCCGCGCGGCCGGCAGGGAGATCGAACACGAGATCTATTCGGTGCTGCCGTGGGAGCGCCGCCGGGCCGTCGCCGAGCGGTTTCAGGAAGGCCGCATCCTGCTGGCCGGCGACGCGGTCCACCAGATGTCGCCCACCGGCGGCTTCGGCATGAATACCGGCATTCAGGAGGCGGTGGACGCGGCGTGGAAGATCGCCGCGCGTCTCGAAGGCTGGGGCGGCGACGCGCTGGTCGCCAGTTACGATACCGAGCGCCGGCCCGTCGCCTGGACCATCGTCAACGAAGCCGCCCGCAACTTTACCCAATTCTCGAAGCTGCCCAGGGGCGCCGAAGACGTGACCGCGCCGGAGGGCCGCGACCTCCGGAAACGCATCGGCGAGGCCATCTACGCCGAGCGTTTCGACCGGGAATACGTAATGGAGGGCGTGCCCCTCGGCTATCGCTACGAGGGCTCGCCGGTCATCCTGCCGGACGGCACGCCCGAACCGCCCTTCGAGGTGATGAACTACACCCCGACGGCCCGGCCCGGTCATCGGGCGCCCCATGCGTGGCTGGATGAGAAAACCTCCACCCTCGACCTGTTCGGACGCGGCTTTACGCTGCTGCGATTTGACGGCGCCGGGACCGCCGACCTGGAATCCGCCGCCAGGGACCGGGGCGTGCCGTTGTCCGTGCGGGATATAGAAAACGACGATATCGCGGCGCTTTACGAGCAGCCCCTGGTTCTCGTCAGGCCCGACGGGCATGTCGCCTGGCGGGGCGGGGCGCTGCCCACCGATTGCGGTCAAATGGTGGATACGGTTCGCGGCGCCTAAGCTCCCTTGCGCCCGCTCCCCGATCGGGTCTACGCTAAATTCCTGAGCATGATCACTTTTAAAAATGTGATCGCCATTAGGGGAGGAAACTATGGTGAAATCGCGAATAGCCGTCCTCGCGGGCCTTTTTGCAGGGGTTTCCGCGGCGGCGCTCAGTGCACCGGTCACTTCCGTGACCGCCGCCGAATACTACGCAGGCAAGACCCTCACCATCCTGACCGGCTCGCGGGCCGGCGGCGGGGCGGACACCAGCCTGAGACTGCTGGCGCCGTTCCTCAACAAACACATACCGGGCAACCCGGAAATCGTCGTCAAGAACATGCCGGGCGCCGGCGGCCAGAAGCCCTGGAACCTGCTTTGGGAAAAAACCCGTCCCGACGGGATGACCATCATCTACAGCGCCTGGAACCCGGTGGGCCGGGTGACCGGCTCCAAGGGTCTTCGGGCCGACTACTCGAAGATGAATTTCATCACGGGTCAGCCGATTCCCCGGATGAGCTACATCAAGACGGGCGGCCCCGACAACATCAAGACCCGGGACGACCTGTTGACGGCCAAGAACATCGTCCTGGCCGGCAACCGTCCGACCAGCGTGCTCGATCTGTCGATCCGCACCAGCCTGGAGATGCTGGGCGTCAAAAATTACATCTACGTGCCCGGCCTCAATCCGCCCAAGGCCTATGCCTCGGTTCGCAAGGGCGAGACCAACCTGACCACAACCGGCATCAACTTCTACCGCAACCGGGTGGAACCCTCGGTGGTGAAGGCCGGAGAGGTCATTCCCCTGTTCTACTATCCGGCGGTCGGTGCCGACGGGACGATCAAGAAGTCGCCGTTCATCAAGGACATGCCCAACATCTATGAGTACTACAAGCAGGTGAAGGGCAAGGAACCGTCCGGCATCGCCTGGGAAGCGCACAAGTGGATGCAGAAGGTGACCGGCAACATGATCTACGCGTCGTTCTCGCCGCGCGGCACGCCGGACGCCGCCAACAATCCATTGCGCGAGGGTTTCGCCAAGGCGTGGAAGGACCCGGATCTGGCGCCGAAGATGCTGAAGAGCATCGGGTTGCCGCCGCAGTCCGTCAGCGTCGAAGAGGGCGTCAAGATCGTCAATTCGGTGGACACGGTCGATCCCAAGATCGTCGCCTACTTCAAGGAACTGATGACGCGCAAATAGCGCCCGAAAGCGTCGAGAGCTTCGAGGGGGGTGTTAGGCCTCGCCGGCGGCGGCTTCCGGGTCGCCGTCGGTGAGGTACTCCCACATTCGTTCATAAATCCGGCCCGTGCCGACGGCGCGGATTTCGACCTGCTCCGGGGTCATCACGGGCGCGGCATCCGCCTCGCCGCATTTCAGCGCCTCCAATTCCACCCGGGCGGCGTCCTCCAGATACCAGGTGAAAACCACCGCTTCCTCGAGCGTCCCGCCCGCCGTGACGCAGCCGTTGCCGCGCATGATCAGGGCGCGTCCGCCGCCGAACAGATCCGCGAGCGCCGCCGCCTGCTCGTCCGAGCGGAGAAGCAGGGGATCGTCCCAGAGCGGCGGTTCGGGCGCGAAATAGGAACCGAAGCCGTGCCGCGCCTTCGGCGTTTTCGCCATCGCGGACAGGGCCATGACGTTCATCGGCATGGAGCGCACCACGCCGCCGACATCCGGCCGGCGCCGGTAGATCTGCTGATGGATGCGGACCTCGCCCAGCACGCCTTCGGGCAACGGCCCCTCGACCGGCACCACGCTGCCGTCTTCGCCGGGTTCGATCAGGCCCATGGGATTGGGGGCGCAGACCAGAAAGCTGTCGGCATCGAGCCGCGCGCTGCAATGGCCATAGGCGTGCACGAGGCCGGCGCGGGCCAGCGCCCGGGCCGCCATACGGACGAGAATCTGCGTCTTTTCGCTCAGCTTTGGAACTCGGCGATATCGGGCACCGCGCCCCAGCCGCACAACGACGCGTCGGCGAACGGGAACTGCCGCGGCCGGTAGGCCGCATCGTCGTCGACGATGTTGCGGTCCGAGTTCGAATATTCGAACACCATGCCGTCATGACCCTCGAAGTAGAGAAAATACCCGCCCGACGTGATGTGGCGGCCGGGGCCGAAGACGATCTTCACCTGACGCTCCTGAAGGAAGTACCAGGACCGCATGATGTCATCGATGCTCTCCACCTGATGGTTGACGTGCTGAATGCCCGGATGATCGGTCGGGAACAGCGCGATCTGATGATGGACGTTCTTCATCCGCAGAAGCGGCGAGGTGCCGATCCAGTCGCTGACCTTGATGTTGAAATGGGTGACCCAGAACTTCTCGTCCCGGGGCGGATCGGTGGTGTTGAGACCGATGTGGCCGAGGCCCAGCACGCCGGCGTCCCGGGTCGGAAAATAGCGCCGGTTGGCATCCTCGGGCCGGGTCACCAGTTCCATCCGGTTGCCGGTCGGATCCCTGAACCAGGCCATGTCCATGACGTGCCGGTCGGCGATCTCTTCGGCCGTGCCCCGGGTGCAGGCGATGCCCTGGCCGTTCAGGTAGGCCATCGCGTCCTCGAGGCCGTACCAGTCCTTGATTTCGATGCCGACGGCATGGTCCCCGGGATCGCCCTCGAAATAGCACACCGTATGGTCCCGGTAGCTGGTGCGGAGATAAAGCTGGCCGTTGTCCCGCCGGATCGGCTGGAAGCCGAGTATCTCCTTGCCATAGGTCTCGGCCCCGTCCAGGTCCCGGGTGCCCATGCGTACGTAGCTGAGATCGCGTAACTCGATCATCTGACTTCCTCCTCGGGTCACTCTAGCAAACCGGAATCGGGGAATGGAATGGTCTTCGCGGCCCTGACCGTTGACCGGTCTCGGCCGGCCGGGATTGCCCGCGCCGTCCGGCGATGGCTATAGTTCGGCCGAACAGGCGGGATTTGGCTCCATGGCGGGCGGAGATCGGAAATATCTAGGTGGACTGGTACGCACCTCGGAGGGGCGGATCAGCCGTGAGGTTTTTTCCAGCCGGTCCGTCTATGAGGACGAACTCGAGCGCTTGTTCGCCCGCTGCTGGCTGTTCGTCGGGCACGCGAGCCAGGTCCCGGAGCCGGGCGATTTCGTCCTCGGCCGCATGGGCGAGGAATCGGTCATCTTCAACCGGGACCGCAACGGCAAGCTTCACGTCTTCCTCAACACCTGCCGTCACCGGGGCATGCGGGTGTGCCGGTATGACCAGGGAAACAGCCGCAAGTTCACCTGCCCCTATCACGCCTGGGTTTACTCGGACGAGGGCGGCCTGATCGCCGTTCCGAAACTGGAAAGCGGCTACCACAACGAGCTCGACACCGCCGAATGGGGCCTGATCGAAGCCAGGGTGGCCGAGTACCACGGCTACGTATTCGCCTGCTGGGACGAGGAAACGCCCGGGTTCGAAGACTATCTCGGGGACTTTCGCTTCTACTTCGATGATTACTGCCGGACGTTCGACGGCGGCTTCGGCGAATGGGAGGCCTTCGGCGGCACCTTCAAATGGCGGATGCCCTGCAACTGGAAGTTCGCGGCGGAGAATTTCGGCGGCGACTACTACCACAACCCGTCGCATGCCTCGGTCGACGCGGTGATCCTCTCGCCGGCCGGCGTCGAGGGCCGGCACACCTATGACGCCGTGACCCGGGCCCGGGAACTCCACAGGCTCAACATCTGTTTCCCCGGCATCGGCCACACCGCGCGGGGCGAATACTTCAAGGAAGATTACGAGTACATGCCCACTTACCAGGAAATGCCGGTGGTCGAGGATTACTTCCGGGAGTGCTACGCCAAGCGCCGGGAACGGCTGGGCGAGAAGGCGCGCTTCTTCGGTCATGGCGGGACCATCTTCCCCAACGTCTCCTATTCCAACGGGGTCCAGTCCATGGGCACCTGGAACCCGGTGGGGCCGCACGAGACGGAGGCCTGGCGCATCTTCCTGGTGCCCAAGGACGCGCCGGACGAGGTCAAAAACGTTCTCCGCCACTACGTCATCCGCTATCAGGGGCCGTCCGGGCTCACCGAGCAGGACGACATGGAAAACTGGGGCTACGCCCATGAGGGCGCCCGCGGCACCATCGCGCGGCGCTTCGATTATCACTACGGCATGGGGCAGGGCCACGAGAAGCGGGGCTGGCCGGCCGAATGGCTGGGCGGCGACATTTACGCCACCGAGGATGTGTCCGAACAGAACCAGCGGGCGTTCTTCGATTGCTGGGCCCGCTATCTGGATACCCCGCCCGGCGCGCAGGGCGCGCGGAAGCCCAGTGCGCAGCGCGCCGGAAAGAATGCCGAGGCGGCGGAATAATGGACAGCCACCGGGACACGCCGGAATTGGAGCGGCTTCTGCTGCGCCACGCCGTCGAACGGTTCTACGCCATGGAGGCGGAACTGCTGGATGCGCGGCAATTCGAGGCCTGGCTCGATCTCCTGGACGAGGACATCCACTACTGGATGCCCCTTACCCGCAACAAGGCCTTCGGCGAGTGGGAGGGGGAACTGACCGAGGCGGGCAAGGATTTGAACTGGTTCGACGAAGGCAAGTTCGAACTCGAGCAGCGGGTGAAGCAGATCATGACCGGACTGCACTGGGCGGAAGAACCCGTCTCCCGCACCAGCCACCTGATCTCCAACCTGCAGGTGGAGGAGGATGGCGACGGGATCGCCGCCCGATGCCGGTTCCTCCTCTATCGCAGCCGCAACGAGACCGAGACCGATACGTTCGTCGGCAAGCGCCACGACCGGCTGAAGCGGGCGCCGGGCGGCTTCAGGATCGCCGAACGCCGCATCTTCCTCGATCAAAACGTGCTGCTCGCCAAGAACCTGACGGTGTTCTTCTAGTGGCCGGCGAAGACAGGCCGGGCGCCGTCATCGTCACAGGCGCCACCTACGGGATCGGCCGGGGCATTGTCCTCGATCTCGCCCGCCGGGGCTGGCCGGTGGTGGGTCTGGGGCTCGACGCCCGGCAGGTCGGGAGCGCCGCCGAGGGCGGGATCGCCGGCACCCGCGATGCACTCGAAGCCGAAAACCTGATTGCCGAGATCATCGAGGCGGACGTCAGCGATGCCGCCCAGGTGGCGGCGGCGGTGAAGGCCGCGGCCTCGGCTCACGGCCGGGTCCACGGGCTCGTCAACAACGCGGCGATCCGGCCCGTGGGCACCATCCTGGACACCGATGAAGAGACCTTCGAGCGGACGGTCGCGGTCAACCTCAAGGGACAGTTCCTCACCTGCAAGGCGGTGATCCCGCTGATGAAGGAGGCCGGCGGCGGATCGATCGTCAACGTGGGGTCCGGCGCCGGCTACGGGAAGCCCGGCATTCTTGCCTATTCGGCAAGCAAGGGCGGGGTCTTCGCCTTGTCCGCCGCCCTGGCCCATGATCACCGCGCCGACGGCATCCGGGTCAACGTGGTGGTGCCGGGACCGCAGACCGCGTCGGGCATGGTCGAGGAGATGGCGGCGGGCGGTGATCCGCCGCCGCCCGAAACGGTTTCCGGCCGCCAGACCTCTCCGCGGGATGTCGCCAACGCGGTGGCCTTTCTGCTGTCGGACGAAGCAGAGCAGATGTCGGGCACCATCATCGATGTCGGCAGCGTCGCCGGTCAGGCAGGGGTAAACCTCTAGGTGCGCGGCAACAGACCGGTCATCGCGGTTATCGGGCGGCTGCCGGGGTCCTGGTCCGCGCCTTTGGCCGCGCTCGCCCTATGGATGGCGTCCGGCGCCGCCTCTGCCGGCGACTATTACGTTCGGGCCGGCATCGGTCTCGACCGGCCGGGGGAGGCGGTGTTCACCGACACGGATTGCTCCAGCAAGGCTCCGGATGCGCTCTACAACTGCGGGACCGGCCGCGATGGGGCGCCCTACCGGTCCGTGGGAGAATTCGGGACGGTGCTCGCAATCGAGTTCGGCCTCGGCTATGGGGCCGGGGCGTTCCGCTTCGAGGCGCTGGTCGAATCCCGGCCGCGATACACATTCGAGGGCCGCGCCAATTTCCTCGCGCCGCATCGGCGGCAGGACGTATCGGCAAGGCTGTCGTCGGTGTCGGCCATGCTGGCCGGCTTTGTCGACCTCGCCGCGCTCGGGGTGCCGAAGCCCGGCCCGTTCGCGCCGTTCCTCGGCGCCGGGATCGGCGCGGCGCATACCCGGATAGGCGAGACCACGATGACCTTCCCGGCCACGACCACCATCGTGCCGGGCGGGAACAGGACGGGGCCGGCATGGATGGCGACGGCGGGAGTCGCGATGGCGTTGGACGACCGCGTGACCCTCGACCTGGCCTGGCGCTACAGCGACCTTGGCGAGGTCCGCACGCCGAGGGGTCCCGGCCGCGTGGTCTGGCACGACGGGAGCCAGACGCTGCCGCTCGATCTGGCGCCGACGCGGGCGAGGCTCCAGGGTCACGGCGTGCGCCTGTCGCTCAGATATTCGTTCTGAGGCGGGCGGCCCGCGGCGGGGGAATGCCGGAAGCTCAAGTGTGACCCGGGCCGGATGGCGGGTTTCCCGGGCATGACATGCCCGGCAATCCCTACACGCCGATCATTTCCATCACGTCGTTGAACAGATCGCCCTCGGGGTTGCCCAGCTCCCGGACCATCATGAAGTGGTTGGCGTCCGGGATCTCCATATGTTTGCCGTCGAGGCCCATTCCCGCCCAGGCGGCGGCGTAGGCCGCGGACTGGCGGCGAAACTCGTCCGGTTCCGGCGCGCCGACGGCGACGATAAGCGGGCCCGCCTCCATCGGCAGGTGGTATTGGGGCGAATTGGCGCGGGCGCTCTCGGCCGTCAGTTGAAGTTCATTGTTGTATCCGTATGCGGCGAGCAGCAGGGAATCCAGGTCGAAGACTCCCGACATGGCGCAGGCGCCCTTGACGACGTTGGCGGGTACGCCGTAGGCCCCGTGCCAGCCCGGCATCAGGATGGCGCCGGTCAAATGGCCGCCCGCCGAGTTGCCCGAAACGTAGATCTCCTCGGGATCGCCGCCATACAAGGCGATTTCATCGTAGACCCAGGCAACGGCCGAACGGACATGGCCGACGATGGCGTCGATCCGGTAATCGGGGGCGAGGCCGTAGTCGATGGGAACCCAGATGACCCCCCGGCCGCACATCGCCTTCGCCACGAACGAGGCGGTATTCTTGGAGCCGCTCCGCCAGCCGCCGCCGTGAATGTAGATCATCACCGGCTGATTGTCGGGCGCCGGCGGCGCGAAGATATCCAGCTTCTGTTCCGGATCGCCGCCATAGGCCACGTCCAGGCGGGCGGCGGGAAACGAGAGGCGCGCCTCCTCGCTCATCCGCAGGTTTTCCTCGCGGTAGGCGTCGACGCTCTCGACGGTTGTTTCGACGTCCAGCTGCCGGGCGAGCTCGTCCGCCGTCAGACCGTGGTAAACCGTGTCCATGAAATGTCCTCCCGGGTGGTCGTTCGTGTCCCAAGCTATAGCGGAAAGCCGGTGCGCGCGCCACCGGTCGCCGTCCGGAGTTCACGCCGCCCGCTTCCTGGGTGTATGTTTAACGGAACGCAATGCCATTCCGGGGGGCAGCAAATGGCCGGCGGCCGAGCGGGCAATGTCGTTCAACTGCGCGACGTAACATCCTTGCGGGACAAGGTCTCCGACGAGGAGTGGGAGGCGCGGGTCAATCTGGCCGCTCTGTACCGGCTGGTCGAGATTAACGGCTGGAACTCGGGCATCTACAACCACGCTTCCATGCGGGTGCCCGGTGAGCCCGGCAACTTTCTCATCAAGGCGCATCCGCTGTTGTGGCGCGAGGTGACGGCATCCAACCTGGTCAAGGTCGCCATGACGGGCGAACTCGACGAAAGCGCCGGCGTGAACCGGCCGGGCTTCGTGCTGCACTCGGCGATCCAGCGGGCGCGGCCC
Source organism: Rhodospirillales bacterium (assembly GCA_028823885.1). Taxonomy (GTDB): domain Bacteria; phylum Pseudomonadota; class Alphaproteobacteria; order Rhodospirillales; family UBA2165; genus JAJDXO01. The sequence continues at coordinate 33,677 of JAPPFK010000085.1, read as the reverse complement.
GATGTCGGAGCGGTGCTGCATATTCATCCCAACGTCTGTATTGCCGTCTCGGTGATGAAGGACGGACTGATACCGTTGAGCCAGCAGTCGGCCTTTCTTCAAGGTCAGGTCGGGTATCACGAGTATAACGGCATTACCGAGGATGCCGATGAGCGCGACCGCATCATCGCCGCATTGGGCGAGAAACGGGCGCTGTTGATGCGCAGCCACGGCGCGACCACCGTCGGAGAAACGCCCCGCCACGCCTACATCACCATGTACCACTTGATCGACGCCTGTGAAATTCAGCTGAAGGTGATGGCATCGGGCGCCGAATTGGTGGCGCCGTCCGACGAGATCATCCGCAAGACCGCTAAGCAGGAAGCGGCCCACCAGAAAGGCCGCGGCCAGGACGATTGGCCGGCGATGCTCAGGCTGTTGGACGAAGTGGCGCCGGGCTACCGGGAGTAGGATTTCCGGGAACCCGGAAAGTTGGTGCGGCGGATTTCAGACGTTTTTCCCATGAAGCTCGGCGCACTCCTTTTGGCGAGTATCGCCGGTCTACTGTTGTTTCAGTCTCAATCCGTGAGGGCCAGTGGGTTGGCAGAGGAAGTTTTCATCAAGAATGACGACGCCAATCTTGTCTTGGCCGGCACCTTGACCAAGCCTGATCGCGAGGGGCCGTTTGCCGCGGTTCTTCTGGTCACGGGTTCGGGGCCACAGGACCGGGACGAAACCATATTCGGGCACAAGCCGTTCAAGGTAATCGCGGAATTTCTATCGGACCGGGGCTACCTCGTGCTCCGCTACGATGATCGGGGAGTTGGACAATCCACGGGAGAACATCGCGGAACGACAGTGGATTTCGCCACCGACGCCCGCGCAGGCGTTGACTTTTTACTCGGCCGCCCGGACGTCGACCGAGACCGCGTTGGCATTTTGGGTCACAGCGAAGGGGCGACGATCGGAGCGATCGTCGCCGCCAGGCAAAATGATCTCGCGTTCCTCGTAATGCTCGCGGGCAGTGCGCTCCCCGGCGATCAGGTTTTACGCCAACAGATCGGTGCGCAATTGGCATTAATGGGGAAGGACGCCGCTCACATTGAGCGCAATGACGGTTACCTCGATCGAGTGATTGCGCTGGCAACGGCGGATCCCTTCGATCAAACCGCCCTAACTGACGCCGTCGAGGATATCAGGGCGCGCGAGGGAGAGAGCCAACGGTGGGCGGAAGCGCAGACCGCGTTTTTTTCTTCCGGGTGGGTGCGTCATGTCCTGACTTTTGATCCCGGTCCGACGCTCTCGCAGCTTCGTCTGCCGGTGCTGGCCTTGTTTGGCGAGACCGACCGGCAGGTCCTGGCGGAGCCGAATGGGGCTGCCGCGCGCGCGGCACTAAGGGCCAACCCCTTGGCGCGGGTGGAGGTCGTGTCCCGCGCCAACCATCTGTTCCAAACCTCGGAGACCGGCGACCCCCGGGAGTACGCGACAATTTCGGAGACGATCTCCCCCGTGGTTCTCGAACTCATCGCCGGCTGGCTGAGCGAAACGGTCAGGTAGCGCACCCCCCGGCCTTTTCTTGGCCCGGGCGAAACGCTTATACGCCGCGCCCGCGAAGCCGCCGATGGACGGAAACCCCAGAAGAGCGGCGCCGGGCTACCGGGACTAGAACCATGCGCGAGCGGCGAGGAACACGCCCAACAGGCCCAAGGCGACGAAAAACACCCGGCGGAAGGTTTCCTCGGGGATGCGCCGGCGGATCCATTGACCGATCACCATGCCGATAAGCGCAGGGAGGACCGCAATGGCCGAAATCAATCCCAGGTCCGCAGGCACCAGGCCCTGAACGCCCAGAGCGGCGGCCAGCGATACGGTTGCCAGGGTGAAGGCCAGGCCCATGGCCTGGATCAGTGTGTCCCGCGGCAGGCGGAGCGCCTGAAGATAGAGCACACCCGGAATGACGAATGTGCCGGTCAGGCCGGTGAACAGCCCGGCGAAGGCGCCCACCACCGGCGACAACCACCCTTCGTGGCGGCCCGGCTCGGGGATTTGAGGCGCCGCCAGGCTGTAGACGGCATAGATCGCCAGAAGCACGCCCAGCATGGTGCGCAGCACCACGGCGTCGGCATCGGCCAGGAGGTCGGCACCGACGAAGGTTGCCGCCGCCGCAGCGGCCAGCAGGGTCCACGTGCGCTTGAGGATATTGACGAGTTCGCCGCCGACCAGCGCCTGCCAGACATTGGCGACAAACGACGGCACCAGCATCAGAACGATGGCTTCCTTGACGCCGACGAAGGTGGCGAGGATGGCCAGCGACACCGTGGGAAGGCCGAGCCCGACCACCCCCTTCACGCTGCCGGCGATAAGGAACACCACCAAGACCAGGGCGATGAAGTTGAAATCGTCCACGTGTTTTCTGCCCCCGACTTATCGGGGTTTAGGGCTATAGGGCGGCATCCGCCGTGGCAAGCCCGGCCTTTTCTTGATCCGGGCGAAATGCTTATATGCCGCGCCCGTGAAGCCGCCGAATTTCAATAGATCGGATAAGAGCGGCGCCGGGAACCGGATGAACTTTCCAGACCTTCGAGGCCGAAAATGAGTGACAGAGTAGAGAGGGGCGGGCTCGCCATCGCCCAAGTCTTGCATGACCTGGTGGAAACGCGGATCGCGCCCGGGACTGGCATCGATCCGGCCGATTTCTGGTCGAGCCTGGAAACTCTGTTGGCCGACCTCGCGCCCAAAAACCGCGCGCTGCTGGACAAGCGGGACGAAATCCAGTCGACGATCGACGATTGGCATTCGGCGCGCAAGGGCCGGGACATCGATGCGGACGAATACACCGCCTTCCTGAAGGAAATCGGCTATCTGCTGCCCGAAGGCGGCGACTTCGAGATCGCGACGTCCAATGTCGACCCGGAAATCGCCGAAGTGGCCGGCCCGCAGCTCGTGGTCCCGGTGACCATTGCCCGCTATGCCTTGAACGCCGCGAACGCGCGCTGGGGCAGCCTCTATGACGCCCTTTACGGCACCGATGTCATACCCGAGGACGGCGGCGCGGAGAGAGGTTCCGGCTACAATCCCGTGCGCGGCGCGAAGGTCATCGCCTATGCCGGCGCCTTCCTCGACGAGGCCGTGCCGCTGGAGAGCGGCAGCCACTTGACGGCGTCCGGCTACGAGGTTGCCGGCGGCGCGCTCAGCGTCGGCGGGTCCGCACTCAAGGATCCGTCGCAGTTCGCCGGCTACCGGGGCGACGCGGCAAATCCCGGCGCCGTGCTGCTCAGGAACAACGGACTGCACATCGAGGTCCGGATCGACCGGGACAACGCCATCGGCAAGGATCACCCGGCGGGCACCAGGGACGTGGTGCTCGAAGCCGCCATCACCACGATCCAGGATCTGGAAGATTCCATTTCGGCCGTGGACGCGGAGGACAAGGCGTTGGCCTACGGCAACCTGCTGGGCCTGATCCGGGGCGATCTGGAGGATACTTTCGACAAGGGCGGCAAGGCGATGACCCGGCGGCTGGAGCCGGACCGCACCTACACCGGGGCCGATGGCGGCGAGCTTACGCTGCCGGGCCGCTCGCTGCTGCTGTTCCGGAACGTGGGTCACCACATGTATACCGACGCCGTGACCGCTGACGGCGAAGAAGTGCCGGAGGGTATCGTCGACGCCATGGTCACCGGCCTGATCGGCATTCACGATCTCAAGCGGACCGGCAGCGTGCGGAACAGCCGCACCGGCTCGCTCTATATCGTGAAGCCCAAGATGCACGGGCCCGAGGAGGTCGCCTTCACCTGCGAGCTGTTCGGACGGGTCGAGCAGGCGCTCGGACTCGATGCCAACACCATGAAGGTGGGCATCATGGACGAGGAGCGGCGCACCACCATCAACCTCAAGGAGTGCATTCGCGAGGCCAGGGACCGGGTGGTGTTCATCAACACCGGCTTCCTCGACCGCACGGGCGACGAAATTCACACCTCCATGGAGGCCGGGCCGTTCCTCAAGAAGAACGACATCCGGGGCGAGCCGTGGATCGCGGCCTACGAGGACTGGAACGTGGATATCGGTCTCGAGACCGGATTCAAGGGCTCGGCCCAGATCGGCAAGGGCATGTGGGCCATGCCGGACGAGATGGCGGCGATGATGGACGCCAAGATCGGCCATCCGGCGGCCGGCGCCAACACGGCCTGGGTCCCGTCCCCGACGGCCGCCACCCTGCACGCCATTCACTATCACAAGGTCGGCGTCGCCGCCCGGCAGGACGAACTGGCGGGCCGGGGCCGGGCGAGCCTCGACGACATCCTCACCGTGCCGCTGCTCGGCGGGCGGAACCTGTCCGATGAAGAGGTGCAGGAGGAACTCGACAACAACTGCCAGAGCATCCTCGGCTATGTCGTTCGCTGGGTCGAGCAGGGCGTCGGCTGTTCCAAGGTGCCGGACATCAAGGACGTGGGCCTGATGGAAGACCGGGCGACCCTCAGAATTTCGTCACAGCATCTCGCCAACTGGCTGCATCACGGCGTGTGCACCGAGGACCAGGTCCGGGCGTCGCTGGAGAAGATGGCCGCCGTCGTCGACCGCCAGAACGAGGGCGACCCGGCCTACCGGCCCATGTCCGGGAACTTCGACGGCTCGGTCGGCTATCAGGCGGCGTGCGATCTGATCTTCAAGGGCCGCGAGCAGCCCAACGGCTATACGGAGTACATCCTCCACGAACGCCGCCGGGAGGCGAAGTCGAAGGGGATGTGAGACAAGTATGAGCAAGAGAATCCCATTTGCGTCGCTACTACTACTATGGCTTGGTGTTTCAGCTTGCGTATCGTCTCCACCAGTCGAAATCAAACGACCAGATATTCCCCAAGTTTTGAGGGAGTTGGCGAAACGCGATCCGGCATACGACCCGACTTCCAACGAATCCTTATTGAGTCGGTATAGTGATTACGCCGCTACGCTGTATCTCACCAGAGATCGAGCCCTTTTCGCTGGGGATCGAGACTATTGGCGATATAGGTACAGCTCTTTACTGAACAGTTCGATTCAAGCTGTTCAATCAATAAAAAATCAACCGGGTCTTGCGACGAATGACTTAGAGAGCGCGGCGGTAAACGCCATGCTACGTATGATCGACAGGTACTCGTCCTACGCTTCCCGCCGGGAACTCACGGAGTTGAATCGCGCATCCAGGAAAACCGGAGCTGTAAATATTTCAGTCGCCCGGTCTGGCAGATACGTCGTGATGACGCCGCACTTTGGTTCTGAGGCCTATCTGCGTGGCATTAGAGCAGGATTCGTCATAACGAAGATTAATGGAATTCCAGCAGAAAATATGAGTCTCGCGCAAGCTCGAAGCTACATGCATGGAGAGCCTGGAACCCTAATCCGGTTGACCTACAGAAATAAGCTGGCTCAAGAGCGTCTCATTGTCCTGCCATACACAAAAAAAGCCAAAGCTCGGTCTCATCAGCCCTACTCGGCGGATTTGGATACATCCGTATCTCGGTCTTTCGACAAGGTACGGCGGCGGAATTACATTCCGCCCTAGCGAAACTAATTGAGAGAAATGGCGGTAAGATTTCGGGAGTTCTCCTGGATCTACGAGGAAATCCCGGCGGGGTCACAAATGAGGCTATTGCAATCGCCGATGAATTTTTGCGCGATGGTACGATCGTAATTCTTAAGGGACGGATGGCAGACAGGCAAATTGATGCTGAGGGAGGTGATATTGGTGAGGAGGTTCGGCTCGTTGTACTAGTAGACGAGGGGAGCGCCTCAGCATCTGAACTCCTAGCAGGGTCATTGAAAGCGAACGGCCGGGCAGCGATCGCAGGTACCTACACATTCGGTAGGGGAACGGCTTTCAGCCTATTCAAGCTGCGCGGCGGAGGTAGAGTGAGCTTGACCACAGGGCGTGTACTCGCTGGCGGGTCAATCGACTATCACAACATTGGTTTGAAACCTGATCTTTATATCAATCGCCGTGGGGTCACTATCGAGGGGACGATGTACAATATTCAAACCAAATGCCCATCAAACCAAATTAAGCCCGACGACAAGATACTTGGTTGCGCGTTGGCTTATTTGCGTTCTGACACAGCGGACTCTTTTAGAGCAAGATTGGTGGGGAATTAGGACTACCACACGAAGAAATAATCTTCTCGGATAGAGAAAATTGAAATTTTGAGTTTTACCGGCTGCCCAGCGTCAGTACCGCGGTGAATTCCTCGACGAAGCCCCATTCCTTGAGGCCGGCTCCCTGAAGTCTGTTTTCATCGGAATCCATCCGGGCTAAGCTCTCGTCAGGAGGGGCGCGCATGGTCCGAAAATTGGTTGGAATTGCGGTGTCGGCCGCGATTGTCCTCGTAGCCGGCGTCGGGTCCGCAATGGCCGATGGGCCCGGCGATAAGCGTTCGATCGAGAAGCTGCTGACCAACAATTCGATCATCTACACCGACGGGATCACCGGGCTCGAGACGACCATCTACTTCGGCCGTTTCGGCAATTTCGACCGGTACGTGCCGTGCACCTTCACCGACGGCGACTTCAAGGTGAGCGGCGCCGGCGAGGTGTGCCTCAAGGACCGGGAGGGCGCCCAAACCGAGATGTGCTTCAAGCCCACGATCTCGGGCAACCAGATCTCCTGGAAAGTGCCGGACGGCCGCACGACCAACGTCGCCCGGCTGCTGCTCGGCAACAAGATGCCCATCGGGTGAAAGATCTACTGATCCCGGCGCGTGCCGCCGGGCCGAAATCCTGAACTTCACGCACGAGAGACTACGCCCCGGATTTCACGCGATGGCGTGCTTCTCCGGATCGTCGAGGAATTCCATCGGAAATTCCGGGCCCCACTGATTGGCCAAACCCTCCTCGGGCGCGTGAAATCCCGCCGGGTGGTCGTTGTTGACCATGTCACTGTCGGTCCAGTGCTCGTGAATGCGGCCCCACGGGTCGCGCCAGTAGTCGAAAATCTGGCTGCCGAGGGTGTGCCGGCCGATGCCCCAGGCATGCTTGTACCTGCCTTTTTCCTTGAGATAGTAATGGCCGATCTGAACGTCATCGAAATCGGCGACCTCGAAGGACAGGTGATTGAATTGGGCCTTTTCCGCCTGGACGTTGAGGAAGACGTGGTGGTCCACATAGCTGCCGGCGGGCGCGTCGATGTGATTGAAGACGGCGAAGATGTTGTCTTCCGTTTCCATCCAGATCTCGTCGGTGGTCTTGAGGCCGAGATGCGCCTGATACCAGTCGTTGGAGGCCTTCACCTGGGCGGTGGTGACCACCGCATGGGCGCTGCGTTTGACGTGGGCCGGCCGGCTGGGGATGCGCTGCAGGTCGCCGGCCCGGTTCAGGCGCTCCTTGCCCGTATTGATCACCACGTCCCGCACCGGGAGCGGCTCCAGCATCTCCTGGCCCCAGATCACTTCCACCTGGCGGCCGTCCGGATCGGTGAGGCGGACCCGCTTGCCGCCGCCCGGCTCATCCAGGTCTTCCACCGGCGTCGCCCCCTCGGCTTCGGCAAGGGTGTGCAGGTCTTCTTCCGACGCGGCATGGAACGCGATGCCGATGAAGCCGGGATCGCCCAATTCCGTGACATGAAGGTGGTGTTCCGGATCGGTGCCCCGCATGAACAATGCCGTCCTGGTGCGCTCGGCCCGGACCATGCCGAAGTCGATGAGGAACGCTTCCATCAGATCGAGGTCCGGGGCGCTCAACCGCCCGTAGGCGATGTCGGTGACGTTGATCATGAAATATCCTCCCTGCCGCCTTGCTGTTCCTTGGCCGCCCGTTGAGCGGCCCATTGGAACGCTTGTCGGGCCGAGCATAGGGCAGGGAGGTTCGGGAGGTCCAGGGGGGCGCGGAAATTGTCCGCCTACAGGTTCTTGAAGTCCCGGTTCAGTTTGAACTCGGACGAGGTGACGTAGGCTTCCGCGTCGCGAATTCGTTTCTCCACCGAGCGGAATTTCTGCTGAAACTCGGAGACCGTGCGCTGGGGATCGACCCGGGTCCGCCGCCAGAACCGCTCTTCGTCTTCCGACCGGTAGAGTCCCTCCGGTTTCGGGTTGAGGACGAAGCCGAGGATGAGGTAGGCGAGCGCCACCGGCACCGAAAACAGGAAAAAGGCGATGACCACGGCGATCCGGACCGCGACCACCGAGATGCCGAAGTAATCGGCGATGCCGGCGCAAACGCCGCGGATCACGCCGTTCTTCGGATCGCGATAGAACCGGGTGGGGCTGAACCGCTGCCAGTCGATATTCGCGTGGGCCCCCCGGCGACGCTCGCCGTGCCGGGCGCCGTGATGACGGCCGTGGCCGTTGTCGTGGTTTTGGCCGCTCATATCCGGCTCCTCCATTCGGGCGCTTCCTCATCGAGGATGCGCTCCAGGTTTCTCACGCGGTCTTCCATCTTGCCGAGGCTCTCCCACAGCTCCGTCAGCAGCTGTTGGTCGCCCGACGTCATGGTCTTGCTGGTCCGCCAGCGGGTCGCGTAATGGGCAATGATCCAGATGGGCAGGACGATGACCATGAAGACGACGGCGATGGGGACTAGGAAAAATCCGCCCATATCCAGGTACTCTCTCTCCTACGGGTCCGGGGTGGCAGGACGGCGTCAGCCGTCCTCCCGTTCCTTCGGCGTTTCGGTCTTGCGACCGCTCATGCGGGCCTTCAGCGCCGCCAGCTCGTCTTCGATGCCGCTCTCGGCCTCGAGCTCGGCGATTTCGTCCGACAGGGTCTTGCCCTTGCCGAGATCGAACGCTTCCACCTCGCCCTCGAGGCCGTCCATGCGCCGCTCCATCTTTTCGTAGCGGGCGAAGGCATCGTCGATGCGCCGGTCGTTGACCGTTTTGCGCACCTTGATCTGCGACTGGGCGGTGTCGTTGCGCGCCTGGACGCTCTTCTGCTTGGCCTTGGCTTCGCGCAGCTTGCTTTCCAGCTTGACGATATCCGCCTCATGCTTTTCGAGTGCGGCGTTCAGCGCGCCGACATCTTCGGCGAGCAGGTTCGCGGTTTCCTCGAGCTTGGCCTTCTCCAGCAACGCGCCCTTCGCCAGGTCCTCCCGGTCCTTGGTGATCGCCAGTTCGGCCTTGCGCTGCCATTCGGCGCATGCCTCCTCCAGGCGGCCGAGGGTCCGCTGGGCTTCCTTGCGGTCGGCGATGATGCGCGCCGCGTCGGAGCGGACTTCGACAAGGGTGTCTTCCATTTCGTGGATCATCAGCCGGATCATCTTCTCCGGATCCTCGGCCTTGTCCAGGATCGAGGTCAGGTTGGAGTTAATGATGTCCGACAATCTCGAAAATATGCCCACTTCGGGTTCCTCCTTTCGGGCTCCCCGGCACCGTTTCCGGTGTCCGGGGAGCGGGGTTCAACAGGGACTAGCGCCTTTCCAATCGCACACGCCGTGCCAACTCATGCCAAGACTAGATAACCTGTTGATATTTAATATGAAAATGGATTGTCCGGCGGAAGGTCCGAGAAAGGCGGATTAAAAATATTTTCAATAAAATAGTGAAATATACTAAAATATATCATATTATAAGATTATGGTTTTGGCTCCGAACCTACCGGCGATGGTTGGGGATGCGCCCTCGTTTCTGGCCCTGCTCGAACAGGTATCGCTGGCCGCGCCCCAGGACCGGCCCGTGCTGGTGATCGGCGAGCGGGGCACCGGCAAGGAGTTGATCGCCAATCGGCTGCATCACTTGTCCAGGCGCTGGCAGGGAAGTTTCGTCGAGCTCAATTGCGCGGCACTGCCCGAGACCCTGCTGGAGACCGAATTGTTCGGCCACGAGGCGGGCGCGTTCACCGGCGCCGGCCGGCGGCGCATCGGCCGTTTCGAACTCGCCGACGGCGGCACGCTGTTCCTCGACGAAATCGGCAACGCGCCCTTGAGCGTTCAGGAAAAGATTCTCCGGGTCATCGAATACGGCACCTTCGAGCGGGTGGGGGGCAACGACACCCTCGGCGTCGACGTGCGGGTCATCGGGGCGACCAACCGGGATTTGCCCAGCGAAGCGGGGGCCGGCCGGTTTCGTCCCGATCTGCTCGACCGGCTGTCGTTCGATGTGCTGACCGTGCCGCAGCTCCGCAACCGGCCGGGCGACGTGCCTCTGCTGGCGGCTCATTTCGGCCGCACCATGGCCCACGAGATGGAGTGGTCCGGCTATCCCGGGTTCACGAGGGATGCGCTGAATGTCCTGGAAAGCCATGACTGGCCGGGGAATGTCCGGGAGCTCAAGAACGTGGTCGAGCGCTCGGTCTACCGGCACGGCGACGAGGAGCGGCCGATCACCGACGTGGTCATCGACCCCTTTGCCTCGCCCTTCCGCTCGCCACCGGAGCCGGAAGCGACGATGCCGGGCGGCACCGGGTCGCCGTTCGAACCCCGTCACGATGTGGATGCCGTGACTCCCATCGATATCCGCGAAGCGGTGGACGCTTTCGAAAAACGCCTGTTGGTCGAGGCGCTGGCCGCCAACCGGCACAGTCAGAAGGAGACGGCCGAGCACCTGGGGCTCGGCTATCACCAGCTCCGCAACCGGCTCAAGAAGCACGAGCTTATTTGAGGACTACCCGTCGACCGCCGCCGTGAGGTCGATTTCCACCAGCGCGCCCGGAATGATCAGGCCCTGACAGCCGATCAGGGTGCTCGAGGGCTTGCCCTCGCCATAGAAGTTGTTCATCGCTTCGACCACGATGTCCCGGTGCGCCGGCTCGAGATCGACGACGAAGATCCGCTGGCGGACGACGTTGTCGGGGGTGGCGCCAAGCCCGTCGAGGACTCTCCGCAAATTGGCGAAGGTCTGCGCGAACTGGGCGGCGAGGTCCCCTTCGCCGACCAATTGGCCGCCGTCGGTTGCCATCTGGCCCGAAATATGAGCCAGCTTGCCGCCTTCGCTGATCACCACATTCGAGAAATGGGGCGGGCTGGGGACCCCCTTGATGGATGGCCGGTCCAGAGTCACGAAGTTTCCTGCCATTTTGTCCTCCCGATATTTTCCGGTGCGGGGATTACCCCTCGTACGGGTCGTAGAGTACAGCCTTCCGCCGGACCTTGTCGCCCAGGCTCATGATGAATTCGAAATAATTCTTGAAGTGATCGTAGGTCTTATGGGTGTCGAGGGCCGCCTCGTCCCTGTAGACCTCGTACAGAATGAACTCGGTCTCGGTACCCTGCTGTCGGACCACGTCGAACTGCAGGCAGCCTTCCTCTTCGCGCGCCGCCCGCGCATTTATCATCAGCAGGCGCAGCGCTTCATCGAGGATGTCCTCATCGTAGGACATGGTGACGAGATTGATCAGATTGGCCATCGATATTCCCCTGGTATTCGTGATGCGGCTGGGTTGCCGTCTTCTTAGGCGGGCGCGCCCCGATGGTCAAAACCGATTATTCGGCGGCCTCGGCAAATTGTCCGGCGAACTGTTCGAGGGCCCGCTCGCCCGCGGGCGTCAGCCGGTATATCCCCCGGTCGACGCGCTCGAACCAGCCGTAATGGTCACTGTAGAGGATGCGCCGGGCGCGTACGACGCCGGTCACCTGGTGGATGACATAGGCCTTCGACGGGCCGTGATCCAAGAGGTACCGGGCGCATCTCAGCGCATCCTGCCGGTAGGCGGTGACGATGGGCGTGCGGGTGCTGCCGCCCGAATTGGGATCGCCGGCGCGCCGCGCATGTTCCTTCAGCAGCCGGGATTGACGGGGTTTGAATTTCCTTGGGGTATAAGGGGCGGGATCCAGGTGCACGTCGACCGCGGCGCCGGACTTCTTGAACGCCACGGTCAACAACCCGAGCCCCAGCATCCGGCAAAGCTTCCTGATGTCCCGATAGCGCCCCCGCCAGACCGACTTGCCCTTCTCCGTTTGGGCGGGAACGGCGAGGTAGACGGCCTCCGAGACGGTCTGGCGGCGGATACCCTGGAACACCAGCGGCAGGGTGAATCCGGTCTTGAGCTCGACCACCACCGGTTCTTCGCCGTCCCGCACCGCCAGCACGTCGCAATCGCCGACCTCGGCCTTGACCTCGTAGCCCTGGGCCTCGAGAAACGCCTTGATGGGCGGATAAAGCTCTGTTTCCTTCATATGCCGCCTATAGCACGATTCGCCCGGAACGCGATTCCCGGGCTAAGCTCAGGTGCAATCCAAGGAGGACCATATGGGGGATCAGGTATCCAAGGCCGAGGCGTTGCGGGCCCGGCACGGCGGCGATGCGCCGCTGGTATTGCCCAACATCTGGGATGCGGGGACGTCGGTGCTCGCGGCCGAGGCCGGGTTCGAGGCCATCGCCACCACCAGCGCCGGGGTCGCCTGGGCCCATGGCCTGCCCGACGGGGAAGTAATTTCCCGCGACGACATGCTGAACGCCGTCGCGGCCTGCGCCTCGGCGGTCCATGTCCCGGTTACCGCGGATATGGAAACCGGCTACGGCGAGGCGCCTGAAATTGTCGCCGACACCGTGAAGCTGACCGCCGAAGCCGGCGCGGTCGGGCTCAATCTGGAGGACGGCATCGAACATTCGGGTGAAATTCTGGAGAAGAGCCTCGCGGTGGACCGGATCGCCGCCGCCCGGGCGGCCGCCGACGAGACCGGAATCCCCATGGTGATCAACGCGCGGACCGACATCTATTTCGGCAATATCCGGGAGCCCGGCGAGAAATTCGACATCGCCGTCGAGCGCGCCAACGCCTATCTCGCCGCCGGGGCCGACTGCGCCTATGTGATCGCGGCGATGGATGCGGACGCCATCGGTGAACTCGCCAAGGCCATCGACGGGCCGCTCAACGTGCCGGCCGGTGCGGGCGGCCTCGATGTGGCCGGCCTCGCGGCGCTCGGCGTCGCCCGTATATCGGTCGCGGGCGGCCTCACCCGCGGGGCTTTCGGCTATCTGCGCCGGGTGCTGACCGAACTCAGGGACGACGGGACCTTCGGCTTCCTCGACGGCGCCATTCCGCACCCGGAACTCAATCAACTCTATGCGGGAAACAGGGGGGACGAGACATGACGATGGACATTCGCCGGATCGTCACCGGCCACGATTCGGAAGGACGGGCAATCGCCGTCTCCGACGGTGCGCCGCCGGTCAATTTCGCCGAACAGGGCGGAATCCGGCTCGCCGAACTTTGGGCCACGGACCGGACGCCGGCGGACAATTCCGGCGATCGGGAGACGGCGGGAGAAAAGATGCCGATCCCGCCGCCCGCCGCCGGCTCGGTGTTTCGCATCGTCGAGTTCCCGCCGGAGAGCGGCCCCGATGCGGACGTTGGCGCCGAGACGGAGCTTCTGGCCGGCAAGGGCGCCACGACCCAGGCCGATGCGCGTCATCCCGGTATGCACAAGACCGACAGCATCGACTATGCGGAGATCATGTCGGGAAAGGTGGATCTGCTGTTGGACGATGACGACATGACCGTGCAGGCCGGCGACGTGGTGGTTCAGCGGGGCACCAACCACGCGTGGGCCAACCGCTACGACGAGCCGTGCCGGATCGCCTTCGTGCTGATCGACGCCGATCCGGCGCCGTGAGTTAGAGCAGAAAGCCGAGCCCGGCCCCGTAGACCGCCGCGCCGGCCACCACCAGCCACGGCGGCACCTTCCAGACGGCGATGAGCAGAAACAACACCAGCGCCGCCGCGACATCGGCGTTATTCTCAACGGCGCTGGTGATGACCGGATCGTAAAGCGCGGCGAGCAGCAGCCCGACCACCGCGGCGTTCACCCCGGCGAGGGCCCGGCGGACGCTTCCGACCCGGCGCAGGCCGTCCCAGAACGGCAGCGCCCCGATCACCAGCAGGAACGACGGAACGAATATGGCGACGGTGGCGATCAGCGCGCCCGTCCAGGCCGTCGGCGGTACCTGGCTCACGGCGCCCAGGAACGAGGCAAAGGTGAATAGCGGGCCCGGCATGGCCTGCGCCGCGCCGTACCCCGCGAGGAACGCATCCGGGCCGACCCAGCCGGGCGGCACCACTTCTTCCTGCAGCAGCGGCAGGACCACGTGGCCGCCGCCGAACACCAGCGAGCCCGAGCGGTAGAAGCTGTCGAACAGGATCAGCGCCTGGTCCGGGAACCGGATTGCCGCCACCGGCAGGCCGGCGAGCAGCACGAAGAACGCGATCAGGCAGAAGACGGCAATCCCGCGTCCCACCGGAATCTCGAAGGCGTCCTCTTCCTCGGATTCCCGCGCCTCGATCAGGACGAGCCCCAGCACCGCGCCGCCGGCAATGACGGCCAATTGGATGGATGTGGAGGGGACGATGAGCAGCACCACGGTGGCGGCGACGGCGATGGCCGCCCGGGTACCGTCGGTGCACAGCATGCGGGCCATGCCCCACACCGCGTTGGCGACCACGGCGACGGCCACCAGCATCAGCATCTTCAGGATTTCCTGGGTGAGATTGTCCTGGAACGCCACCGCGCCCAATCCGATTGCCGTCATGGCGAGGGCCGACGGGGTGGTGAAGCCGAGCCAGGCGGCGAGGCTGCCCGGGAGCCCGGCCCGTGACAGGCCGATGCCGATCCCCACCTGGCTGGAGGCGGGGCCGGGGAGGAACTGGCACAGCGCCACCAGATCGGCATAGGCCGCGTCGCTGAGCCACTTCTGCCGCTCGACGAATTCGGTGCGGAAATAACCGAGATGAGCCACCGGTCCGCCGAACGACGTCAGGCCGAGACGCAGGAAGATCAGGAAGACTTCGAGCGGGTTGCCCGCCTTGGGAGTCCTCCGGGGGGTCCCCCGGTTGTCCGCGCCCGCCGTCATGATCGTTCCTTCAAAGTATATATTTTACAATAGGTTATACCCTATCTCGCCGGCCATATGATTGGCAATTGCCGTCATTGGCGTGTCACGATTTGGCAAGATGCCGGGAACCTGTGCTAGCATCGAACCGTTATGCCCGCACTCAAAGCAGCGGACCTGAAAAAGGTCAAAAAGCGGCTTCTGGATGCCCGGGCCGAAATCGAGCATCTGGAAGAAATCACCGAGGACGACCGCAAGCCCGTCGAGCTGGATCAGCAGACTCAGGGCCGGCTGTCGCGGATGGACGCGCTGCAGGTACACGAGATGGCCCTCGAACAGGAACGCCGGCGGGAGATCGAGATTCAGCGCATCGACGCCGCCCTCAAGCGCCTCGACGGGGGCGAATACGGCTACTGCGTTTCCTGCGGCGAGGACATCGAAGAGAAACGCCTGGCCAGCGATCCCGCCGTGCCGCTGTGCGTCGACTGCGCGTCGGGCTGATCGATCCGCCGCAATTCAGCGTTGATCCCGCCTGGCGAGCCGGTGAAACCGCCACGCGAGGACGCACAGCGAGACCACCGATGCGATGAGGAGCGCTTCGAGGATTCCCATGACGCCGCGGCCCATGGGCAGCGCCATGACGATGGCGAGCGGCAGCAGGATCACGCCGTAGGAAACCGTGTGGGCGGCCACCGGAAACCAGGTTTCGCCCCGGCCTCGCAGAACGTGACTGAGCACCGCCTGGCCGCCGTCGAAGATCAGCAGCAATGGGATGAAGGCGATCAGCGGCGTGGCGAGTTCGATCAACGCCGGGTCCTTGGCGAACCCTTGCGCCAAATAGGGCGAGAACGCGACCACCAGCACCCCGAAGAAGCCCATGGCGATGGTGTTGAGCCCGAGACCCGTCCAACCGGCCCGCGACATCTCGGCGGTGTCGCCGCGTCCCCAGGCGTGCCCGACCATCACCGAGCTCGCCGAACCGATGCCGATGGCGGTCATGAAGATCAGCGCCAGCACCTGGAAGGCGATGGAGTAGGCGGCGAGCGCCATCGCCCCCAACAGCCCGGCGATGAAGGACTGGGCGGCAAAGGCGGTGGATTCGATGAGCTGGCTGGCGCCGGCCGAATAGCCGATGCGGCGCTGGACGGCCCAATCCCGCCAGCCGCCTCCGGCCTTCCTGCGGATGCCGAGCGCCTTCCGGTCATGCAGGTTCCACACATAGGCGATGGTGACGGCGGCCAGCAGGATGCGGACGCCGGTCGTCGCCCAGGCCGACCCGACGGCGCCCATGGGATCGAACCCGAGATTTCCGTAGACCCACATCCAATTGAACAGCACGTTGAACAGGTTGGCGACGATCATGAACACCATCGGCGCGACCGGCCGCTTCATCCCTTCGAGAAAGAAGGCGCTTGCGAGGTAGATCATCATGAACGGCAGGCCCAGGGCGAGCACGCGGACCACTTCGCCGCCGCCCCGCACCAGGTCCTCCGACTGGCCGGTGAGCACCAACACCCACTCGCCGGCGAACGCGATGGCCATGCAGACGGCGCCGAGCGCCACCGCATAGACCGTCGCCCGGCGCCAGACCGCGCCGAGCCTGTCGATCCGGCCGCTGCCGAGGGTCCTGGCGGTCATCACCAGGGTGCCGAGGAGAAGCCCGATGGCCGTCACGAACAGGGGAATGGTCACCGCGATGCCGAGGGACTGGTAGGCCAGCTCGTGGGCGGCGAACCGGCCGACCATGGCCGTATCGACCACCGCCATGACCAGCATGCCGGATCGCGACGCGATCTGCGGCAGGGCGAGGCGCACCAGCTCTCGAACCCGCTCCCGCATGCCGCGGGGCGGGGCGTCCAGCCGTTCCGGCCGCGCCGCCGTCTGCTCCATGACCGATGTCCTCAGGATGGGCGCGGGTGATAACACACCAGCACCGTATTGCCAGCGGTGATTTGACGACAGCGGGGCGGGCCGCGCAAACGGCGAGCCGTGACGAACGGGCGCGTCCTCCCTATGATGTCGGCGCAATTGACGAACTGGACCGCGACATGGCCGAAACCAACGATCCCCAACTTCAGGAATTCCGGGACAGCATCGACAACATCGATGCGGCGCTGATTTATCTGCTGTCCGAGCGGTTCAAGGTCACCAAGAAAGTGGGCGAACTGAAGGCGGAGCGGGATTTCCCCGCCGCCGACAAGGAGCGCGAGGCGGAACAGATCGCGCGGCTCCGCGAGCTTGCCAAGGCGGCCAATCTGGATCCCGACTTCTCGGAGAAATTTCTCGAATTCATCGTCGCCGAAGTGATCCGCAACCACGAAAAAATCAAGAGTGGCGGATAACGGCGCAGGCACCGAAGCACCGGAGAAAAAGCCCGGATTCCAGATCGGGCCATGGGGCTGCGCCCTCATTGGAGCCGGCCTGTTCGTCCTCGCGGTCAGCTTCGTGTTTGGCGTCGTCGCGGTCAAAATATGGCTGGATGACGATCGGACTCGAGCGGAGATTTCGGCCGACGTGACGGCGGTCATCGAGAGTGGAGCCGCTCCCGGCGAACGGTATGACGCCTATGTGACGCGGGCGGAGATACGCGGGAAGAGCGGTGATTATCAGGGAGCCGTCGACGATTTGACGGCCGCCATCGGCATTGATCCGAACATAGCGGCGACCCATGCCGCACGCGGGATGAACTATCTGTCTCTGAACGAATGGGAAATGGCTCTTGCCGATGCTGACAAGGCTCTCAGTTTGGGGGATCGAGAACTCGTCGGATCAATTTCGTTTGTACGAGCGACGGCTCTGATGGCTCTGCGCAGATTCGAGGAGGCGCTTGCCGCCGCGGCCCGGGTTCCTCAAAGCGATCCAAGATATGTGGCCGCCAGATATGTCCGGGGTTCAGCCTTCGATTCCCTGGGCCATCGTAGGAGGGCGCTCCGGGAGTTCAACCTGGTCGTGAAAAATGATCCGACCTACAGAGATGTCTGGATTTCCCGGGGCGAGGTCCTTCTGGCGCTCGATCGCGCCGAGGACGCGCTCTTCGATTTCGATATGGCTTTACGGCTCAACCCCTTGGAGGATGCCGCCAAGATTCACAAATTGCGGGGAGACGCTCTGGCAATCTTGAGTCGCACCGAGGAGGCGCAAGAAGCCTATCGCCGGGCTCAGGAAGCTGAACGTCAGGCCGCACAGTGAGCAGCGAGGGCGAAAGGAATGTCCCCTGTCCCATCTGCGGGCGCCCGTTGATCCCCGGGCCGAGCGTCGACGATCATCATTGGCCCCTGGATACCCCGGACTTGCGTCGGGGCATGGCCATCGGAGCGTTACCCGGCTTCGACGATCTCGATGGTGTGGGTGATCTCGGCGGTGGCGCCCATCATGATGGTCGCCGAGCAATATTTTTCGGCCGACAGATGGACCGCCCGCTCGACCTTGTCCGGGTTCAGCCCCCTGCCGGTGACGATGTATTTGACGTCGATCCTGGTGAACACCTTGGGGATCTCCCCGGATCGTTCCCCGGAAAGTTCGATCACCACGTCTTCCACCGGCTCCCGGCCCTTCCGGAGAATGTCGACGACGTCGAATGCCGTGCAGCCGCCCATGCCGAGCAGCAGCATCTCCATGGGCCGGACGCCGAGGTCGCGCCCGCCGGCGTCCGGCGCGCCGTCCATCACCACGGAGTGGCCGGAGCCGCTCTCGCCCACGAACGTCCGCTGCTCCACCCATTTGACCCGCGCCTCCATCACGCCACCTCGGCCTTCTTCGAGCGCCGCCTGCGTTCGTGGGGGTCGAGGTGGCGTTTGCGGAGCCGGACGCTTTCGGGCGTCACCTCGACCAGCTCGTCGTCGCCGATATAGGCGATGGCCTTGTCGAGGGTCATCTCGATGGGCTTGGTGAGATCGACGGCGTCGTCCTTGCCGGCGGCGCGGATGTTGGTGAGCTGTTTGGCCTTCAGCGGGTTCACCTCGAGATCGCCGCCCCGGTTGTGTTCGCCGATGATCATGCCCCCATAGACCTTCTCGCCGGCGCCGATGAACATGGGCCCCCGCTCCTCCAGGTTCCACAGCGCGTAGGCCACCGCCTTGCCGTTTTCGAGGGAGACCAGCACGCCGTTGCGCCGCGCGCCGATGGCGCCCTTGTAGCGGGCGTAGCCGGAAAACACCCGGTTGAGGACGCCGGTGCCCCGCGTATCGGTCATGAACTCGCCGTGGTAGCCGATCAGCGCCCGGGAGGGCGCGATGAACACGAGACGCTGCTTGCCCCGCTCGCCGGTCTTCATCTCCCGAAGCTCGGCCTTGCGTTTGCCCAGCTTCTCGACCACCGGGCCGGAGAACTCCTCGTCCACGTCGATGGTCACTTCCTCGACCGGCTCCAGGCGGTTGCCGTGTTCGTCTTCCCGGTAGACCACCCGGGGCCGCGAGATGGAGAGCTCGAATCCTTCCCGGCGCATGGTCTCGATCAGGACCGCGAGCTGCAATTCGCCCCGGCCCGCGACCTCGAACGCA
The DNA here is from genome assembly GCA_028823885.1 of Rhodospirillales bacterium. GTDB lineage: Bacteria > Pseudomonadota > Alphaproteobacteria > Rhodospirillales > UBA2165 > JAJDXO01. The sequence goes on along the minus strand of JAPPFK010000085.1, from coordinate 14,471 downwards.
TTCGCGTCCCCGGTCTCGGTCACCCGGATCGCGACGTTGCCCTCGGCCTCGGCCCGCAGCCGGTCCCCGATGACCCGCGAGGTCACCTTGCCGCCCTCGGTGCCGGCGAGGGGGGAATCGTTGATGGCGAACGTCATGGCCAATGTCGGCGGATCGATGGGCTGCGCTTCGAGGGCGTCTGCGGCCTCGGCGGCGCAGAGCGTGTCGGCGACGGTCGCCTTTTGGAATCCGGCGAGCGCCACGATGTCCCCGGCCCCGGCGCTTTCCACCGGCACCCGCTCGAGGCCCCGGAACGCCAGCAGTTTGGTCAGCCGGGTTTCCTCCAATACGTCGCCGGCCCGGCCCAGCGCCTTGACAATCATGTTGGTGGCGGCCCGGCCCGAAGCGATCTTGCCGGTCAGCACGCGGCCCAGATAGGGGTCCGCCTCGAGGGTGGTGGCGAGCATGGCGAAATGCCCGTCCGGCTCGGCGTCCGGCGGCGGCACATGATCGCGGATCAGTTCGAACAGCGGCGTCAGGCCGTCCCGCGGGCCGTCCGGTTCATGGGCGGCCCAGCCTTCCTTGGCCGAGGCGTACATCACCGGAAAATCCAACTGGTCCTGGTCCGCGTCCAGCCCGGCGAACAGGTCGAAAACCTCGTCCAGGACCTTGTCCGCCCGCTGGTCCATGCGGTCCACCTTGTTGATCACGACGATCGGGCGAAGGCCCAGATTGAGCGCCTTGCCGGTGACGAACTTGGTCTGGGGCATGGGGCCCTCGGCCGCATCGACGAGGAGCAGGACGCCGTCGACCATGGAGAGAATGCGCTCCACCTCGCCGCCGAAATCGGCATGGCCCGGCGTGTCGACGATGTTGAACCGGGTGCCGCAATATTCCACCGACGTGCACTTGGCGAGAATGGTGATGCCCCGCTCGCGCTCGAGATCGCCCGAGTCCAGGGCGCGCTCCGCCACCTGCTGGTTGTCGCGGACGGCGCCGGTCTGGCGCAGCAGGCCGTCCACCAGCGTGGTCTTGCCGTGGTCGACGTGGGCGATGATGGCGAAGTTCCGTAAATCCATGGCGCGGGGGATAGCCCATGGGCGAGGCGGTAGCAAGCGCCGGATGGGGTCCGAGCTATGCGTCTGGCGCATAGCTGTAAGGTTTTGAAATATCATGATTTATAAATATTTTCCAATTTGGCCGTTTTCGTTCTAATAGTCATTCATGGACATTAATAGACATTTATTGTCACCCGTTTGGGAGGTAACGCACCAATAAGGTCGTACAAAAACGCATAGCTCGCCCCTTATACGCAAAACGCCGCCCCGGTGACGGAGCGGCAGTCATCCATACATTTAGTTCGCGCGGGCGTGGGGACAAGGGGGAATTGGGGGGTATGACGCACTCCAATTGCGGCACACTCCAGCCGTCATGCCCCGGCTCGTCCGGGGCATCCACGCTTTGCGGGGCAGTGATACACGTGGATGGCCGGGTCTGGCGCCCGGCCATGACGCACTCCAATTGCGGCACACTCCACCCGTCATGCCCCGCCTCACTGGACCGGCTTTGCCGGCCAGCCGGCAAAGTGGGCGGGGCATTCAGGAAACAGGAATTTCACCACAGAGACACAGAGTTCACTGAGGAGGAATGGTTAACTCCTCCTATCTCACTGTCTCACTGTCTCTGTGGTTCAGGAAGATCGTCATCACCGGGCTTGACCCGGTGATCCACGTGGATGCCCGTGTCGAGCACGGGCATGACGAATTTCTTTGCTTCAGCAGCACGCGTCATGCCCCTCACCCGGCTCCGGCCTTCGGTCGCCGACCTGTTGACGGAAGCCTTGGCGAAGGCCGAAGCCGACCGGGCGCTCTGCGAGAAGGTTATTTCGACGCCGGGAGATTGACCTTGCGGGAGTCTAGAAACGCAGCTGATTGAGATTGACCGATTGGCGAGGCGCGCCCGGCCACCTGGCCGCAGGACCGCTTGGAGAATTTCCAGCTCGTGTTGTTGAGTTCGAACCCGCAGGTGGCGATCCGCATGCCTTGCGGCGTGTTCAAGCAAACCTGTCCGCCGACCGGCACGTCCCGGCCCTTGTACCGGCACGAGCACTCAGGTCCCGCGGCCGCCTCCGCCGGGCCGCCCAGGAAAACCGCCAACGCAATCGCGATGATCCAATTCCGCATGGGCCAACGTCGCATGGGTCGAGTTTAGCGCGAAACGGCGCTGCGTCTCAAATTCACGCCGCTTCTAGAGCCGATCATGGTTTGTCGGAATCGGTTTGCGATTCCGACAATCCATGATCGGCTCTACACTATTGAAATAGATCGGATTCACATGTTTTGACGAAACCGCGCCGTGGTTCCGTCAAAACATGACCCGATCTAGGGCGGCGCGCAGCTTTTCCAGCGCCTCGCCGAACCCCGGATCGCCGTAGGGGACGGGATTGTGCGGCTCCCGCTCGCCCGGACCCCAAACCGGGTCCGGCCACAAGGGATCGGACCTGTTGCGGCCCAGGACATGGACGTGAAGCTGGGGTACGTGGTGGCCGAGGGCCGCCACGTTGATCTTTTCCGGATGGAATGCCGCCTTCAGCGCGCGGGAAGCCCGCGCGACCTCGCCGATCAATGCCGCCTGATCCCCGGCGGAAAGTTGGTGGATTTCGGTGACATCGGGGACCCGGGGCACGACGATCACCCAGGGGAACCGGGCGTCGTCGACGAACAGCACCGTCGACAACCCCCAATCGGCCGCAACCGGCCGCCGGGCGAGACGTTCGTCGAGAACGAATTCGGTCATGCCGCGTACCCTCCTATTTGCCGAATAATCTCCGACCGTACCGGAATCCTATCCCGAACGTGACGATTTGACAGCCGAATTACGCCCCGGTTCGCCTCATACGGTTGCCGTCGTCGCGTCGTAGGCGAACAGCCAGTCGTAGCGCTCGAATATCCTCTCGGGCCGCCATTCGCGGTCCACGTATTCCTTGGCGTCCGAGGGATCGGCGAGGGTGTGGTCGTGAAACCGGCGGGCGTTGTCGGCCGAGCCCAGCACCATCCTGGACGTGCGTTCGTGGCGGGCGCCTTCATAGCGCCCGAGCGCTTCCTCGACCGCGCCGCCGGCCGCCTCGAACGCCCGCATGAGCACGTAGCCGTCCTCGATGGCCGCACAGGCGCCCTGGGCCAGCATCGGCACCATGGCGTGACAGGCGTCTCCCAGCAGCGTCACCCGGCCGCTGGTCCAGCTTTCCAGCGGCTCGCGAACCATGATCGCCCACTTGTACGGTTCCTCGATCCGCTCGATCAGATAGTGGATGTCCTCGTGCCAGCCCTCGAAATCGGCGAGGAATTCTTCCCTGGAGCCCCGCGCCGTCCAGGATTCCACCTGCCAGTCCTTCTCGCGGATGCCGACGAAGTTGAATATTTCCCCCCGGCGGAGGCGGTAGGTGATGCAGTGCCCGCCGGGACCCACCCAGTTGGTGCCGACCGCTGGAAACCGGTCCTCCGGCAGATCATCGGCGGGCAGGACGCCGCGCCACGCCATGGAGCCGGTAAATACGGGATTGTCCTGGTGACCCAGGGCGGCGCGGATGGCCGAATGCACGCCGTCGGCGCCGATGAGGGCGTCGCCGCGCGCTTCATCTCCGTTGTCGAATTTCAAGGTGACGCCGCCGCCATCCTGCTCGAACCCGGCGCAGGCATGGCCGAGACGGATCGCATCCGGCTTTTCGCGGCGCACGGCGCCGACCAGCAATTCGTGCAGATCGGCCCGGTGGAACGTGTAGTAGGGATAGCCGTAGCGCTCGACGAAGGCCTGATCGAAGTCGAACAGCGGCCAGGTTTCGCCGGTGCTCCAGATACGGATGACCTTGCCTTCGGGAATGGCGGCGATCCGCTCCAGGCCGCTGCCGAGGCCGAGGGCGTGGAGGACGCGGGTGGCGTTGGCGCTCACCTGAAATCCGGCGCCGACCTCGCCGAGTTCGGGGGCCTGCTCGTATATTTCGACGTCGTACCCCGCCCGGAGCAGGGCGGCGCCGGCGGTCAATCCGCCCATGCCGGCGCCGGCGATGAGGATTTTCGGCTTGGCGGCCATCACACGGGGATCTTGAACAGCCGCGCCGCGTTTTTCCCCAGCAGGCCGTCCCGCGCCGCCGCCGGTATCTTCCGGTTGCGCCTGATGAAGCCGACCGGGTCCTGCTCGCCGAAGGGATAGTCGGTGCCCATGAGGATGTGGCTTGCCGGCGCCTTGGCGGCGAGAAACGTCAGCATGTCCGGGTTGAACAGCACCGTGTCGAAATAGAATTTCCGGATATAGCTGGAGAATTCGCCTTTCAGCTTGGCGCCGTCCCGTCCGGTCCGGGAAGCCGAATCCTGACGTCCGGCGTAGTAGGGCAGGAAGCCGCCGCCATGGACGATGAGGACTTTCAGTTTGGGGAACTTGTCCATGATCCCTTCATAGACCAGGGACGACATGGCCAGCGCCTCTTCGTAGGGCTGCCCCAAGGTGAACGCCAGGCCGAATTTGCGAAGCCGCGGATTGGAGTTGCCGGCCGGATGGATGAAGACCGGGCAGTCCAGTTTCTCGGCCGCCTTCCAGAACGGGAGGAATTTCGGATCGCCGATTTCCAGGTCGTTGACGATGGTGGAAATCTCGACCCCCCGGAGCCCGAGTTCGGTCACGCAGCGGGTCATCTCCCGGACCGCCCGCGTGGGATCGTGGAGGGGAACCAGTCCGATGCCGATCAGCCGGTCGGGGTGCTTGGCGACCATCTCCGCGGTCCCATCGTTGGTCATCCGGTCGATCTTGTGCGCCCGCGCCCCCGGCGCCGAGTAGGTGGATTGATGCACGATGCTGGGGGAGATCACCTGCATGTCGACGCCCATGCGATCCATGTCCCGGAGCCGCTCCCTGGTGCCGACCATGCGCGTCATGGTGCGTTGGGACTCCCTGGCCGCGCCCAGGCTGGTCCGGCCCTTCAGCCCGATGCGCGCGTGAAGACCGTGCTTCGAGGTGATTTCGAAGACCTCCGGCACCACGATGTGCGCATGGCAGTCGATTGCAATAGCCGGCTTTCTCGTCACGTCTGCCTCCCAGCCTAGCAGCTTGTTGCGATGAGATTAGTGGCCGGCCGGTGAGGGTCAAGTCCGCGTGATGGATGGCGCGTCAATAAAGGACGTGCCGCAATCCGATCACCGTCGCCGCGATAAGCACGCTACTGACGCCGACCAGCGGCGGCGACCAGCGCCAGCCGATGACATGGGCCGGTACGCCCGTGGCCCGCGACATGAACAGCGTGGTCCCCGAGAACGGCGAAATCATCGTGCTCATGCCCCAGCATCCCATATAGGTGAGCCCGACGATCAGGTCCGGCAGCCCGAGCGCCGACGGCGGAAGGACGGCGCTCAGCGAGACCACCACGATGACCGCGTGCAGGCCGGCGGCGCTGGTGGCGACGAAGACGAGGATCAAGGCGACGATCCTGAGATCGGGGAAGGGGATGGCCGAGGCGACGAATTCGGCGGTCGCGGCGGCCGGAATCAGCGCGCCGACGCCGATCCCGAAAATGTTGGCGGCGACGAAGAGGAGGGTTTCGTTCCGCAAGCCGGGCAGCGCCGTCGCCACCCTCAACGCAAGCTCCCTGAACGGGTGAACGGCGGATTTATGGGAGGCGTACCAAATCAGCGCGAAGGGCGGCGCGACGATGCCGAGGATCACCGGTATGGGGACGTCGAGAACCTCCACGAGAACCATCACAATTCCAATCAGCGACGCCAGCAGGGCAATGGTGCGCAAACCCTGGCTTGCCTCGAGCGGAATGGCGCCGGGCGCTTCGGCCCGCGTGGCGGCGCGGTTTGCCGAAAACCGCGCCAGACCCCACGATCCGAACATCAGCACAACGGCCATTCCGGCGCCCCAGGGTGCGAGGTCCTGCCAGGTAAGCGCGGGGAGGGCGACGAGGACCACGATGGTTCCGATGTAGAACGGCGACCAGCACGACGCGCTGGTGAATCCCTGCATGAGCGCCAGGGTCAGCCGCTTGCGGAGCGCCGGGTCGGTGCCGGGCTTTTCGACGATGGTGGTGAGCAATCCGAGGCCCGCCAGATTCAGGACCGACCCCAACAGGTGAACGCCGCCGGTCAAGAAGGCGAAGCGGCGGCCGGGGGGCTGCGAGACGATTGTCGCCCGCGTTGCCCGCAGGGCCGGGCTCCGGGAAACCGGCCACTGCATCCAGGTCACCGCAAAGAACAGAACCAGGAAGACGCGCGACCGGCTGATGCCCTCCAATAGTCCGGACCGCCAATCCCCGGCCGCCGCCAGGGCAGCGACGCCCAGGCCCGCGAGCACCAGGCCTGAAATCTGCTGAGGCCTCGGGATGCGGCGGAATTCAAGAGCAAGATAGAGAACGATGCAAAGCGCCGCGAGGGAGGGGAGGACATGTCCGCCGGTGAAGGCGCCGATGATCGTGGTCACGGCGATGGCGCTGAACAGCCAGGCGGTAATGGGGATGGCGGTTTGGGGCAAGTCGGGAACCCGGTGTCGAATCCGCTACTAGAATAGACCTCTATCCCCTATTGTCAGGCCCCAATGAACCCGTCAATCGCAGATGGTTCGCCGGCGGTCCGCCGATTTGCGCTGATCGTCGAAATCCTGTTGATCGGCGCCGCCGCCGCCGGGTTCCTCGGCGTTTTCGTATTCATGGCCCTGGCGCCGTCTCTGCTGTCGCCCGATGAGAGCATCGTCCTGGCCAACGCCAGGGTCATTCGCGGCGCCAGCCTCATGGCCTTTCCCCTTGCCATCGCATTGCTGCTGCCGTTCGCCCGTATGCGATTGACCCGCCTTTTCGCGGTTGAGCCCGCTGAATCGCGGTTCGCCTGGGGGGCGCTGGCCGGGATCACGGCGATTTTGCTGGTCTTCGCGGGAACCGCGGTGTGGGGGATGCTGGCGGAGCTTGATTTTGCCGGCTGATCAGTGCGGACGCCGCTGCTGCATGAAGCGATAGCGGCTGTCCGACGTAATCGTGACATCCATGTCTTCGCCGTTGCGGCGCAGGTTCAGCAGGACCTCCGTGCCGGCGCCGCCCAGCCCCCATATCATCCGGTACATTTCGCTCAGCCGGGTCACCGGCTGATCGGCGACCCCGGCGACGAGATCGCCGGCCTCGACGCCGGCGATATCGGCCGGGCCCTCGGGGATGACCCCGGACACGAACAGCCGCCGCATGGCCTCGGACGTGTACATGCCCAGCCAGGGCCGCGGCTCGACATCGGCGAACCCCTTGCTGATCAGATCATCGAGGATCGGTTCGAGGAGATCGATGGGAACGAACATGTTGCCGGGACTGTCCTTGCTTCCGGGCTCCGCGTCGTTCACCCACAACGAGCCGACGCCGACCAGCCGGCCGGACCCGTCGATCAGCGCCGCCCCGGACCAGTTCGGATGAATCGGCGCGGTAAAGATGGCGTGGTCCAGCATGTATTCCCAGGACCCGGCGAATTCGCGCCGCGACACGACGGCGCCCGAAATGGCGTGGTCGGCGCCGCCGTAGGGGGCAATGATCGCCGGGTCGCCTTCGCGAAGCGCCTTTGAACTGCCCCGCTGCAGGGGGGGCACGCCGGGCGCCTCGAGGGACCGGATCACCGCGAAGCCGCTCTCGTGGTTGTAGCCCAGGAGCTCGGCTTCCACGGTCCGGCCGCCGCGGCCGTGAAGGATGATCTCGTCGGCATCGACCACCAGATAGCCGATGGTCAGCATCAGCCCGCCGTCGCCGATGACGATCGCATTGCCCTGCCGCTCGATCCCCAGCGTCCGCGCCGAGAAGGCCTCCTCGGGAACTTCCGAGGTCAGCCGGAAGACGGATGACAGCGCCTGGTCGAGATCGAAGGGAAGGTCGGATTGGTCGGGGTGGGGCGCAAGGCGCAACGAAGGATCGAGCAGGTGCAGCAGTCCGCTTGGCCGGTGTCCGTTGGCCTTTTCGATGCCGTTCGCCATCGGAAATTTGCGCTCCCCGCAGGTCTTGGTTTTTGCCTTGGGTAAACAGTAGCGTTCCGCCGCACCCAGTGGCCAGCCCTATTTGGGGCGGTGGTGTGCCGTTCTAGGGCCCGGGCGCCGGGCTGTCGGCGGGCGTGCGCCTCTTGATCGACCGGGCCGCGGATTCGCGGCGCGCGACGTAGGTGGTTGCGCCGACGATGATCGCGCAGCCGACCCAGGTCCACAGATCGGGGAACTCGGCGAAAAAGAAATATCCAATGGCCGCCGCCCAGACCAGGCGGGTGTAGTAAAGCGGTTCGACGGCGCTGACGTCCGCGTATCTGAACGCCTGTACCATGGTCAGGTGAGCGGCGCCGACCAGAAGGCCGATGGCGGCGAGCCACAGGATTTGTTCCAATGTCGGCTCCCGCCAGAACCAGATGGCGAAGGCAAAGGTGATCGGGATCTGCAGCAGCGCCACATACGCGCCGCAAGCCGCCGGGCTGTCGTACCGTGTGAGAATCTTGGCGAAGATCTTGGTGCCGGCGCTGAAGCACGCGCCGGCAAGCACGAAGATAAACCCGAGCGAGAATTCCTCGAAGCCCGGCCGGATAATGACCAGCGCGCCGATGGCCCCGATACCCAGCGCCGCCCATCGCCGGGGTCCCACCTGCTCGCCGAGGAACAGGATTGCCGCCAGGGTCAGGAAAAGCGGACCCGTCTGCGCCAGGGCGACGGCGTCTCCGAGCGGGGTCAGGAACAGCGCGGTGTACCAGGACATCAGCGCCGCCGCGTTGAAAAAGGAGCGGACGAAGTGGAGGTGGAACTTGGGCGTCCTCATGGCGCCGATCCCGTTTCGGATCAGCCAGGGAACGTAGAACAGGAACGAGAAGACGTTGGAGAAGAAGGCGATCTCGGTTGGATGCAGACCGCCGCTGAGCAGACGGACGATGCCGTGGGAGGCGGTAAACAAAAAGACCGCGGCCAGCGTAAAGCCGGCCCCGAGCAGGTAGGATTGCCGGGTCCCGGCAGGCGCAACCGTCGGGCCGGTATCGGGCATGGGCGCTCCAGGGGTTTCGGGCGCTCGACCGCCCGTCGCCATAAGACAGTCCGCCCCGCTCAAAGGCAAGGCCGGCCGGCGCCGGCGCCGGGAGCGATCGGCGGGAATTGCGGCACTTATCCGTGGTGGCCCGTGGCGGCCCCTGCCGGCTGGCGTCTTGCAGACCCGCGTGGAGGCGGATATCACCTGAGGCGTTGAATTTCGGGCCACGGAGCAACAAGAGAGCAGCACATGGCGCGCGCCGCCGACATATTGGTCGAGACGATGGGATTGCACGGGATCGACCGGGTCTTTTGCGTTCCCGGCGAGAGCTATCTCGCGGTTATCGACGCCTTGTACGACGCCCCCCATATGGACGTCGTGACCACTCGCCATGAGTCGGGCGCGAGCCTGATGGGCGTCGCGGACGCCAAGATGACCGGACGGGCCGGGGTCGCCATGGTCAGCCGGGGGCCCGGCGCGGCCAACGCATCCCTCGGCGTTCACGTCGCCGAGCAGGATGCGGTCCCCCTGGTTCTGTTCATCGGACAAGTGGCACGCGCGGACCTCGGCCGCATGGCGTTCCAGGAAGTCGACTACCAGCGCTTCTTCGGCGGCATGGCCAAGCATGTGGTCGAGGTGACGGACGCCGAACGGCTCCCCGGGGAGGCGGCGAAAGCGTTCGCCGTCGCCGAAGGCGGGACGCCCGGTCCGGTGGTCGTTTCGCTGCCCGAGGATATGCTGCTCGATGACATAGGCGCGCCGGCGGCGGCGCGCGCGGACAACGATTTGCCTGCGCCCACCGATGGGCAAATCGCCGAAATCGCCGAGCGGCTCGCCGCCGCCGAGCGCCCGCTGCTGATCGCCGGCGGCCAGATCGACCAGAGGGGCGGGCGGGACGCCTTGCGGGCGGTCAGCGAGGCGTGGCAAATCCCCGTCGCCGTCGGCTGGCGCCATCAGGATCTGTTCGACAACACGCATCCGAATTTCGCCGCGCACATGGCGTTCAACATGCCGGCCGATTTCGAGCGGACATTGAACGAGGCGGACCTGGTCGTGGCCATCGGCTCCCGGCTGGGAGACGTCACCACCCAGGGCTACGCCGTTCCCAGGGCGCCCAAACCGGACCAGCCGCTGATTCATGTCCACCCGGATGCGGCGCAGCTCGGGCGGGTTTATGAGACCGACCTGGAGATCAACGCCGATGGAACGGCGGTCCTGGAGGCCCTGGCGAAGATGAATGCCAAGCCGGCGCCCGACGGGCGGGCGGGCTGGATCGCGCGGGCTCACGATCTGGCGGCGAGCCGGATGGCGTGGGATTTCCCCCGCGCCGACGACGGGGTGGTGTTCGGAAACGTCATCAAGGGGCTGGCCGGCGCGCTGGATGACGACGCCATCATCGCCAACGACGCGGGCAATTTCTCGACCTGGCTGCACCGGCTGTTTCCGTTCAAGACCACCCACACCTTCCTGGGCGCCGTCGCCGGGGCCATGGGTTTCGGGGTGCCGGCGGCGGTGGCGGCGGGTCTCCGCCATCCGGACCGGCAAGTTGCCTGTCTGGTCGGTGACGGGGGATTTCAGATGACCGGCAACGAGATGTCGGTGGCCGTGGAGCGCAATCTGCCGATCCGCATCTTCGTCTCCAACAACGGCAGCCTGGGCACCATCCGGCTCTATCAGGAGAAGGACTACCCGGGCCGGACCATCGCAACCGATTTGCCCAATCCGGATTTCGCCGCCCTGGGCGCGGCTTTCGGCCTGACGGCGTTCAAGATCGAAACCGAGGACGACGTGGCGCCGGTGATCGAAAAGGCGATGGCCGCCGACGGGCCGGTTCTGGTCGAGGTCGCCACCAGCCTCGAATATCTCGCGGCCTATGCCCGCATGTCGGCGCTCAAGGCGGCGGCGCGATAGGAAAGCGGACCCTCGTCATCCGAAGGGCCGCCGATGACGGGACCGGCCGTTTGTTCGTCCCAATCGGGATTGGGCCCGGCGGTCGAACTGGTATACTGGCGCCATTCATCGAAAATTTCTTTCGGCGCCCGCACCTCAGGCGATGCCGGGCCACCCAGGAGGGGGAATCATCAATGGATACGCGGACGATCGGGGTGATCAGCCCCGGTGACATGGGACATGTTGTCGGCGGGATGCTCGGCGGCCAGGGGCACCGGGTGCTGACCCTATTGACGGGCCGGAGCGAACTGACCAGGGAACGCGCCGGGCGATCGAACATGGAGGACGCCGGCGATCTCGGAAGCCTTGTTCAGGAGGCTTCGATGGTGCTCTCCATCATGCCGCCCGAAAACGCCCTCGGGTTCGCGGCCGATGCCGCGGCGGCGATGTCGGCGACGGGTGCGGCGCCGCTGTTCGTGGACTGCAACGCCGTTTCGCCGAAGACGACGCTCGCGATTGCCGAGGCCATGAGCGGCGCCGGCGCGGATTTCGTGAAGGTGGGGATTATCGGTCCGCCGCCCGGCCGCGGCCCCAGGACTAGGTTCTATGCCGGCGGGGCGTCGGTCAACGAAATCGCGTTCATGGACGGCGAAGCCGTTTCCGTCATCGACATGGGACCGGAGATCACCCGGGCCGCCGCCATCAAGATGTGCTACGCGGGAATGACCAAGGGCAAGATGACGCTCCACACCGCGGTGCTGCTCGCCGGCGAATTGCTGGGTGTCGGCGAGGAATTGCAGGCCGAGTTTTCGAAAAGCCAGAACGCCGATTGGGACATGATGACCGCCCGGGTGCCGTTTTACGCTTGCGATGCCGGCCGCTGGTCCGGGGAAATGGATCAGATTTCCGAGACCTTCGGCGCTGCCGGCCTCACACCCGATCTGCATAAGGGGGCCGCGGATGTCTTCCGGCTGATCGATTCATCTCCATTGGGGGCGGAAACCCGCGAAACGCTGGATAAATCGAGAACCTTGCAGCAAACCCTCGACATCTACGCGGAAACCGTGGCCGGGCGGAAGGCGGCGGAATAGGAGTTTCGGACGCAGCTGTCCGAATTTCGGTCAGCGTACCGAATTGGCTCGTAGTGTCGGGACGTCTTGACTATAAGGGCGCCCGCGCGAAGGCGGCGAATGCCGCCGGGACACCATTGGGAATTCGAAGGGGATCACGATTATGGATATGAGCGGCGAATACACCATCCCGGCGCCACGCGAGAAGGTATGGGAGGCGCTGAACGACCCGGAGGTTCTCAAGCAGTGTATCGACGGCTGCCATAGCCTCGAAAAGACGTCGGATACCGAGTTCCAGGCGAAGGTGACGGCGAAGGTCGGGCCGGTAAAGGCCACCTTCAACGGCACGGTCAATCTCTCGGATATCGATCCGCCCAACGGCTATACCATCTCGGGCGAGGGCCAGGGCGGGGTCGCGGGATTCGCCAAGGGCGGCGCCGAGGTCAGGCTTTCGGGCGAGGGCAACGAGACGGTCCTGAACTACGAAGCCAACGCGGAGGTCGGGGGAAAGCTGGCGAGCGTCGGCAGCCGGCTGGTCCTCGGCGTCGCCAAGAAGACCGCCGATGATTTCTTCTCCAAATTCAGCGACATCGTTGGTGGCGGGGCAGAAGCGGCCGAGGCGCCCGCCGCGCCCGCGGAAGCCGCGGCGGCTCCCGAACCTGATTCCGCCCCGGCCGGGCAGCCGAAAGCCGGGGTTTCACCGGCCGTCTGGGTGGTCGGGGCCATCGTGGTTATTGCCGTGGCGGCCTGGCTCCTCCGCGGCGGTTGACCGGCCTCCGGAGTCGAACCATTAAAAAAACCGTCGTAAACGGCTGAATTCTCACGATAAGTTCATCTGGAATTCCGTCAAAAATCCGATTTTGCTTGATTTTTGACTGATTTTTCCGTAATATTACGACCATCAAACGGCTGGGGTTGCCGCTTTTGGGACCCTTTGCCGTCGGTGGCCCGACAGGAAATGTGGGCCGAACGGCATGTTGCTTCGTATGGAGGATGTGACCCATGAAACGAATTTGTCACCTCAGTCCCGAATAGGCACTGGTTTCCCGGGAAAACGGGGAACGGCATTTTGTCGCCGAGTGTGAACTCGATGACATAAGCCACCACCACCGGCGGATTAAACTCCGCGGAACGTGAGCGGGAAAGGATAACGACAATGAGGGCAATTACTTTACCGGTTGTATCCGAGGGACCTGGGCTTGCCCGGTACCTCAATGAAATCAAGAAGTTTCCGTTGCTGACGGCCGATGAGGAATACATGCTCGCCGAGCGGTTTCGCGAGCACGGCGAAGCCGAGGCGGCGCATCAGCTCGTGACCAGCCACCTTCGCCTGGTCGCCAAGATCGCCATGCAGTATCGCGGTTACGGATTGCCGGTTTCGGACCTTATTTCCGAAGGCAATATCGGCCTGATGAAGGCGGTGAAGAAGTTCGAACCGGAACGGGGTTTCCGGCTCTCGACCTATGCCATGTGGTGGATCAAGGCGTCGGTCACCGAACATATCCTGCGCTCATGGTCATTGGTCAAATTGGGCACCATGGCGGCTCAGAAGAAGCTGTTTTTCAGCCTGCGCAAGGCGAAGGCCCGTCTTCAGATCCTTGATGCGGGAGAGCTTGACCCCGAGCAGGCGGAAGCTCTGTCCAAGCAGTTCGGCCTTTCCGCCGACGATATCCTCAACATGAACCGCCGCATGTCGGCCCGGGACTATTCCCTCAATGCGCCGGTTTCCGAGGACGGCGACAGCGTCGAGTTCATGGATACCCTGGTCGACGAGAGCCCGTCGCCCGAAGCCATTGTCGCGCAGCGCGAAGAGGCGGGCATCCGCAACGAAATGCTGCAGGCCGCTCTTGCCGAATTGCCCGAGCGCGAGCGGCACATATTCGTCGAGCGCCGGCTCAGGGATGACCCGGTGACGCTCGAGCAACTGGGCGAGGAATACGGCATCAGCCGCGAACGTGTCCGGCAGCTGGAAGTGCGGGCGTTCGAGAAGGTTCAGAAGGCGGTCATCCAATCCGCCCGCGCCGTCTAGGCAGTCGGCTCGCGGCGCTTGGGAAAAAAGTCGGGAACACTACTTGACGCCCTGAAATCATTGACCTAAATGACTGGCGCTCTCAGCAAGAGAGCGCCGGTATTTTTGTGCCGGCGACTGTGAATTGAGACCAATTCGAACGACTGATCCCAGGGCCGGGATTGCGCTCCCATCCAATTGGATCGTCGAAGAGAATGGCGAACGACCCAGATATTGCTGATGCAGGTTTGGGGCAGCGCGCCCGCCGTTCAGGCGAAATTGCCGGGACGTGTGCGGGACATTGGTTGGATTGGCGCCGTTTGGGAGGTGGCAAAAGAGATGTCTGAACAAGCTCCGATGATTGCGTTGGAGAACCTGACCAAGCGGTTTGGTCCCTTTACCGCGGTCGATAGTATTTCCTTGAACGTTTCCAAGGGCGAGGTGCTGGGATTCCTGGGGCCCAACGGCGCCGGCAAGTCGACCACCATGCGCATGGTTACCTGGTTCCTGCCCATCA
>JAPPFK010000079.1 GCA_028823885.1 Rhodospirillales bacterium | reverse complement strand
AGACGGCATCCACGTGGCTGGCCGATTTACTCGTCTCGCGGTCAATGAATATGGTCCCTGCCAGCTTGGCCAGGTAGCCGATAGCCGGCCAGTTCGATACGTCCGCCTTGGCGACGAATACGGCATCCAGGCGGGAGGCCAGAGCGGGAATATCCAAATACGAAATGTGATTGGAGGCAACCAAGGTCGATTTTTCGCGGACCGGCGCCCCGACCGGCGATACCCGGATCCCCGCTATCCGGCAGGCGGCCCGGTGCCATGCCTGCACGACCTTCGGCCTGCGGGATCCCGCAAGAAAATAGACCGGGTGCAAAATGACCGTAAGCCCTGCCAGACCGATGATTCGAATGATCGCGCGGAGGGTGGGGCGCATCAGGCCCGGGTCCTTTGGGGACCTGTTTTCAGAATCCCCGACGCTATCTTGTCTTCGAATTGATAGTGCTTTGCATACCGCTTGGGGACGTTCTCGGTCTCCACCAACAGGCACACGTCCACGGTATTGAATACGTCATCGATGACCGCGCCGTCGCCGATGACGCCGCCCAGGCGAAGGTAGCCCTTGATCAACGGCGGCATCTCCCGGAGCGCCTGGCGCATGTCCACCTGCTCCTTGGGCATCCGGTCCATCTTGACGTAGCGCTCGTCCAGCGCCCGCGGGCGCCAGTCCGCCGGTGCGGAATGGTAGTAGTAGAGGTACGACAGGGCCTGGGCCATCTGATCCAGATCGAGCCCGGGGAAGCTGGCGCAGCCGAACATGAGGGTGATCCGGTTGTCCATCAAATAGTCCGAAATCCCCTTCCACAGCAGCTGCAGGACGGCGCGATCCCGGAACGCCGGGTCGACGCATGACCGGCCGAGTTCCAGCACCTCTCCCGGATATTTCTTCAATGGATCCAGGTCGAACTCGGCCGCCGAGTAGAAGCCGCTGGTTTCCACGGCCCGGGACCGCCGCAGCAGCCGATAGGTGCCGACGATTTCGGGGGGCGCCTCCGGGACCGTTTGATCGACCACCAGGAGATGGTCGCAGAAATCATCGAACCGATCGAAATCGAGTTTCCGCCGCGCCATTTCCTCGGACGGCGCGGCGCCCATGTTCTCGTAAAATACGCGATACCTCAGCGCCTGGGCCGCCCGAACATCCTCGGCGGTCCCGGCAAGGCGGACAGTCAAATTGGCGGCAACATCTCGTGTCATTTGTGCCAACAGCCTCCAAATATGACCAGAAGCGCGTTACGTCGCACAACTTCGGAGACACTATTGTTGCACTCCGACGAAAGGATTTTGACATTTCTGGCCGCTTTCGGCAAATCACGCCCGGTTGAAACCCCCGGCACCGCAAGGAGGTCCGTGGGTCCCATACCCGGCATGGTCCGCAACCCGCGGACCGCGTGAATAAACCGTTCGACGGAGGCGGGGCATGACGGGTGTTGTTGGAGCCCGCTATTTCGTCATACCCCGGCGCAAGCCCGGTGATGACGACTTGCTGTCTATCCCCTCTCCCCGTCGAAGGGGGAGAGGGTGAGGGGGTGCGGCCAGCCGCGGGTCACAGTTTGAGCCGTTCCCGGGCGATGCGTTCGGCCGCTTGGCGGCGTTTTTCGATGACCTCGGACATCAGCCCGGTGACCGCGTCGACGGTTTCCGCCGGCGCGGTGTCCGGGTGGCCGCCTTCGAACGGGGGCGCCGGGTTGTATTCCAGGAGCAACTGGATGCGCCGGGCGGCATCCTCGCCCAGCAGCCGGGAAGCCAGCACCAACCCGAAATCGATGCCCGACGTCACGCCGCCGCCGGAGATGATCTTTCCGTCCTCGACGACACGCTCGTTTGCCGGCGTCGCGCCCATGAGCTCCAGCAGATGAATGGAACTCCAATGGCAGGTCGCGCGTTTGCCGACGAGCAGCCCCGCCGCGGCAAGCACCAGGGAGCCGGTGCACACCGCCGTAATGTATTGGGCGTGGCCGGCCGCACTCCGGATGAAATCGAGCAGCGCCTCGTCGTCCATCGCGTCCAGGACGCCGGGGCCGCCGGGGACGAAGAGCACATCCGGCCGGCCGTAATCCCCGAACGTCGCACTCGGCGTCAGGATCAGGCCGCCCTGCGCCACGACGGGCTCCAGCCGGTGCCACAACAGATCGATCCGGGTGCGGGGATGGGAGTTCAGCACCTCGTACGGGCCGGTGAGGTCGAGCTGGGTCAACTTCGGGAACAGCACCATGCCGATGCGAATGGGGGATTGTCCGTTCATCGCCGGCTACCCCAGGACCGTGCCCTTGCTCTCGCTGTCCATCATGATGGTGTCGTGGGACGCGGAGAGGGCCCTGGTGAATTCCGGATCGGCCTTTTGCTCCGGCGTCAGGTCTTCTACCGCCTGGAACAACGCCTCCATGCCGCCCGGCGAGAAGACCATCAGCATCTTCATCCCGCCCTCGGATTCGATCTGGTGGGGGACGCCCGGCGGCACGTGGACGCAGGCGCCTTGTTCGGCGGTGAAGGATTTTTCTCCGACGGTCACCTCGGCCGAACCTTCGATGATGTAGAAGGTTTGGGAGCGCGTGTCGTGCTTGTGCATGCGGGAGACGAAACCCGGCTGACAGGTCTCTTCGATGAGCTCGAACGACCCGCCCGTATCGCCGGCGCCGACCATGATGTTGAGCCGATTGGCGCCGGCGGCGATCAGGTTGCCGCCCTCCGGTTCCACCAAACGCAGTTTCTGCATGTCGTCCTCTCCCGCTGCCTGTTCTCGCCGTGCGCCACTATAGCCGGGCAAACGGGCCGGAGAAACGCGCGCCGCGCTTCGGGAGGCTCTCAACCACTCGGCCCCGGTGCTCATCGACGTTCCGGTGGGCGATCTCGATCCCTGGCAGGCGTTTTTCCCAAGGAAGAGGGTACGGGGACTCTAGCCCTTTTCCCGTTCCCGCTGCCTGAGCACGAAGCGCTGGACCTTGCCGGTCTGGGTCTTGGGCAGTTCGTCGATGTATTCCACGGCGCGGGGGTACTTGTAGGGCGCGATCCCGTTCTTGACGAAATCCTGTAATTCGGCGGTCAGCGCCTCGCCGGTCTCGGCGCCCGGACGGGGGACGATGAACGCCTTGACGATGTTGGTGCGGTCGGGATCCGGCGAAGCGACGACGGCGCACTCGGCGACCGCCGGGTGTTCGAGCAGCATCGCCTCCACCTCGGGGCCGGAAATGTTGTAGCCGGACGAAATGATCATGTCGTCGCCCCGCGCCACGTAGCGAAAGTAGCCTTCGCCGCTCATCTCATAGACGTCGCCGGGATAGTTCCAGCCGTCCTTCACATAAATTTTCTGCCGCTCGATGTCGTTGATGTAGCGGCAGCCGGTGGGGCCCTTGACCGCGAGTTGGCCCGGCGTGCCCGGCGGCGCGTCGTTTCCGTCGTCGTCGACCACCTTGGCCCGGTAACCCGGAATCGCGCGGCCGGTAAAGCCGGCCCGCATATCGCCGGGGGTCTCGGAGACGAAAATATGAAACATCTCGGTGGCGCCGAGGCCGTCGATCAGCCGGATGCCGGTCGCGTCCCTGAAGGCTTCCCACGTCGCCTTGGGCAGTGTCTCTCCCGCCGAAATTCCCTGACGCAGCGATGAGATATCGTACTCGCCCCACAGATCGGCCATCGCCCGGTAGGCGGTCGGCGCGGTGTAGATCTGGGTTACGCCGTAACGCTGGATGGTGTCCAGCACCTCATCGGGCGCCGGCGCGGTGAGGAAGCGGGTCGAGGCGCCGTAGCGCATGGGAAACACCGTCAGGCCGCCGAGACCGAAAGTGAACGCCAGCGGCGGCGTTCCGGTCACGACGTCGGTTTCGTCGATTCTGCCGATATGGCGGGGAAAGCAATCGCAGGTGGCGAGCACGTCCCGATGGAAATGCATGGTGCCTTTCGCCCCGCCGGTGGACCCGGACGTAAAGGCGATCAGGGCGACATCGCTGGCCGAGGTGTCCACCGCCTTGAAATCGGCGGGTTTGCTCTCCATGGCGGTCTCGAGGGAAGTCGCGCCGTCGCCGGCCGGGGAAAAGAATGCGAGGTGCTTCAGCTCCGGCCAGCCGGCGGCGGCTTCCTCCATCTCGTCCGACAGGCCGGCCTCGCAGAGCGCATGGGTGACCCCTCCCCGGTCCATGGTGTAGACCAGTTCCCGGGCCCGCAGCAGCGGCATGGTGGTGACGCAGATGCCGCCGGCCTTCAGGACGGCAAACCAGCAGGCGACCAGCATGGGCGTGTTGGCGCCGCGCAGCAGCACCCGGTTGCCGGGAACCAAGCCGTGATCCTCGACCAGCACCCGGGCGATCCGATTGGCGCGCCTCTGCAGGTCGGCGTAGGTCCACGTCTCCTCGGCCAGGTGCAGGACGGGATTGCCGCCCTTGCCCGCGGCCACCTGGTCGTCGAGCAGCACCTTGGCGACGTTGATCCGGTCCGGGTAGGCGCTGAGTTCGGGGAGCGAATAATCGAAATCCGGCCACAGCTCTTCGGGCGGCAGACTGTCGGCGGCGAAAGTGTCCAAATAGGCGGTCGGACCGCCGCCCGGAGGCTTGTTGTCGTTGCTCATGACGGGAAGCTTACCCCATTGGCCTGGCTTCGCAACCGTCCCGGATTTCCGCTCGAATCCGGCGAGCCATGCAATTATTGCAAAGCAGAGATGACTCGCAAACGGCTCGAATTATTGAATTTTTCGGCTATATCCCTGGTAACGGAAACGACAATCAAAAAGAAAGAGAGTCTACCATGAATGCCCTGTCAAAAGACGCTCCCATCCATGCCGACCGGCTGAGCCTCCCCGGCCTCCCGGCCCCGCGGCTGGACCCGGATTCCGCCCGTGACTACGCGCGCTACCGGCATTTGAGCAATGGCCTGCGGCTGACAATCGATGATATCAAACGGTTCGCCGCCGGTGTGGCTGACGGTATCCGCTTCATCCTCGAGCGCAACGCCGAGCGCCGGATGGCCC
>JAPPFK010000078.1 GCA_028823885.1 Rhodospirillales bacterium | reverse complement strand
CGGCGGCGAGCGGCAGGTGATGGCGGGGATTGGCCATGCTATCGTGTGTGCCCGGCGCAAGTCCGGGGTATCCAGATTTTCAATTCTTGAACCACAGAGACGGTGAGACAGTGAGGAGCACCGGGATCGAAACCTCTCCTCCCGACCTCGGTGTCCTCCGTGCTCTCCGTGGTGAATTCCTTGTCCGGCCGGCGCTTCGGTATTTTTCCCGGGCGGAAACCGTTGAAAGATAGGCACTTAACGCCGCAGGGACTGGCGAGTAGAATGCCCGCCTCCACCCCTGGAAAAACGTGAGGGAAGATGTCCGGGATCATCCCGCCTCTCCATCCGGCCGGTTGGCCGTTCGTCTGGCTGTTTGCCGGCGTCACCGTCCTATTGGCGGTCATCTGGGGACCGCTGGGCTGGGCGGGCGCCATCCTCACGCTGTGGTGCGCCTACTTCTTCCGCGACCCCGAACGGGTCACCCCGGCGCGGGACGGATTGGTGATCAGCCCCGCCGACGGCGTGGTGCGGATGATTGCCGACGCCGCGCCGCCCGCCGAGATTGAAATGGGCGCGAGCCCGCGGACGCGGATATCGATCTTCATGAACGTGTTCAACGTCCACGTAAACCGGATTCCCATCGGCGGACGGATCGTCAGGACCGCCTATCGTCCGGGCAAGTTCCTCAACGCCTCCCTCGACAAGGCCAGCGAACACAACGAGCGCCAGTCGTTTCACATGGAGACCGCCGACGGGCGGAGCTTCGGCGTGGTCCAGATCGCCGGCCTGGTGGCGCGGCGTATCCGGTGCGATCTGCGGGAGGATCAGGAGGTACGGGCCGGGGAGCGATTCGGGATCATTCGCTTCGGCAGCCGGGTGGACGTGTATCTGCCGGACGGCGTGGTCCCGCTGGTCGCCGCCGGGCAAACGACGATCGCCGGCGAAACGGTGATCGCCGATCTTCGCGCCCAGGAAGACCGGCGCGCGGGCGAGGTGCGCTGATGTTCCGCCCCCGCCAGCGGCGCCTCCGCGGCCTCTCGTTCAACCGCATGCTGCCCAACATGCTGACCATGCTGGCGCTGTGCGCCGGCCTGACGGCGCTGCGCTACGGACTGGAGGGCAAATGGCAGCCGGCCATCGTCTCGCTGGTCTTCGCCGCCATCTTCGACGCCCTCGACGGCCGCATCGCGCGGCTCCTGCAGGGGACGTCGAAATTCGGCGCCGAGCTGGACAGCCTGTCGGACTTCATCGCCTTCGGCGTCGCCCCGGCGGTGATCCTGTATCTGTGGACCATGCAAACCGCCGGTCCCGTCGGCTGGGTCCCGGTCCTGCTGTTCAACGTGTGCATGGCGCTGCGGCTGGCCCGGTTCAACACGGTGATGGACGATGACGATCCGCCGGCCTGGGCCAAGGGCTATTTCACCGGCGTGCCGGCGCCGGCGGCGGCCGGTCTGGTCATGGTGCCGATGGTCCTGTGGTTTCAAGTCGAGGCGGAATGGCTGCGTCAGCCGCTCCTGGTCGGCGCCGTCATCATCGTCGTCGCCTGCCTGATGGTCAGCAAGCTGCCCACCTATTCGTTCAAGAACATCCGCATTCAGCACCGGTTCGTCCTGGCGCCCATGCTGGGGGTCGGACTGCTGGCCGCGCTGGGCGTTTCGGCGCCGTGGTTGACCATGACGCTGATCGTCGCCGCCTACGTGGCCACTATCCCGTTCTCCATCCGCTCGTACCGGCGGGCCGAGGCGGAAGCCAGGGAACTTGCGACTGCGGCGGATGCGCCCTCGGACGCGCCTTCGGATTCACCGGTGGCCAACGACGAGGCCGCCGAGTAACCGGGCCGCCGGGGCCGGCCGGTCCCCGGGGCGGATCCGTCTCAGGCCGGCTCGTCGAGTTCCGGATAGTGACGAAAGATACCGAGCTCGTTGAACGGAATGCGCCGCTCGGACGCCAGGTAGGCGGCGATGTTCGGTCTCTTGGCGACGCGGTCATGGAGCGCGAATATTCTTGGATAGCCGTCGCGCAGCGCGGCCACGCGCCTGGGGAACGCATATTCGAGCCCCGCGACCACCTGAAACAGCGACAGGTCCGCATGGGAGCAGTCGGCGCCGACGAGCCATTCGCCGCCGGCATCCGCGTTCTGCGTCAGGGTGCGTTCGAAATAGCCGAAGTACTTGGTCACGCGCTCGCGCCGGAACGCGGCCGCGCGTTTCAGCGCTTCCGCCTGCTGGTCCTCGTAGTGCAACGAATTGGCGATGGGATGATGGGTGTCGTGGGCTTCCATCACGAAGTCGGTGATGGTGTGCTGCAGGTGCCGCGCCCGCCACTTCGCCTCCCCCTCCGGGGCCAGCCCGTGGCGCTCGCCGAGATAGGCGCAGATGGCCGGGGTCTGGCTGAGATACAGCCCGCCGTGCTGAAGGATCGGCGGGGCGAAGACCGGCGTCCCGAGATCGTCGCGCTCCATGAACGCCCGGAGCGAGGCCACGCCGCCCCCTTCCTCCTCCGGAAGTCTCGCGACGTCCGTATAGGCCGCGCCCGCATCTTCGAGCACAAGGCGCACGAACTCCCCGCGCCCCTGGATCATGGGCCAGTAGTACAACCGGTATCCGGCGTCTTCCGCGTTTGTCGGCATGTCTGTCGGCATATCCGTCTCCAAGCCTTTCGTCCGATGATCAGTTCAGCCCCAGCAGTTCCGCCGCCGAGCCGCCGCAGACCCGCGCCCGCTGCTCGCCGGTGAGCTTGCCCGCCCTGGCGACCAGGCCGACCGGATCGTCCTCGCCCATGTCGTAGGGGTAGTCGGTGCCCAGCAGCACATGATCTGCGCCGTACTTCTCGACCAGGAACTCGATCTGGTCGGGGGCGAAGACCATGGTGTCGAAATAGAACCGCTTCAGGTACTCGCCGGGGGGATTGGGCAGGCCGTGGGAAACGTCCTCCCGGGCGTGATAGGCGTGATCCATGCGCCCGGCGTAGCCCGGCAGGAATCCGCCGCCGTGGGCGACGCAGATCTTGAGGCCGGGATGACGGTCGATGACCCCGCCGAAGATCAGCTGGCTGATGGCGATGGTCGATTCCAGCGGGTGGCCGATGATGTTTAGGAAATAATGATCGCCGAAACGCTCCGGGCTGGTGTAGCCGGCCGGGTGCATGAACAGCAGGATGCCCAGCTCCTCCGCCCTGGCCCAGAACGGCGCCAGGCGTTCGGCGGACAGTTCGTCGCCGCCCACATGGGTGTTGATCTCCAGGCCCCGGAATCCGAGTTCGCCGACGCAGCGCTCCATCTCGGCGACGGCCATGTCGGTGTTTTGCAGCGGCACGGTGCCGAGGCCCACCAGACGGTCCGGGTGTTGGGCGACGGCCTCGGCGAGGTCGTCGTTTTCCATCCGGGACGCCTTCCGCCCGATCTCCGGTTCGGCCCAGTAGTAGAATTGATAGGGCGAGATGGAGACCGCCTGGATATCGACCCCCATCCGGTCCATATCGGCGATGCGTTCCTCGAGGGAGAGCATCTTCGGCTTGATGAACTCGATCTGCGCCGCGTTCACCTTGCGGGTGATGTCGTTGCCGAATTGCAGCGGCACGAAGCCGACGCGCTCCGCTTCGGCCTTCATCATCTCCATGGCCGCCTGGCATTCCCGGTGACAGTGGACATCGACCACGAGGGTCTTGGAACCGTTTGAAACAACCGCGCCGGCGGCGCCTTCATCGGCGGGCGAGCGGGCGGCCGGCGCGTGGTGCGCGTGGGTGCATTTGAAGAACATGAGAATACCTTGGGAAATTGAGCGGGGACTTTGACCACAGCCGGTGTATAGGACGCCGCCGGACGCCGCAACTCCGGCCTGCCTCCGACCTGACTCCGGCCTGACTCCGGCCGGGGCCGGATGCGCCGTCACATGGGCCAGAGGACGGTCCCGGGATGGAACTGGGACCAGGCGAACCAGAACGCCTGGTGGCTGCCGAGATCGGAACCATCCGCGCCGACCGCCTTGATGCCGCCGGCCTCGAGCCGCAGGCGGACGTTCTCGAACGCGATCTCGTCGCCGTTTTTCAGCGCCAGGAACGCCTTGCTCCGCTGGAACGCCACCGGCTTGCCGGACGCGGTGACGACGCCGATGATGTCTTCGTGAACCGGCAGGCGCGGGTCCACGTCACCGACCGGAAATATGGGGCCGTTGGCGTCCCGGCCGTTGCGGAAATCGAAATCGCGGCCGAGCGCCAGTTCCTCGACCAGCACGGTCGTTCCGGGGTGGAGTTTCTTCCACCGGCCCCAATCGGTGGTGACGACCGTGGCCTGCTCGAGCCGAAGTTTCTTCTCCGCCAGCGGCCCGGTCACCGCCGCGCCGAGAAACGTATCGAACACCGAGAATGTCCTGACGTCGTACATCACCTTGTTGGACCGGATCAGCAGCCCCGACGTGCGCAGAATGGGCCGTTCGATCCCGTCGGGCAGCCGGTCGGTGAAGTAGGCCTGCGCGGATGCGCAGAGCGTGCAGTAGGGAATGCCCAGGTGCCTGCCGCCCAACGTGTCGTTGACCATCTCGCGCACTTCCATGATGCGGCGCGGATAGGCCCGGTATTCCCCGTTCACCCCGATCCCGAAGACGATGTCCCCGTCCTTGAGCCACGCCGCGTCTTCGGCGCTGCTCACCTTGGGATTGTCGGCGGCGGGAATGCAGTTGCACGGCTCGTCCGTCGTATCGTAGGCGCGGTCGTCGATCAGCACGCCGCCCCAGGAAACGTGCCGCCAGTCGATATCGCCCTCGACGAAAATCTTGTCCCAGCCGGGCACCATAGTCGTGAAAATGGCGCGCTTGACCCGCAGGTAATCGGGGGGCGCCGGAATGTCCCACGCGATGAGATGATCGGTGACCGTCCCCCAATGATTGCCGGCCGGCGAGCCGATCCCCAGCAGCCTCGCGGCGGCGTAGCTCAATTCGTCGTTCAGGCCGCGGGAAGTGATGAAGCGCATCAGGTCGGCGATCAGCCAGGCGATGCGGGGGTCCTTCGCCTCGACGATTTGTTCCAGCGCCGCCGATTGATCGCTGTCCCACCTCTCGTTGGCCATGGCGTCGATAAAGGCCACCTTCACCGCCGACCGCAGGGCGTCGGACAGGGGGCCGTCCGGGAC
>JAPPFK010000122.1 GCA_028823885.1 Rhodospirillales bacterium | reverse complement strand
CGTTACCTCCCGAACGGGTGACAATAAATGTCTATTAATGTCCATGAATGACTATTGCAGCGAAAAGTGCCAACTTGGAATATATTTATAAATCATGGTTTTTCAACACCTTGCCGCTATGCAAAAAATGCATGGCTCACGCCGGTTGGGGCCGCCCGGCTCATGTCGATTATCGTCCAGTTAATGGCGAATTGTGTCATGTCTCCCGAAAGGCGGGCCCGGATACTTCGGACTCCATAGCAGGCCCGAATTGCAAAACATGAATTGCAAGATTCGCGCCCGTCAGGCCGGGGAATCCTGGAATCGCGACGGAGGCCGTTCCCCGGTTCGTCACCGTCAATCCTTCACCCGGGAGGTTCAAGTGAAGAAAATTCTCTCCATTTCCGCCGCCATTTCCGCCGCCGCCGTGGTCGCCCTCGGCGCGGCCGCCGCGGACGCCCAGACCAAATGGAACATGGCGACCGCCTACAAGGACAACAACTTCCACACCCAGAACATCGCCCGCTTCGCCAAGGACGTGGCCCGCGATTCGGGGGGCAAGCTGAACATCACCCTCCATACCGGCGCCTCGCTCCTCAAGATGCCCGAGATCAAGCGCGGCGTGCAGACCGGCCAGGTCCAGTTGGGGGAGATCCTGCTCTCGGCCTACGGCAAGGAAGACCCGTTCTTCGAGGTCGACGGCATCCCGTTCCTGTCCAAGGGACAGCCGACGGCCTGGGAAGTCTATGAACTGACCCTGCCGCATATCGAGGCCAAGCTGAAATCCCAGGGCCTGATGGCGCTGTTTTCGGTGCCGTGGCCGGGCCAGGGCCTCTACGCCAAGAAACCGATCAACTCGACCGCCGACTACAAGGGCGTGAAGTTCCGGGCCTACAACGCCCTGACCGCCCGCTTCGCCGAACTGATGGGCGCCGTGCCGACCACGGTCCAGTCCGCCGAGGTTCCCCAGGCGTTCGCCACCGGCGTGGTCAGCGCGATGATCACGTCCGCGGCGACCGGCAACTACACCAAGGCCTGGGATTTCACGTCGCACTACTACGACGTCAACGCCATGAACAACAAGAACATGGTCATCATGAACGCCAAGGCCTTCGACGGGCTCGACGCCGCGACGAGGCGGGCCGTGACCCGCGCCGCCGCCAAGGCGGAAGCCCGCGGCTGGATCATGAGCGCCAACGTCCAGGCGGGCCTCACCGCCAACCTGGCGAAGAACGGCATGACGGTCGCGCCGCCCAATCCGGCGTTCCTGGCCCAGTTGGAGAAGATCGGCGCCCAGATGGTCGACGAGTGGCTGGCCAAGGCGGGAGACCGTGGCAAGAAGTTCATCGCCGCCTATAATGCGCTCGGAAAGTAGGAGAAATTGACCCGGCCCGGGCGGGACCCGCCGCCCGCGGCCGGGCGCCACAACCAGAGGGCGGCATGGCCAGAAGAACCCTGGATTTCGTGTATTTCGCCGGGGGTGTCCTTGCCGCCTTGTTCATCGTCGCCATCGGACTGCTCATCTGCGCCCAGGTGATCGGCCGGGAGCTGGGCATCCAGGTGAAGGGGGCCGACGACCTGACCGCCTGGAGCGTCGTCGCGACCGGCTTCCTGCCGCTGGCCTATACCTACCGGCACGGCAGCCACATCCGGGTCACCGTCGTCATCCACCTGTTCGACGGCATGGCGCGCCGGCTCATGGAACTGGGCGTCATGGCGGTGGCGCTCTATTTCATCGGATTCCTGACCTACTCGGCCTTCGACATGGCCTGGGACTCCCTGAGGTTCGAGGAGCTGTCCCAGGGCCTGATCGTGATTCCCATCTGGATTCCCCAGATCTCCATCGGTCTCGGCTCGCTGCTGCTGACCATCGCCGTGCTGGACGACGTGATCGCCTCGCTCCGGGGGCAAACCCCGCCCTACATGGTCGAGAGCGAAGCCCTCGGCCGCCCGGTGGAAAACGTGGATTAGCAGGGCAGGCCCATGACCCCCGAACTCACTCAAATCGCGGTGACCCTGGTCATTTTCCTCGCCCTGTTTCTGGGCTCCGGGCTGTGGATCGCCCTGTCCCTGCTGGGGGTCGGCTGGATCGGCTTGACGTTCTTCGGGACGGTGCCGGTGGAGAAATCGCTGGCGACGTCGGTGTGGCAGACCATGGCGTCCTGGACGCTGGCCGCCCTGCCGCTGTTCATATGGATGGGCGAGATCCTGTTCCGGGCCCGGCTGTCGGAAATCCTGTTCCGCGGCGTCGCCCCCTGGGTGCGGTGGCTGCCGGGACGGCTGATGCACGTCAACGTGGTCGGATGCGGAATCTTCGCCGCCGTCTGCGGCTCCTCGGCCGCGACCGTCGCCACCATCGGCCGCATGTCCCTGCCCGAACTCAGGCAGCAGGGCTACGACCAGAATTTGAGCATCGGCAGTCTGGCCGGGTCGGGAACGCTGGGTCTGCTGATCCCGCCGTCGATCATCATGATCGTCTACGGCGTGGCCGCCGACGTCTCAATCGTCAGGCTGTTCCTGGCCGGGGTGTTTCCCGGTCTCATGCTGATCGCCTTGTTCATGGGCTATATCGGTTTGTCGGCGGTCATCAGGACCGGCAGCGTTCCCCTCGATGATCTGAAAATCGGTTTTCGGGAAAAATTGCGGCGGTCCAAGGGACTGATCCCCGTGGTCCTGCTGATCGCCGCCGTGATCGGTTCGATCTATCTCGGAATTGCCACGGCGACGGAGGCCGCCGCCGGCGGCGTCATCGGCGCCCTCCTGTTGTCCGCCTGGACCGGCACCCTCAACTGGAAGACGTTTTCCGAAAGCCTGCTCGGCGCGACCCGGCTGACCTGCATGATCTTCTTCATCCTCGCGGGCGCCGCGTTCCTCACGACGTCGTTGGCGTTTTCCGGCCTGCCGGCGGCGCTCGCGAGCTGGATCGGGTCCTTCAACCTGCACCCCTTCGCCCTCATGGCGGCCCTGTGCCTGCTCTATATCGTGCTGGGCTGCTTCATCGAGGGCATATCCATGATCGTGCTGACCACCACCGTGGTGCTTCCCCTGGTGACCTCGGCCGGCTTCGACCTCATCTGGTTCGGCATCTTCGTCATCATCGTCGTCGAAATGGCGCAAATCACGCCGCCGCTCGGGTTCAATCTGTTCGTCATTCAGGGGCTGACCGGCATCAGCATCTTCAAGATCGCGCGGGCGACCATCCCGTTCTTTTGCCTGATGATCGTCGGCGTCATACTGCTGACGATTTTTCCGGAAATCGCAACCTGGCTTCCGTCGACCATGGATACGCGCTAGCGGGGATTCTCGGGCAAATGCGCTCATGCTGAAAGTCACCGACACCGCCGGTCCGATCAAAATCGGAATCTATCTGGACCGGAAGTTTTCGATCGTCCCGTTCATAAACGCCATCGACCCCCTTCGGATGGCCAATCGGATCTGCGACGAGAAGCTCTTCGAGTGGACGCTCATTTCCCGGGACGGCCGGCCGGTGGAGGCGATCAACGGCATGTCCATCGTCGCCGATTGTTCCCTGAAGGATGCGGGCTATTTCCCCAATGCGATTTGCTGCGTCGGGTTCGAACCGGTCCTGTCGGTCGGCGCGCCGGTCAAATCCTGGCTGCGGATGCTGGACAGCAAGGGCGCCCATCTCGGCGCATTGGGGGCGGGTTCCATCTTCCTCGCCGAAGCCGGCCTGCTGGACGGATACCGGGCGACCATCCACTGGCAGTTTCTCGACAGTTTCATCGAGACCTATCCGCGAATCGAGGCGACCCGGAACCTGTTCGAAATCGACCGTGACCGATTTACCTGCGCGGGCGGAACGGCCGCCATGGATTTGGTGCTCCATCTGATCAGCGTCCATTTCGGCCACAACGTGGCCGCGGAGGTTTCCGATCAGTTCATCATGGGCGAAATCCGGAATGCGGAGAATACCCAGAGAGCGTCGAACCGGTTCCGTCTCGGAATTACCAACCCCCGCGTTCTTCAGGTCGTGGATCTGATGGAAGGCAACATAGAGGACCCCATACCCATATCCAGGCTGGCCGCCCAGGTGGGCATCTCTCAGCGTCAGCTGGAAAGGATGTTCAAGGAGCACGTAAAGACGTCCGCGGTCCGCTACTACCGCCGTATCAGGCTGCTCCACGCCAGGCGCCTCCTGCTGCAATCCGAACTGCCGCTGATCGAGGTGGCGGTGGCGAGCGGTTTCGGAAGCCTGGAGCACTTTTCCCGCACCTACAAAGCCGAGTTCGGCAAATCTCCCCACGAAGACCGGCGGCCCGGAATGACGATTTCCACAAGGAGGGTTCTCGCCTAGGCGGGACACCGGAACCGGAAGCATCATCTTGCAAATAACGCTCTGCGATTTCCTCGGCCGGGACAACTTCAGGTTCAGCCCCTACGTCTGGCGTACGAAGCTGGCCCTGGCGCACAAGAAGCTGGACTACGAGGTCGTCGGGACGACGTTTCTGGACAAATCCGCCCTGGAGGGTTGGACCGGCTACCGGTTGGCGCCGGTGTTGAAACATGGCGATACCGTCGTGTGCGACAGCTGGGAAATCGCCAATTATCTCGAGCGGACGTGGCCCGCCGAAAGCCCGTTGTTTCCCGACCGCGGAAGCCGGGCGCTTGCGAGTTTCCTCAATGCCTGGGTGCCGGCCGCGCTCTACCCGGTGCTCCTGCCGTTGATTACCCGGGACGTATTGGACCATGTCCACCCGGATGACCGGGAACACTACCGCCGGACCCGCGAGGCCCGTCTCGGGTGCAGCCTCGAAGAGGCGCAGGCCGGACGCGATGAGGACGTCGTCGGATTTCGCGATGCTCTCGAGCCGTTCCGTCAGGTTCTTCTCGAGCAGGCCTATCTGTCGGGGGACCGGCCCGCCTACGCGGATTTCATTCTATTCGCCCTGTTTCAGTGGGCGAGAAATACCAGCAGATTCAAACTGCTGACCACGGACGATCCGGTGCACGATTGGCGTCGGCGGATGGCGGAAGACTATCGCGAGGTGGTCTCCACCTCCGATGGGTACCCGTACTAGCCCGCATTTCTCACCAGGGTCATGGTCAACCCGACAGCGCCGCCCTTCGGGTCGCGCCCAGGTGCCCGCCCGCGTCGTCGCGGCCCTCAACCGTAGGTGCCGCTACGCTTTTCGGGCC
>JAPPFK010000028.1 GCA_028823885.1 Rhodospirillales bacterium | reverse complement strand
CTCGCCAAGTCGGTCAATCCCCGGAGGGGAATGACCTTATCTCCGCATCCCTCTCCCTCCAGGGGAGAGGGAAAGGTTTGGAGTGACGACACAAACTAGGTCGTCATGCCCCGCCCCACCGGACCGGCTTTGCCGGCCAGCCGGCAAAGTGGGCGGGGCATCCACGAATTTCCGCCAATGGCGAATTAGTCGTCGGTGGGCGCCCCTGAAGCCCTGCGAGTGACGATTATTGCCAACGTGACTATCGCGGCGCCGGCGAGGTTGGCGATCAATTCCATCGGCCAGAAGCTCAACGCGCAACCGGCGATGAGAAGCGGCAAGCTGATCACCGACAACGGTCCTTCGGCGTAGCGCTGAATGAGCGCGTTGAGGGCATATATGCCGAACAGGCTGAATATGCCGACCTGCATGATCTCGGCAAAGGTGCCGCCGACCAGCGGGGTGTAGGCGAACAGCAAGGGCACGATGTAGAGGCCCTTGGCGATCTTCCAGGCCGAGACGCCCGTGGCCATCGGTCTCGATCCGGCGATCCCGGCGGCGGTGAAGGCTGCGAGGCAGACGGGCGGCGTGACGTTCGAATCCTGGCTCAGCCAGAAAACGATCAGGTGGGCCGTCAGCAGGAAGGTGGTCATCAGCTCGGTATCGACCAGGGCGGGCCGGATAACGATGGCGAGCTCGAACGGAATGGCATCGACCAGTTGGCGCGCCTCCTCCACGGTCATTCCCGCCGCCGCCTTCGCCGCGTGAGGCGAGTCCACAAGCGCGAACATGGCGGCCTTGGCCGGATCACCGATGCCGGCCGCCAAAAGATCGACGACGATGCTGTCGGCAAGCATGCCGGCAATGGCCGGGGCCGATAGGATGGACAGCACGATATAGGCCGCGGTCACCGGCAAGCCCATGCCGAGGACCAGCGAGGCAAGCGCCACCAGCACAAGGGCGATGATCAGCGAACCCTGCGACCATTCGGCGATCATCAGCGCAAAGCTATTGGCGAGCCCCGATGTGGTCACCGCATTGTTGATCAGCCCGACGGTCACCAACAGCACCGCCGTCATGATCGAGGTGCGGATGCCGAGGGTCAGGGCGCGGGCGATCTTCTCCGGTCCCATCTTGTTGGGCGTCAGCCAGCTGCCGGCCACCAGCGTGGCGATGGCGACGCAGGCGGCGAAGCTCGGGGTCCGGCCGGTGACAAGCAGATAGGTCAGTACGCCGAGGGGCAGGACGAAGTTGAGAGCCCCGGCGGCGATCTTCACCCGGTCGGCCTTGGCGACATCGGCGAGGTTGATGTTGGATTTGACGGCTTCGATGCGGATCACGAAGGCGACCGAGAGGAAGTAGAGGATCGCCGGCACGATGGAAAACAACACGATGGTGCCGTATTGGATGCCCGTATAGGACACCATGACGAAGGCGCCGGCCCCCATGATCGGCGGCATGAGCTGACCGCCGGTGGAGGCGGAGGCCTCAACGCCGGCGGCGAATTTGGGCTGGAAGCCGTTGGATTTCATCAACGGAATGGTGATTACGCCGGTGGACGCCGTATTGGCGACCGCCGAGCCGGAAATGGTGCCGGTCAAGGCAGACGCGATGACCGCGACAAAGGCCGCGCCGCCCCGGAAGCGCCCCGCAATGACCTTGGCGACCTCGATCACGAAGTCCGACGCGCCGGAGATCACCAGGAAGGCGCCGAAGATCATGAAGAGCGTGATATTGGCCGACGAGATGGTGGTGATGATCCCGAACATGCCCTCGTCATTGTAGAGGGAGCGGAACATGACGTCGGATACCGGCAGGCTCGCCGCGCGGAAGACGCCGGGCAGGTACTCGCCGAGGAACGCATTGTAGGCAAGCGCCAGGATCACCAGCGACGGTATGATCCATCCGGTCATCCGGCGGGTCAGCTCCACCGCGCCGACGATCACGAGGATGCCGGTGACCCAGTCGAGGGTCGAGAACTGCCACTCCTGGCCGGTCTTGGCGAGGGTGCGTTCGTAGAGGCCGGATTCATTGTAGGCGATCCAAAGGGCGCTCAGCGCGATGGCAATGCCGAAGATCCACTCCAGAACCCATAGTCCTCCCCTGGAGGAGCCGCGCCACAGGGGCTGGGAAATGGCGGCGAGGAACGCGAAACCCGCAAAGTGGATGGCGTTCTGCCACATCCCCGGCTCAATGAGGATGAGGTTGGTGAGAATGTGCCAAATGCCGAACAGGCAGCTGAGGCCGACGATCAGCGTCGGCAGGCCCGGCTTTCGAAATGCCCGGTCGGGGTCGAACAACTTATCGCTTGGCGACGTCTCCGCGGCGCCGGTCCGATCAGGGGCGGCGGTTGCCTGGTCTTCGGCGCCCGGTACGGGCTCGGTCATGGCGCAATTCCGCTGGAAGCGTGTTGGCACATGTGAGCGATACGGTGACCGGCCGTCAACCGGTCACCGCATATTAAGGAGTCCGGCTACTTACTTGGCCATCAAGTGACCGGGGATGGAAAGCCCCACTTCCTTGTAGTAGCGGGCCGCACCGGGATGCAGCGGCGCCGGAAGGCCGGCCATGGATTTCTTCACATCCATTGCCTTGGTCGCCGGATGGATCGCCTGCAGGAACGGCAGGTTCTCGTAGATCGACTTGGTCAGCAGGTAGACATGGTCCGCGTTGACGTCCGCGTTGACGCCGAGGAAGTTCGGCTGCGCGATGGTCTGGACGTCCTTGGCCTGTCCCGGATAGGTGCCGGCCTTGATGGTATAGGGCACCCACAGATTGCGCCCGCCGTCCATCTTCTTGGCTTCGCCGGCGGTGACGTTGAGCAGCGTGAACTTGGCGGCATTGGACGCCATCAGCTTGGTGATCGCGCCGGTGGGCGGACCCGCCGGCATGCCGGCGC
Source organism: Rhodospirillales bacterium (assembly GCA_028823885.1). Taxonomy (GTDB): domain Bacteria; phylum Pseudomonadota; class Alphaproteobacteria; order Rhodospirillales; family UBA2165; genus JAJDXO01. The sequence goes on along the minus strand of JAPPFK010000028.1, from coordinate 2,296 downwards.
CAACCGCCTGGCCGTTGGCCAGCGCATCGGCGGTCGGACCATAGCCGGCATAGACCAGCTTGTAGTCCTTGGCGATGTCGATGCCGAGACCGGACATCAGCACCCGGTTGGAGCCGATGGTGCCGGAGTTCTGGCGGCCCATGCCCATGGACATGCCCTTGAGGGCCACGAGGTCGCTGACCGAACCCTTCTTGACGTGCCGATTGGACAGCACGAACTGCTCGACGTTCTGCCACAGCATGCTGACCGAGCGCAGGTTCTTCTGCGGGGCGGACACCGGACCCGTGCCGGTCACCGCGTAGGAACCGAAGAGGCCCTGCAAAATGGCGAACTGGGCCGTGTTGGCGCCCAGCGCCTGGACGTTTGCACCCGAACCGGCGGAGTTCACCGCGGTGAGGCTGAACTTGTGCTTGGGCAGCAACTTGACCTTGGACAGTGTCGCGATGGCGGTGCCGACCGGGTGATAGGTGCCGCCCGTGGAGGCCGTGTTGAGGACGTAGTCCTTGGCCTGGACGGCGGTCGCCGACATGGCCAGGAGCGCGAGGCCGCCGACGGCGCCTAGCGTTTTGTGCATGAGATTAAGCTTCATGGGATGTCTCCTTCCTAAAGCCGGTGAACTGTCTTCACCCGGGATTTATTGGTGCGTCATTGCCCCGGGCCGACATTCGGCAATTTTTGCCTCCCGTCGACCCAAATCTAGCTGCATGATGGTTTGCACACAAATCGCGTCTGAACGCCTCGGCTCATGGCAAACACGAGGGACCACTCAATGGGGGCGGGGCAAGGCCTTTTCCGCCGACCGTATCGCTCGGGCCGATACGGCCCGCCGGGTTCGCCTGCGGCGAATTCCCGAACCTCGATGCCGCGTTCCGGTCGTCCCGACCGCATGGGGCCTAACATGTGACGGGAACCCATGGTGCGCGGTGTGTTACGGCCAAGTCTCCGGAATCATTTCTTGTGTTTGTCCCGTGTACGTTGTGTATGCTCCGGAGCACCGCGCGCAAGGCCGCGACAGTGGGCGCTCGTGGAGCATCTGGGCGCCGTGGAGGGGACGCGAAGTGTTCCGCGGACGGACAGGAACGTATTGAGAGGGAGTCATAAGATGCACAACCCTACGAGACGCATGCTGCTGCGTTCGATCGGCACCGCCGCCGGATCGGCGGCGGTCTATCGCACCATGGATGCGCTGGGATTGCTGGGGCCGGGTACCGCCCACGCGGCGGCGCTGGACCTGCCGCCCGGTTCAGGCAAGGGCGGCCGGGTCGTCATTCTGGGCGCGGGCCTTTCGGGCCTGGCGGCGGCTTGGGAGATGTCCAGGGCCGGCTGGCACTGCACGGTGCTGGAGGCGTCGGGACGGCCGGGCGGGCGCAATCTGACCGTGCGCGGCGGCGACGTGCTGACCGAACAGGGAATGCGCCAGGAAGTCTGCTTCGACCGGGAAGACCACCTCTACGCCAATCTCGGCCCGGCCCGCATTCCCTATCACCACAGCACCGTCCTCGGATATTGCAAGGACTTCGGCATCGATCTCGAAGTCTTCACCAACGACAACCGGGCCGCCTTGTTCCATAACCGCGAGCGCTTCGGCGGCAGGCCCGTCGCCGCCCGGCGGGTGCTGACCGACATGCGCGGCTATGTGGCGGAACTGCTGGCCAAGGCGGTGGACCGGGGCGCGCTGGACAAGGAGCTGACCGCGGCCGACAAGGAGAGCGTGCGCGCCATGCTCAAGAGTTTCGGCGGCCTGAAGGACGATCTCGGCTATGCCGGGTCGAACCGCGCCGGATACAAGGGCCCGGAGATACACGCCGGAATGGCGGCCGGCGAGGTGGAGGACAGTCTCGATTTCGGCGAGTTGCTGGGCGCGGACTTCTGGAGATACAAGCTCCATTTCTCCCACTTCCTCAACCAGAACCCGACCTTGTTCCAGCCCGTCGGCGGCATGGACGCGATCGTGCGCGCGTTCGCCGATCGGGTCGGCCGGCTCGTGCAATACGGCAGCGCCGTCGAGCAGATCCACCGCCACGGCGACGGGGTCCGGATCGTCTGGCGCGGTCCGGACGGCGCCGAGCGGGAGACCAGCGCGGACTACGCGATTTGCACGATCCCCGCGCCGGTGCTGAAGGACATCCCGAACGATTTCTCGCCCGAGACCCGGGCGGCGCTCAATTCCCTCGAATTCGTCGAGGCGGTGAAGGTCGCCTTTCAGGCGAAGCGGCGTTTCTGGGAGGAGGATGCGGCGATTTACGGCGGCATTTCCTGGACCGACAACGACATCACCCAGGTCTGGTATCCGTGC
>JAPPFK010000072.1:2818-5183 GCA_028823885.1 Rhodospirillales bacterium | reverse complement strand
GCGCCAAGGGCGCCGGCGAGGCGGGGACCGGCGGCGCCCCGGCGGCGGTCATGAACGCCATAAACGATGCGCTCCGCCCGCTGGGCGCGCGGGTCAACCGGATGCCCTTCACGCCTGAGCGGATTTTACGGGCGCTGGGCAAGGCGGCCGCCGGCTAGGCGGCGGCGACGCACTCGACCTCGATCATATATTCCTCGTAGGCCAGCCCGGCCGCGATGATCAGCGTATGCGCCGGCTTGTGGCCGCCGAGAATTTCCTTCCTGATTTCGCGCATCGGTTCGAGGTTCCTGCGGTCCGTCAAATAGGTCGTCACCTTGACGAGATTGGTGAGGTCCATGCCCGATTCCTTGAGGATTTCCTGGATGTTCGCGTAGGTCTGGCGAACCTGATCTTCGAAGTCGGGCAGAATTTCCCGGTCGGGGCCGCGCCGGCCGACCTGTCCGGCCATGTAGAGCAGCTTGGATCCGGCTTCGACTTCCGCGCCGTGGCTATAGGGGTTCATCGGGGACGCAACGGATTCAGGGTCAAAGAATCGTACGGGCATATCGCTACCTGCCTGCTGTGAAATGATTGAGGGACGCAGATCGTACAGCGTCCGCCCTATACCCGAAAGCGGGTTGGGGACCGATCAGGTCCGCCAGCGCAACAGATAGGATTCCGCCTTGCCGATGAGCCAGGCGATAATCAGACCCAAGGCGGACAGAAGTGCGACCCCGGCAATGAGTTGATCGGTCGCAACCAGACTGCCCGCAAGGAGGATATACGCGCCGACCCCGAATTCCGCCCCGATCATCTCGGCGGCGACCATGAGCACGATTGCGATGGCGATGGATATGCGTAAGCCCGAATGTATGGCAGGCATGGCGCCGGGAATGATGATCTTCCGGACGATTGACGACCAGGACACGCCGAAGGATTGAGCCATTCGGATGAGAGTCCGGTCGACGTTGTCCACGCCGCCGTAGGTCGCGATGACGGTCGGAAAGAAGGTTCCGAAAAGGATCGTCGCGATCTTCGAGCCTTCACCGATTCCGAACCAGATGATGAACAGGGGGAGCAGCGCGATTTTGGGAATCGGGAAAATCGCCGATACCAGCGGCTGGGCGCCGGCCCGGACATAGGAAAACAATCCGATGGCCAGACCCATGCCGATCCCGAGAATCGTACCGGCGGTCCAGCCGACGATCAGCCGTTGCAGCGACGCGCCCAAATGTTTCCAGAGGTTGCCCGTCTCGATCAATTCCAGCAGCGCCTGCAGCGCTTCCGACGGCGCGGGCAGGATCAGCTTGTCGATCAGCCCCGACTGGGACCCAAGCTCCCAAAGGCCGATGACGACAACGAACACGATGGGCGAAATGATGCCCAGCGGCTTGGTTCTGAATCCGCCGCCCCGGAAACGGACCGGTTTCTCGGCGGGCGCGTTCAGCACGACGGTTGCATCAGACATTGGCAAGCTCCAGATCGGCCGCGCGAGCTTCGTCGCGAAGCAGTTCCCATAGATGTTGTTGATGTCGGCCCAGCTCGGGGCTGTCGACGGATCGCCGGTCCAGCGGCGTCTCGATTTCGATGATCTCCCTGATCTTTCCGGGCCGCCGGGAAAGAACGGCGATCCGGTGTCCAAGGCGGACCGCTTCGGCCAGGTTGTGGGTCACGTAGAAGGCGGTGAAATTCTCCCGGCACCACAGCTCGATCAGGTCGGCCATCAGGATTTCCCGGGTCTGGCTGTCGAGCGCGGACAAGGGCTCGTCCATCAGCATGACGGCCGGATTCACGCTGAGGGCGCGGGCGATGGCGACCCGCTGCTTCATGCCGCCCGAGAGCTGGCGGGGGAATACCTTTCGGAACTCCGTCAGGCTGGTCCGGGCGAGAACGTCATCGATGATTTCGTTGCGCATCTTCCGGCCGATGGAGTGGTCCTCCAGCGCAAGGCTGATGTTGCCCTCGACGGTTCTCCACGGCAGCAGGGCGAAATCCTGAAAAATATAGGTCAGCGGATTGAGTGATTTGGGCGGCGGATCGCCGACCTGCAGGACGGCCCCGGCGCTGGGCAGTTCGAGCCCGCCGATGATCCGCAACAGCGTCGATTTGCCGCACCCCGACGGGCCGATGAGGCAAACGATTTCCCCCTCCTGGATCGACAGGTTTATGTCGGAGAGGACCGTCAGCCCGCCGTCCCGGTAGCTATGGGAAATGCCCTTGAGTCTGATCTCCACGAATTTACCCTCCGTCGCGCCGCCCGAAATTCGGACCGGCGGATACTATTGGATAATACCCGACAGGCGCCCCGACCCCAAAGGGGGGGGGCCCCCCCGCCCCGGGAGGGAATGCCCGCAGTTTTTTTTGGGGGTGGTGTTTTTGCCAAACA
>JAPPFK010000072.1:0-2808 GCA_028823885.1 Rhodospirillales bacterium | reverse complement strand
CCCCCGGCCCCCCCCCCCTTGGGGGGGGGGGCCCGCCGGCCGCGGAAGGCATGACCGTCAGTAGATTTGGACGTAGCTCTTGTCGACAAGCATGTCGATGGTCACGGCTTTTGAAACCAGCTTCTCGGATTTGAACCAGTCCAATTGATCCTGAACGCTCTTCAGATTCAGCTTGGCGCCCTGGTTGATGCGCATGGAGCCGTTCCTGATCGAGGGCGCGGCCTTCTCGAACGGCCGGTTGGTGTAGACATACTTGTGGATCAGCTTGACCATGGCTTCGTCCGCCTGGGCGCCGGCGGACTTGTCCACCAGGGCGGCATTGAAATCATCGGCGCCTTTTGAAAACGCGGCCAGGAAGCGCTTGACCAGATCGCGGTTGCCCGCGGCATTCTTGGCGGATGTGAATACCGTCGTCACCTGATAGTCGGGAATGTAATCGGCAACGTCGCCGATGACGTGGATGGCCGGGCTCTTGGCCAGCGCCTTGGCGATGTGCGGAACGATCGACCACGCGTCGATCTGGCCCGACTTCAGCGCGCCGATTATGGCGCCGACCTTGTGCAGCGGCTTGAGCTTGATCTCGGTGCCCGCGAAGCCCTCCTTCTGGGCGATTTTGTGGGCCATGTAGTGGAAGGACGAGCCCGCCTGGGTGATGCCGTATGAGCGGCCCTTGAGCTTCGAGGGATGGGTCACGCCGGCGTCATATGCCGCCTTCGAAACCAGAATCTTCTGGCCGTCGACGCCCTTCTCTTCATGCAGCGCGCCGCCGATGACCTTGACGGCCCCCTTCTCGGCTAGGTTTATCAGGCCGCCGGAGATCGCCGTCACGCCGAAGTCGACGTCGCCGGAGGCGATCGCAACAGCCATGGGCTGGGCCGCCTGAAAGAAGACGAACTCGACGTCCAGGCCCTGCTCCTTGAAGTAGCCGCGCTCGAACGCGACGAAACTCGCCGAATGGGAAGTGAAGCGCAGCGCGCCGACCTTGATCTTGTCCGCGGCCGCCGCCTGCTCGGCGAATCCGGTAAGGCCGGCCAGCGCAATCGCCGCGGATGCGGCGAAAATCTTGAATTGCCTACGACTGATTAACGGCATTGGGTCTTCCTCCATGTTTTCCGTGTGGCTTATGTACATTGTCTCATGATGTGCGTTCTCAGGGCCTTCACGGCCTCTTTGGCATTTCTGGAAATCGAGTGCTCCATGATGTCGGCGAGCGCCCTCTTGTTTTCGGCAAAGTCGATCTGGCCCTCGCGAAGCGCGGCGAGCCTGAACCGGCGCCCCTGGATGAACAGGCGATTCTGAATTTCGAGCAGGCCCCTGGATTCGCAGGAAGCGATAAGGGCCGAATGAAACGCCCGGTTCGCATCGTCCCAATCCAGCGCCTGCTCGATGGGGTCCGCTTCCACCGCGGCTTCGGCGCGGGTGAGCGCGTGGTGGGATGCGATGATGTTCCCCTCCCACTCGACATCGCCCTTCTCCATCGACCAATGGAGTCCGAGGCTCTCGATTTCGGCGCGCAGCCTGGTGATATCCTCGAGGTCGGCCTGGGTCGCCGACGTCACCCGGAATCCCTTCTGGGCGGTCGCTTCCACAAGCCCTTCGGCCGCGAGAATCATCAATGCCTCGCGGATCGAATGGGCGCTTCCCCCGTAGGCGCGCCGCAGCTCCTCGATCTTCAATTTGGTATCCGGGGCCAATTCGCCGAATGAAATGTCCTGGCGGACGCGTTCGGCCAGAAGCCCGACGACGGTACCCTCATCGTCATTAAATAGACTAAACAAGGATTTCTCCAAGGAAGCCAAAAATCTTCAATTTTTTGCTATGGGTAAAATCGGCGCTTGTCAATGTGTGAGGTGTTGCCGCCGGGCGCGGTCCGCCTCTCCCCCTTGCACTCCCGCGGCGCTTGCGCACAATACCCGCCGACGCGAAACCATGGGATCAGGGGAGGCACCATGCCCGGCAGCGAATTCAAACTGAAGACCCGCGGCGGCGAGGAACTCGACGCCTATCTGTCGCGGCCCGAGGGGGACGGCCCGTTTCCGGGCATTCTGCTCATCACCGCCATCTTCGGCACCGACCAGGAGATGATCGACATCGCCGACGGCTGGGCCGACGACGGGTTCATCGTCCTGGTCCCCGACGTCTTCTGGCGGGTCCTGCCGGGGCCGACGGCGGACAGGGAAGTGGCCTTCGGCCGCTACGAAAAGTTCGATCCGGTGCAGGGCATGCTCGATATCGAGGACTACATCAACGGCCTCAAGGGCCGGGCCGAGTGCAACGGCAAGGTCGGGGTCATCGGCTACTGCTTCGGCGGGCGCTATGCGCACCTGTCGGCGGCCCGCCTCGGCGTCGACGCCGCCGCGTCCTATCACGGCACCAAGATCGAGGAGCACCTGGACGAGACCCCCAACGTCAAATGCCCGGTGACCTTCCACTTCGGCGACCAGGACCCGGCGACCTCGATGGAGAGCGTGGAGAAGATCATCGCCTCCTACGCCTCCCACGACAACGCCGAGATCGTCGTTCACCCGGGGGCCGAGCACAACTTCGCCATGCCCGACAAGCCGGGCTACCAGGAGGCGGCCCACAAGGCTTCGCGGGCCGCGACGCTCCGGGTGTTCAGCGGGATGTAGGGGGGAGCCTTGGTTGGCTTGAGGTGATTCCTTGTCGTGGCGTCAACACGAAATCCCCCTCACCCAGCTTCGGCTAAGCTCAGCTGCCGCTTCGCCAAGCCTTCGCATCCCTCTCCCCCTGACGGGGGCGAGGGAGCACTTGTCCCCTCTCCCCCTTCTTCAGGGGGAGAGGGTTAGG
>JAPPFK010000165.1:38058-47329 GCA_028823885.1 Rhodospirillales bacterium | reverse complement strand
GGAGGGAATAGGTGGGTTGGTCCACCTCCTCCCAACGAGGGGGAGGTCGAGACGGCCGGCAATAGCCGGGCGTCGAGGGTGGAGGGCATGGAAATTCCCCTCACCCGGCTTCGGCTCGGATTAGGCATCGCCGATCAGCTTCAGCCACTCGTCCTCGGTGAGGGTCGCGATGCCGAGTTCGGCGGCCTTCTTGGCCTTGGACCCGGCGCCGGGACCGGCGACCACATAGTCGGTCTTCGTGGAAACGCTGCCCGCAACCTTGGCGCCGAGACTTTCGGCGCGCACCTTGGCCTCGGACCGGGTCACGGTCTCGAGCGTGCCGGTAAACACCACCGTCTTGCCGGCGACGGGCGAGCCGCCGGTGTCGGGCGCCTCGAAATTCCGGACATCCAGCAACGCTCCGAGATCGTCCAGGACAGCCCGGTTATGGGCTTCGCCGAAGAAATCGAGGATATCCTCGGCCACCGAGGGGCCGATGCCGTCGATGTCGGTCAGTTCCGCATAGGCCTCCGAGGCCCGGTTCTCCGCCGCCCCCATGGCGTTCTGCCAGTCGTCGAGGGCGCCGTACTGCTTGGCCAGCAGCCGCGCCGTCGCCGATCCCACCTGGGGGATGCCGAGGGCGTAGATCAGCCGGTCGAGGTCGACGGCGCGGCGGTCGTCGATGGCGGCGATCAGGTTGTCGGCGGACCTGTCGCCCCAGCCCTCGCGGCCGGCGATGTCGTCCCGGTGACCGCCGAGCCGGAAGATATCGGCCGGGGTCCTGAGGATGTCGTCGGCCATGAAGGCCTCGATGTGCTTGGCGCCGAGACCCTCGATATCGAAGGCGTTGCGGGAGACGAAGTGCTTCATCCGCTCCAGCGCCTGGGCCGGACAGATCAGTCCGCCGGTGCAGCGCCGGGCCGCTTCGCCTTCGGGCCGAACCGCGTGGGAGCCGCATTCGGGGCACACGTCCGGGAACTCGAAGGCTTCAGATTTCTTGGGCCGCTTGGCGGTTACCACCTCGACCACCTGGGGGATCACATCGCCGGCCCGCTGGATCATCACCGTATCCCCGACCCGGATGTCCTTGCGCCCGATCTCATCCTCGTTGTGGAGCGTCGCGCGGCTGACCACCACCCCGCCGACGGTGACGGGCTCCAACTCGGCCACCGGCGTCAGCGTGCCCGTCCGCCCCACCTGGATGGTGATGCCGTTGAGCAGGGTCTCGGCCTTCTCCGCCGGAAACTTATGGGCCGCCGCCCAGCGCGGCGCGCGGCTGACCATGCCCAGGCGCTCCTGCCAGTCCAGCCGGTTGACCTTGTAGACGATCCCGTCGATGTCGTAATCGAGGCCGGCCCGCGCCTCCGAGAGCGTTTGGTAATTCTCCAGAATTTCCTCGACGCTGCCGCAGACCCTGGCCAAGGGGTTGACCGGAAACCCCCACTTCCTGAGAGCGGCGAGGAAATCCCACTGGGTTTCGCCCACCGGCTCCGACAGTTCGCCCCAGGCGTAGGCGAACAGCTTCAGGGGCCGGGCCGCGGTAATGGCGCTGTCGAGCTGCCGCAGCGACCCGGCGGCGGCATTGCGCGGATTGGCGAATACCTTTTCGCCCGCCGCTTCCTGCCGTTCGTTCATTTCGAGGAAGTCGGGCCGGGTCATATAGACCTCGCCCCTGACTTCGAGCACCCCGGGCGCGCCCTCGAGGGTCTTCGGAATCTCGTCGAGAGTGCGGAGATTTTCGGTGACGTCCTCGCCCACCGCCCCGTCGCCCCGGGTGGCGCCGGTAACCAACTCGCCGTTTTCGTAGCGCAGCGAAACGGAGAGCCCGTCGATCTTGGGCTCGGCGACGAACTCGATGGCGATGGTTGGATCGTCGCGGAGTTCCTTGAGGAACCGGCGAAGCCCGTCGACGAAATCCCGGAGTTCCTCTTCCGAGAACACGTTGCCGAGGCTCAGCATGGGCCGGGCGTGGGTGACCTTGGCGAAGCCGCCGGCGGGCGCGGCGCCGACCCGCCTGGAGGGGCTGTCTTCACGCACCAGATCCGGGAACCTGGCCTCGATGGCGTCATTCAGCCGCCTGAGCGCATCGTATTCGGCATCCGAGATCACCGGCGCGTCGTCCGCGTGATAGGCCTTGTCGTGGGCGGCGATCTCGGCGGCCAGGCGCTCCAGCTCGGCGGCCGCCTCCATCTCGGTCAGATTGCCGGGATCGATATCCGCCATCGCCCTACTCCGCCGCCCGGGCTTCGCCGGCCAGCAGGCTGAGCGCGGCGGCGCGGGCCTCGTCGGTCACCTTGGCGCCGGACAACATGCGGGCGATCTCGTCGGTCCGGGCTTCGGCGCCGAGCCCCTCGACATCGGTCCGGTTGCCGTCGCGGGCGCCGGATTTCGATATCCGCCAGTGGCTGGTCCCGCGCGCCGCCACTTGCGGCGAATGGGTGACGACCAGGACCTGCGCATCGCCCGCAAGCCGGGCCAGGCGTTCGCCGACCGCCGCCGCGGCCGCGCCGCCGATCCCCGCATCCACCTCGTCGAAGATCAGCGTCGGGACCGCGTCCGCATCGGCCAGCACCACCTTTATGGCCAGCATCAGCCGCGCCAATTCGCCGCCCGACGCGATGCGATGCAGCGGACCCGCGGGGGTGTTTGGGTTGGTCCGGACGTTGAACCGGACCCGTTCCCGGCCGGCGGCGCCCCAATCCCCCGGGTCCAGGGGCTCGAGGCCGGTCGAGAACGCCGCATCGCCGAGCTTCAAGGGCGGCAGTTCCTTCGCCACCGCCGCATCGAGCCTGCCGGCCGCCGTCCCGCGCTTCTTGGACAAGGCTTCGGCGGCGGCTTCGTATTCGGCCTTGGCGGCATCTTCCTCGGCGCGCAGGCGAACGAGAGCATCGGACCCCTCTTCCACCGTCGCCAACTGACCCGCCAGCCTCTCCCTGACCGCCGGCAGCCCGGCGACCGCGCAGCCGTGTTTCCGGGCCAGCGCGCGCAGCGCGAACAGGCGTTCCTCCACCCGTTCCAGTTCCGCCGGGCTCAGCTCCACCGCGCGGCTCGCCCGTTCGATTTCGGACGCCGCGTCCGCCGCCTCGTTCAACGCCCGCTCGAGCGCCGCCGCGGCATTGTCGAGGGCGCCTTCCGCCTTGCCGGCGACCCGCTCGATCGCCGAGAGGGCGGACCGCAGCGCCCCTTCGACGCCTCGCCCGTCGCTCAGGTCGGCCGCCGCCCCGTTGGCCGCCTCGATGATCCGTTCGCCGTGCATCAGCAGGGCGCGGCGGCCGGCAAGCGCGGTTTCCTCGTCCTCCCGGGGGTCAAGCTCGGCCAGTTCGGCAACCACATGGCGCAGGTACTCTTCATCCTCCCTGGCCCGCCGGAGGTCCATCTCCGCCTGCTCGCGCGCCTCCCCGGCCGCCCGCCAGGCCCGGTAGGTTTCCGCGGTCCCGGTCAGTTCGGCCGTATAGCCGCCGAACGCATCCAGCAATCGGCGGTGATTGGCCGGATCCAGCAGGCCATGGGCCTCCATCTGCCCGTGCACCTCGACGAGATTTTCGCCGACCCGGCGCAGCAGCCCGACGCTGACCGGCTGGTCGTTGATGAACGCCCGGGACCGGCCGTCCGCCGACAGCACCCGGCGCAGGACCAGGACCTCCTCCCGTTCGAGGCCGTGTTCATCCAGCAGCCCGGCAATGGGCGCGGACAGCTCTCCCTCGAATTCGGCGCTGACCGTCGCTTGCTCTTCACCCGACCGGACCAGCCCCGCATCGGCCCGGTTGCCGCACGCAAGGCCCAGCGCATCAAGGAGAATCGATTTTCCGGAACCGGTTTCTCCGGTCAGCACGCCGAGACCGCCCTCGAATTCGAGAGCCAGCCGTTCGATCAGCACCACATTCTTGATTGAAAGCGACCGGAGCATGGACGTCGAATTGATCCCGGCCTACTTGCCGAACGGCCAATACCAAGGGGCCTTCTTTTCTTCCTTGGGCCGGACCTGCTTGCCTTCGACGATCTGGTAGGAATCGATGTACCACTCGCTGCCGGGAAAGTTGTGGCCCAACGTCGCGGCGGTTTTGGTCGCCTGATCGGTGAGTCCAAGCTCAAGATAGGATTCAGTCAAACGGTGGAGCGCTTCCGGCACGTGGGTCGTGGTCTGATAACGGTCGATGACGAGTTTGAACCGGTTGATGGCCGCCAGGTGCTGGCGCTGACCCTGATAGTAGCGGCCGATTTCCATCTCCTTGCCGGCGAGGTGATCGCGGGTGAGATCGATCTTCAGCTGCGCATCGCGGGTATACTTGCTGTCGGGAAACCGGTTGACGAGATCGGAAAGGTTCTGCAGCGCCAACTCGGTCATCTTTTGGTCCCAGCCCACATCGACGATCTGCTCGTAGTAGCTCAGCCCCCTCAAATAGTGGGCATAGGAGATGTCCTTGTTCCCCGGATGGAGCTGGATGAACCGATCGAGGGCAACGATGGCTTCATCGTAGTCGTTGTTCTGATAGTAGGCGTAGGCCGACATCAGCTGGGCCTTGATCGCCCATACCGAATAGGGATGCTGGCGTTCCACCTCATCGAAGGCGGCAGCCGCCTGCTGGAACTCGCCGGCATTGAGCTGGTTGAGCGCCGTATTGTAAAGCGCCGCCACCGGCCGTTCGACGTATGCGTTTTCATCGTCCGACGATGAACAGGCGGCCAGCGCGAACACCGCAAGGCCAAGCACCAGGAGCCGTGACGACGGGAGCCTGATCCGCTTGAAAATTGAGGATCGCATTTCAGCCATGGAATTCGTGAGTTCCCGGTTTCCTCGCTGGAGACCGGCATGAATATAGCATTTTTTTGGCCTCTGTCTGCCCCGCGGCGATCACGATGCCACGACAGTGCCGCCGACAAAAAATGCCGCCCCAAAAGGAGCGGCACGCTTGGTGAGAAATGCGGGCTAACAATCCTCGGATAGGGATTTAAGCCGCGGCGAAATCCATCCCGTGAATGGCGATCGCCGGATCAAGGGTCGTTTCCCGCCAAGCGGTATCATCGGCGAACAGCGCCCGGAGCAGCTCGTTGTTGAGCCGGTGGCCCGAGCGTACGCCGCGGAAATGACCGCGAACCGGTGCGCCGGCGAGGTACAAGTCGCCGACCGCGTCCAGCACCTTGTGGCGGACGAACTCGTCGTCGTAGCGCAGTCCGTCTTCATTGAGGATCCGGTCCTCGGAGATCACAACCGCATTGTCGAGCGAACCGCCACGGGCCAGCCCGGCGGCCCGCATCTGCGCGACCTCTTCCGCGAACCCGAAGGTCCGGGCGCGGGCAATTTCCGACTTGAACGAGCCGTTGATCAGCGTCACCACCAATTCCTGGCGGGCCACCGCCCGATTGGCGAAATCGATCTCGAACCCGACCGAGAAAGACGGGCTCGGGGTCAGCTCCACCAGCCGGTCACCGTCTTCGATGGTCACCGGCTTGAGGATTTCCAACACCCGGCGGGCCTCGGCCTGCTCCAACACGCCTGCGCATTCGACCAGGAAAACGAAGGGCTGGGAACTGCCGTCCATGATCGGCACCTCGGGGCCATCGACCTCGACATAGAGGTTATCGATGTGACAGCCGGCCAGAGCCGCCATCAGGTGCTCTACCGTCGAAACGCGCGCGCCGCCCTCGGTGCCGAGGGTGGTGCAGAGGGTGGTATCGACCACGTGGTCCCAACGGGCGGGAATTTCGGGGCTTCCGTCCAGGTCCGTGCGGCGGAAGATGATCCCGGTACCGGCCGGTGCCGGACGCAGGGTCAATGCTGTCTCGGCGCCCGAGTGCAACGCGACCCCGGAACAATCGACCGACTGAGCGATGGTCTTTTGGGAAACCGTAAAACCAGAAGCGCCGGACGCCACGGCGTTACCTGCAGGTCCTTCGTCAACCGGCACTTTGCCCGAATGATTCATTTCTTGCCTTATCAGGCCGTCTGGGACCGTTACCCGGCCCGATTGAATTCTCACCCCGGAGCCGTTGGGTCAATTCGTTGAAATTTCACCCATTTGTATGGCTCCGAGGATGGTGTAACAACCCCCTCGGAGACACACAAATCAACAAATGTTTCCAAATGTTGCGGTTTTCCCGAACGTCTCCCTAGTTCGCCTGACGCCGCAAAAACGCAGGAATATCAAGGAGATCGTCGTCGTCGCCCGGGTTCTTGTCGCCATCACCGGTATCGAGGGCGCCAAGCAGCATGTTGGCCGGCGACGCACTCTGCGCCGGCTGCTCGGCAGGCGGCGTCGGAACCGGCGTTTCATGCTGTGTTTCATGCTGCGTTTCAGGGGACGATTCGGGTGCCGGTTCAACCGACTGGGCCACAGGCGCCGGTTGGGGCGCCGGCTGAGGCACGGCCTCCGGCACCGGCGCAGATTCCGGAGACGGAATCGGTTCGGGTGCCTGAGGCGCCTTGGCGACCGCCGGAGGTTGCGGCTCGCGGCGCTCCTGACGGCCAACCCCGGTAACCCGTTCAAACAGGCTCGGGCCCTTCTTCTTGGGTGCGGGGGCCTCGTCCGCCGAACGCCCGTTCATCTGGTCCGCGGCGGCGATAGGATCAGGCGTGGCTGCTTCGGCGACCGCCGGCGCAGCCTCGACCGGCGCATCTGGAATGAACGGCGCCGGGCCGTCGCCGCCGGCCGCGGTATCGGTCTCGTCACCCGCCGGTTCCGGCTCGAAAGCCTCTTCCTGCTCGGCCGCGGGTTCGGCGACGGCCTCCGGGAACCGGGCGGCCTGAGCGGCTGGCGCGGCCTCTTCCGTGGCGGCTTCGATCTGAGCCGGCCGATAGGAATCGGTCACTTGACGCACGATGGGCTGCGGCCGGGCGCCGGCCTCGGCCTCGATCCCCGTGGCAACCACGGACACCCTGATCCGCCCCTCGAGATCCTCGTCGAAGGTCGAGCCGAAGATGATGTTTGCATCTTCGTCCACTTCGTCGCGGATCCGGTTGGCGGCCTCGTCGACCTCGAACAGGGTGATGTCCATACCGGCGGTGATATTGATCAGCACACCCCTGGCGCCGCGCATGGAGGTATCGTCGAGGAGCGGATTGGCGATCGCCGCCTCCGCGGCCTCGACCGCGCGGCGTTCACCCTCGGCCTCGCCGGTTCCCATCATCGCCTTGCCCATTTCGCTCATCACCGAGCGGATGTCGGCAAAGTCGAGGTTGATCAGGCCCGGCATCACCATCAGATCGGTGACCCCGCGAACGCCCGAATAGAGGACGTCGTCCGCCATCTTGAAGGCATCGGCGAAGGTCGTCTGCTCATTGGCGACCCGGAACAGGTTCTGGTTGGGAATGATCAGCAGCGTATCGACGAACTGATGCAACTCCTCGAGGCCCGCCTCGGCGATCTTCATCCGGTTGGCGCCTTCGAACTGGAATGGTTTGGTGACCACGCCCACCGTCAGGATGTCGCGCTCCCGAGCGGCACGAGCGATGACCGGGGCGGCGCCGGTACCGGTTCCACCACCGAGACCGGCGGTGATGAACACCATATTGGCATCCTGCAGGTTGGCGAGAATGTCTTCGAGGGATTCTTCGGCCGCCGCGCGACCGACATCCGGATTTGACCCGGCACCCAGCCCTCGAGTGATCTGGGTTCCCATCTGAATCCGCAGATCCGAATGGGAATGGGCCAGAGCCTGGGCATCGGAGTTGGCGACCATGAAGTCGACCCCTTCCAATCCAGACTGGATCATGTTGTTTACGGCATTGCCGCCGGCGCCCCCGACGCCGACGACCGTGATCCTGGGTTTCAGTTCGGGCGTCTCGCTATTACTCGGCACTGTCAGGTTTATACTCATGTTGGCCTCCAGATTTAGAGTGTACGACCCGCCGGGAGCACCGGATTCTCCGGCGGGCGAGTATGGAAGTCCCGCTTTGACGGGACGGATGAGATGCCCCGGTCGACCGGAGCGATGAGGGATTGATGCGAGTTACATGTTTTCACGGATCCACATCCCGAACCGGCCGAAGCGGCTTGTCGGGACCTCCATTGCACGGAGCGCGGCATGCGCGGTCTCCGATTGTGAATTGATGATGAACTTGATCAGGCCCGCGGCGGCCGAGAAGGCGGGGCCGTTGGTTGCCTCCGCCAGGCCTTTGAAGCCCGCGGGACGGCCGATGCGCACGTTCTTGTCGAGCATCTCGGCGGCCAGTTCCCGAATGCCGGTGAGTTGGCTGGCACCGCCGGTCAGAACCACGCGGCGTCCGGCCACCTTGTCGAAGCCGGTCCTCTCCAGCCGTTCGCGGACCAATTCCAGAATTTCCTCGACCCGGGGCCGGATGATCCCGACCAGCATGGAACGCGGCACGTGGGCCGCATCGTTCTCATCCTCGCCGACCAGCGGCACACTGATGCTCTCGGTATCGTCGGACGGCGACGCCACACAGCTGCCGTAGAGCGTCTTCATGCGTTCCGCGAATGCCACCGGGGTCGACAGCCCGCGCGCGATGTCATTGGTGACATGGCCGCCGCCGACCGGAATGCTCTCGGCGTGGACGATTTCGCCATCGAAAAACACCGAGACCGTCGTCGTGCCGCCACCCAGGTCGATACAGGTTGCACCGAGTTCGGTTTCATCATCGACCAGACAGGCCAGCCCCGAGGCATAAGAAGCGATGACATGATCGGTGACCGCCAGATGGCACCGGCTGACCGCGGTCTCGAGGTTGCGAAGCGGGCCGGACGCCGCACTCATCACCACCATGTTGACGCCCAGTTTCTCGGCGAACATGCCCCGGGGGTCACGCACGCCGCGGTTACCGTCGATGGAGAATGCGACCGGAATGGTGTGAACGACCTGCCGGTCCTCCTCCACCCGGGTCTCGAGCCACGCCGGATCGAGGGCGGGGCGAAGATCGGCATCGCCGATTTCGTGACCCGCAATGGAAACGTCAAAGGAAATCAGCTTCGAAGACGGCGACGCGCCGGAGATGCAGGCGGCGACGTCCTTGACGTTTTCACCGGCCATCTGTTCCGCCGCCTCGACTGCCGCCCGGATGGACGATTCCACCGCCTCCAGATCGACAATGTTGCCGGACCGCATACCGGCCGCCAGCTGATGGCCGATGCCGACGATCTCGGGTTCGCCGGATGCGGTCATCCGGGCGATAAAGCAGGCGACCTTGGTCGACCCCACATCCAAGGCGGTGATCAACCCGCGGCCGCTGCCATTCTGTTTCGAGTTCCGTTTCATCCGTCGGTCTACCGTCAGGTTTCTTTCTGCTGTGGCGTCGGCTTGATGCCCGGGCGCCGGGGTGCCGGCCGGATAACCACCC
>JAPPFK010000165.1:9849-38048 GCA_028823885.1 Rhodospirillales bacterium | reverse complement strand
CCGGCCGGTATAACTATGGTCTTTGCGGTATACGCTGCCTCTCAGAAGCCCGCTATCCCGCTCAAAATCGCCCAGACGCCGCCAGGCGCCGCCGGGATCTTCCTCGGGCAGCCGGACCACGACACCATCCAGCAGATGCAAGTCCCAGCGCCGGCCGGAAACCCGCACCGCCGCCTTCACGTGGCCCGCGAGCCCGGGCGACTGGGCGATGACATCCATCAGGGCGCCGGCATGCCGGGGCGCGTCCCCGCCGACGATGACGATCAAGTTCTTGAACGCTTCAAGGGCGCCGACGGGAATGATCACCCCGTCGGAATCGACCAGCGAGAACACCCCATCCCGCTGCCACAGGGCCAGGGGCCGGCGTTCGGCGATTTTCACCTGCACAACGTTGGGAAGTTGCCGCTCCACCGCCGCCTGACGGACCCAGGGCAGCGCCTCGACACGAATGCGCGCCGCGTCGGGGTCGAACGCCAGGATCGGGGCGCCACGCTCCAGCCGGAGGGCCTTGCGCAGTGCCTCGGGAGAGGTGCGATGCCGTCCTTCGACGAATATTTCGGAAACGGTAAAGCCGGTCTTCGCCGTGATGCCGATGGCGGTCCATTTGGCGCGCTCCAGGGAACGCTGGATGAAGCCTTCGTTCCAGATCCACCAGCCGCCAAAACCCGTCACCGTGACCACGGCCAGGATTCCGATGGCGATCAATTGCGGCGTCCGCCACAGGGGCTTCACCCGGGGCCGCCTCTTCGGCGTCCGGGTGGTCCGGGGGGCCGAGCCCTTATCCGCCTTGCCCATCAAGCGTCCCATGCGGCGTTCTCCACCATCCAGGACACCAGGTCCTGGAAGGAAATGTTCGCGTAAGCAGCCTGTTCGGGGACCAGCGAGGTCGGGGTCATCCCCGGCTGGGTGTTGATCTCCAGCATGTAGAGGTCCTCGCCGTCGAACCGCAGGTCGGCGCGGCTGACGCCGCGGCAACCCAAGGCCTGATGGCCCAGCAAAGAAATCCTGCAGGCTTCGTCATAAACCTCCGAACCGATATCCGCCGGGACCGTGTGCCGGGATCCCTGGTGTGCGTATTTGGCGTCGTAGTCGTAGAACTCCCGGTCGGTCACGATTTCGGTGACCGCGAGCGCGCGATCGCCCATCACCGCGACGGTCAGTTCCCGGCCCGGAATGAATTCTTCCACCATCACCCGGCGGCCCCAGCACCACCCGCCATCATCGCCGGGTTTGAAATTATCGCCCTTGTGGACGATGGTGACGCCGACGCTGGACCCCTCATTCACCGGTTTCACCACATAGGGCCTCGGCAGCACGTCGCCCTTCAAGAGTTCGTCGCGGGTGGCGATGACATGCTTGGAGACCTTGATGCCGCTGGCGGCGAACAGCGTCTTGGCGGCCGGCTTGTCCATGGCCAACGCCGAGGCCAAAAGACCTGAATGGGTGTAGGGAACCTCGATGATATTCAGCAGGCCTTGAATGCAGCCGTCCTCGCCCCAACGGCCGTGCAGCGCGTTGAACACGGCGTCGGGTTTGGGATGGAGCCGGGTCAGCAGCGCACCCGCGTCCCGCTGCACATCGATCGAGGTGACGCGGTAACCGGCCCCGGTCAGCGCGTCGGAAACCGCGGCGCCCGAGACCAGGGAAACCTCCCGCTCGGCGGACCACCCACCCATCAGGACGGCGACATGACGGCTCATTTTCCCGCCTCCTTCACGATCGGGGCTGCCGGTACGCCGATGCGCCGGATCTCCCAGTCCAGCGAGATGCCGGTGCTGTCGAACACCCGCCGCCGAACCTCTTCACCGAGGCCTTCGATGTCGGCAGCCGTCGCGCCGCCGGTGTTGATCAGGAAGTTGCAATGCTTCTCGGACACCCGGGCGCCGCCGCGGGTCAGCCCGCGGCATCCCGCTTTGTCGATCAGCTCCCACGCCTTGTGTCCCGGCGGGTTGACAAATGTGCTGCCGCCGGTGGGCGTCTTGGACGGCTGGCCGGCGTCACGGATGGATTTGATCTCATCCATTCGGGCCGCGATCGCATCGTGATCACCGGCCTCTCCCCTCAGTACCGCGTCGACGAATATCCAATCCTCGGGCGCTGTCGAATGACGGTAGGCGTATCCCATTGCGGCGGGATCGGCATGGTGCGGTTCGCCGCGACCGTCGAGCGCCATCGCCGAAACGAACACGCCGCTCACCTCGCCACCGAACGCGCCGGCGTTCATCCGCACCGATCCGCCGACCGATCCCGGGATGCCGCTCAGGAACTCGAGGCCCGCAAGCCCCGCATCCCGAGCCGCGTTGGCCACCTTGAGGTTGGACGCGCCGCCGCCGGCTCTGAGATCATTGCCGTCCACGGAGATATCGCTGAAGCCGTCCGCGAGACGGATCACCACACCCGGGACCCCGCCGTCGCGGACCAGCAGATTTGACGCGACGCCGATGACCGTCACCGGAACACCGCCGGGCTTGGCGACGAGAAAAGCGGTCAGATCATCGACGTCCTTCGGCCGATACAATATTTCCGCGGGCCCGCCGACCCGGAACCAGGCGGATTTGGCGAGCGGCGCATTGGCCGTGTAGTCGCCCTTCACGGGGGGCAGCCGGTCGATCAAGCCTTGCGGGAACTTGGGCGCCGTCATCATGCTCGCGCCTCCTCGGCGGCACCCCGACGCTCTCCGAGTTCGCCGGGCAGTGCGTTGGCCCATGCGGTGATATTTCCGGCGCCCAGGCACACCACCAGATCCCCCGGCTGCGCAACCCCGTCGATCAGGCCCGCCAAACGCTCGGGTCCCGGCAGCGCCAGCACCTGACGGTGACCGCGGGAACGGAGCCCGTCCACGAGGGCCTCCCGGTCTATCCCCTCGATGGGCTCTTCTCCGGCCGGATAGACATCGGCAACGATCACCGTGTCGGCATCGTTGAAGCAGGAGCAGAATTCCTCGAACAAGTCGCGAAGCCGGGTGTAACGATGGGGCTGGACGACGGCGATAATGTGGCCCGAGGTGGAGCTTCGGGCGGCATCGAGCACCGCGGAAATCTCCACGGGATGGTGCCCGTAATCGTCGATCACCGTGATCCCGTCGACCTCGCCTGTCTTGGTAAAGCGGCGCTTCACGCCTTCGAAACCGGCCAGACCGCCGCGGATGACCTCATCTTCGAAATTCATCTCGGCGGCCACGGCAATCGCCGCCAGTGCATTTTGGACGTTATGGGCGCCGAACATGGGCAAAGGGAGATTTTCGAGGATTCTCGGCGGCCCGCCGGCCCGGTCCGAAATGGTGACGTCGAATTTGGAGCCGTCGTCGGTGGATTCGATGGCCGTGACCCGAACCTCCGCTTGCGGGCTCCGTCCGTAGGTAACGATGCGCCGGTCCGAGACCCGGGGAATCATGGCCTGCACTTCGGCGTCGTCGATGCACAGTGCCGCGAAGCCGTAGAACGGAATGTTCTCCACGAAGGTATCGAAGGCCTGCCTCAGCGATTCGAAATCGCCGTAGTGATCCATGTGCTCGGAATCGATGTTGGTCACCACGGCGATAGTCGCCGGCAACTTAACGAACGTGCCATCGGACTCATCGGCCTCGACCACCATCCAATCGCCGCTGCCCAAGCGGGCGTTGGAGCCCCAGGCATTGATGATGCCGCCGTTGATCACCGTCGGATCCAATTCGGCGGCATCCAGCAGCGCGGCGATCATCGAGGTGGTGGTGGTCTTGCCATGAGTGCCGCCGACGGCGACCGACCATTTGAGGCGCATGAGCTCGCCCAGCATCTCGGCCCGCCGGACGACCGGCAGCAGACGCCGCCGGGCCTCTTCAACCTCGGGGTTGTCGGCTTTGACCGCCGATGAAATGACGATCACCTGCCCATCGTCCAGGTTCTCGGCCCGGTGTCCGATCTCGATCGGAATGCCCATCGCGCGCAAGCGCCGGACATTGGCGCCGTCCGCAATATCCGAGCCGCGCACCGAATACCCCAGGTTATGCAGCACTTCGGCGATGCCGCTCATCCCGATGCCGCCGATGCCGACGAAGTGCACGGTGCCGATGTCCAAGGGAAGCGCTCTCATGCGGCGGCCCTCCTCGGTTCGGCATCACCGTTGCCCGGCACCATACCCATCACCATGTCGGCGAGCGTCGCGACCGCGTCGGGCACCCCGGCGGCTTTGGCGGCGGCGGCGGCCTTCTCGAGCAACTTGGGCAGGGAGAAAAGGGAATCGAGGCGGGTGGCCAGCGCATCGGCGGCAAAGGATGTTTCGGGCATCAGCCAGCCGCCGCCGGCATCATCCAAGGCGTGGGCGTTGAATGCCTGATGATCGTCGACGGCGTGCGGATAGGGCACCATGATCGCCGGGCGGCCGATGGCGGTCAGCTCGGCGACGGTCGATGCGCCGGACCGGCAGATGACCAGGTGGGCGGCCGCATAGCGCTCGGGGATATCGTCGAAGAAAGGCCGTAGGTCGGCGTCGATCCCGAACGAACCATATTGCCCGCGGACCACAGCGATGTCTTCTTCGCGGCACTGTTGAACGACGCGAAGCCGGTCCTTGAAGCGCGGATCGAGCATGCCCAGGGCCTGCGGCACCACCTGCGAGAGCGCATGGGCACCCTGAGAGCCGCCGAAAACCAGGATGTTGAGGGGTGAGTCTCCGTCAAGGGGCGGGTAGACGCGGTCGCGAACGGCGCCGATCATCGGCCGCACCGGCATACCCGTGCGCACGACCTTGGCTTCGGCGCCGGCGGGCACCGACCTCACCTCCTTAAAGGCCGTCGCGATGTGGTTGACCCGGCCGGCCAGAAGCCGGTTGGCGCGCCCGAGTACGGCATTCTGTTCATGGATGGCGGTCCGCATGCCGGCGAAGGTTGCCGCCGTCATCGTCGGCACCGATGCATAGCCGCCGAAACCAATGGCCGCGGCCGGCCGCAGTTGTTTCAGCAATTGCCACGCCTGCATGGTCCCGAGCCCGATTTCGGCGGTGGACATCAGCCGGTCCACCGGACCCTTGCCGGCGATGCCGCCCGCCCGAATGCGGTAGGTATCGATTTCATTCAGCCGGCCGCCGAACGCGCCGCCCCGGCGGTCGGTGAACAACGCCAGCCGGCAGCCGCGGGCCGCCAATTCGGCGGCAAGCGCTTCGGCGGGGAATACATGTCCGGCGGTGCCGCCGGTGGCGAGGACGATCAGCGGCCCGGTCATGGCGCCCCCCGTCCGGTGAACCGGCTCAAATCGTTCGCCCGGGGCCGCTCGCGCGTGAGCGCCAGCACCATGCCCATGCCCAGCGCCATCGCCGCCATCGACGAGCCGCCGTAGGATATGAACGGCAGCGTCATGCCCTTGGTGGGCATCAGGTTGATGGTCGACGCCATGTTGATGAGCGCTTGGAGGCCGAACTGCACCAAAAGTCCGGCAACGGCGAGCTGCACGAACAGGTCGGTCTCCCGCATCACCAGGGCGAATCCGCGGAGCACGATGAAAGCAAACAGGGCGACGATGAGCAGGCCCGTAACCAGGCCGAATTCCTCCGCCGCGACGGCGAAGATGAAATCCGCATGGGCGTCGGGAAGGATGGATTTGACCTCGCCCTCGCCGGGGCCGCGGCCGAAGATGCCGCCGGCGACCACCGCCTCCAGGGACCTCGCCACCTGATACGCCTCGCCGCCCGCGGGATCCAAGAACCGGTCGACCCGGATCTGGACATGGGCAAAGTTGGAGTAGGCGCCGATGCCCCCGGCGATGAACAGAATGCCGATGCCCAGCACCAGCAACATGGGCAATCCGGCGAGGAAAAACTGCACCCCCCAGACCACTGAAATGAGGATCGTCATCCCCACATCCGGCTGCAGCAGCAACAGCCCGACCACCAGCGCGTAGAGGGCGATGGCCACGGCGTGGCCCGGTATGTCCCCCTTTATCCGCCACTGCGAGAACATCCAGGCCGCCACCACGGCAAAGCAGGGTTTGACGAACTCCGACGGCTGCAGGGAGAAGCCGGGCAGGCTGATCCAGCGGGCGGCGCCCCTGATTTCCTGGCCGATGAACAACGTCATTCCCAGACCGATGACCGAAATGATGAAGCCGAGCACCGCCAGGCGGCGGACGCCGGCGGGATTCAACAGGGAGACGCCGATCAGGATTGCAAACGACAGCGGAATGAACAGGAACTGCCGGCGGATGAAGTGGAACGCATCCAGGTCCAGCCGGTCGGCGACGGCCGGTGACGCCGCCATGGTCAGGACGATGCCGATGGCCGACACGGCGAGGAGTGCCGACAGGGTCCAACGGTCGACGGTCCACCACCATCGGCCGAAGATGCTGATATCCGTCCGGGGGAGCGCGGTCATGACAGGGCCTCCACCGCAACCCGGAATGCCCGGCCCCGCGCCTCGAAGTCGGTGAACTGGTCGAACGACGCGCAGCCCGGCGACAGGAGGACCACGGCGTCTTCGCCGCTTTCCCGGGCGGCGGTATGGGCACTGCCCACCGCGGCTTCGAGGGAGTCCGCACGCCGGGCGGGCACGATCCCCGCAAGGGCCGCCTCGAATTGGGGCGCCGCCTCACCGATCAAATAGGCCCGGCGAATCCGCGGATACAAGGCTTCGAGCGCCGAGAGGTCGTCCTCCTTGGAGCGTCCTCCGGCGATCCAGTGGATATTGCCATACGACGCAAGCGCCTTGGCGGCGGCATCGAGGTTCGTCGCCTTGGAATCATTGACATAAGTCACCCGCCCGATCCGGCGGATCACTTCCTGGCGATGGGCCAAGCCGGCAAAGGACCGAATGGCCTCGGCGGCGGACGCGGCGGCAACGCCCACCAGCCGCGCCGCGGCGTAAGCCGCGGCCGCGTTCTGCCAATTGTGCCGGCCGGGAAGGGTGTCGACCGCCCTCAGGTCGAGCACCCCCGCCCGGCCATTATCCAGATCGTCGATCAACATGCCGGTCTCGTCCGCGTAGACGCCGCCGGACATTCGTTGATTTCCCGAGATCGGGACGATTTTCACGCCGCCGCGCAGCATCAGATCGAGGCGCAGGCCGGGGCCATAGCGGTCGTCCATGCCGACGATGGCGTGACCGCCGTCGACGGTCTGATCGAAAATTCGCGTCTTGGCGGCGACATAGCCGTCCATCCCGCCGTGGCGGTCGAGATGATCGGGGGAGATGTTGAGCAGGATGGCGACATCGAGCGCCAGCCGTGGTACCCGTTCGAGCTGATAGGAGGACAGTTCGAGCACGTAGGTCCCGGACGGCCCCAGTTCATTCAAGTCGAGAACCGGCTCGCCGATATTGCCGCCAACCGCCACTTCGTTGCCGGCGTGAGCCAGAACGTGCCCGATCAGCGCGGTGGTGGTCGACTTGCCGTTGGTGCCGGTGACCCCCACATAACCGGGCTCGGTGATCTGGCGGGCCAGCAGGTCGACATCGCAGATGATCTCGCATCCGGCGTCCCGCGCCTTCGCCGCAACCGGGTGAGGTTCGGGGTGCAGATGGGGGATGCCGGGACTCAGCACCAGGGCGCCGGCGTCAGCCAAATTTCGCGCGGCCAAATCCACCACAGCGATGCCTTCGCCGGCGGCGGCCTCGCGCCGCGCATGGTCATCGTCCCAGGCCCACACCTCGGCACCGCCGGCGGCGAGCGCACGGGCGGCCGTGAGCCCGGTGCGGCTCAAGCCCATGACCGCGACCGGCTGTCCCCTGAATGTATCGATCTGGATCACGCCTGCGCCCCCGTCATCTCAGTTTGAGCGTTGCCAATCCGGCCAGAGCCAGAATGGTCGCGATGATCCAGAAGCGGATGACGATGGTCGGCTCCGCCCACCCCTTCTTTTCGAAGTGATGGTGGAGCGGCGCCATCTGAAACACCCGCCTGCCGGTAAGTTTGTAGGAAATCACCTGGACGATGACCGACACGGTCTCGAGAACGAACAGGCCGCCGACCAGCGCCAGGACCAGTTCGTGCTTGGTGATGACACTCACGGTCCCGAGCGCGCCGCCCAACGAGAGCGATCCCGTATCGCCCATGAACACCATGGCCGGCGGCGCGTTGTACCAGAGGAAACCGAGACTGGCGCCCATCAGGGCGCCGAGAAATATGGACAGCTCTCCGGCGCCCGGCACGTAGTGAACCTGCAGATAGTTGGAAAACACCGAGTTGCCGGTCAGGTAGGTGATGATGCCGAAGACGGCGGCGGCAATCAGCACCGGCCCGATGGCCAGCCCGTCCAACCCGTCGGTAAGGTTGACCGCGTTGGAGGCGCCGACCATCACGAACGCGGCGAACGGTATAAAGAACCAGCCGAGATCGAGCAGCACGTCCTTGAAGAACGGGATGGCGAGTGAGGTGGAGAGCGGATCACGGGTCAGCTTCATGATCCACAGCGCCGCCGCCAAGGCGATGATGATCTGAAGGAACAGCTTGAGTTTACCCGACAACCCCTTGTGATCGCGCTTGGTCACCTTCAGGTAGTCATCGATGAAGCCGATGATCCCGTAGCCGATGGTCACCCCGAGCGCCGCCCAGATGTAGCCGTTGCCGAGGTCCGCCCACAGCGCCGTCGACAGGATCAGCGCGATCAAGATCAGAAAGCCGCCCATGGTCGGGGTGCCGGCCTTGGTCAGGATATGGGATTCGGGCCCGTCGTCGCGGATCGGCTGACCGCCCTGCTGGTGCTTCTTCAGCCATTCGATCAGGATCGGGCCGAGAATGAAGCTGATGACCAGCGCGGTGATCATGGCGCCGCCGGTCCGGAAGGTGATGTAGCGGAACAGGTTGAGGAACAGGATCTGATCGGCGAAGGCGGAGAGATTGTTCAGCATGATGCCTCCCTACCTCCCGCCGGCCATTCGCACCGAGTTGGAATCCAGATTCCGCAGCGCGTCGGCAATCTGGCCCATCCGCGTACCGGCCGAGCCCTTGACCAGAACCACGTCACCGGAATGGACGGACGCCAAAATGACCGGCGCCAACTCCTGAGCCGTCTCCGCCCAGCCGCCCCGCCTTTCGGGCGCAACCGCGTCGAACAGAAACTTCATTTGGGTCCCGACGGCGAACACCAAATCGATCGCCGAGGCATCCACGTCGTCCTTCAACGCCTGGTGAAGGGCCGGCGAGTCGCCGCCCAGTTCAAGCATGTCCCCCAAGACCGCGATGCGCCGGCCGGACGGGCCTGGCGCCGATTGGCCGAGCACCGACAAGGCGGCCGCCACGGCCGCCGGGCTGGCGTTGTAACTGTCGTCGATGATCTCGAAGCACATGCCGGCGAAACGCACCTGATGGCGCTCGCCCCGGCGCTTGGCGGGCTTCAATCCGCTGATGTCGTCGGCGGCCTGTTTGAGATCGCCGCCCGCCGCCGCCAAGACCGCGAGCACGGCCAGCGCATTGGCGACCCAATGATCGCCGGGTAACGGCAGATGGAAGGAGATCCGCTTGCCGTCCGCCATGGCTTCGACGTCGGAGCCGGCGCCGGCGGCCTCCGACTGCACCACCCTGAAACGGGCGTCGTCATGACGGCCGAAGGTGATGATCTCGGCGTCCGCCGCCCGCGCCGCCTCGGCCATGAGGTCGAAATACGGATTGTCCCGGTTGAGCACGGCAATGCCGTCCGGCTCGAGGCCGGTGAAAATCTCCGACTTGGCCCGCGCGATGTCGGCGAGTGAGGCGAAGAACTCCAAATGCGCCACTTCGACGGTGGTGATGACGGCGACGTTCGGCCGGACCAGATTAGACAGTTCGGCCAGCTCGCCGGCGTGGTTCATGCCCAACTCGAACACGCCGTAGGCGGCGGAGGGGGACAGCCGGGCGAGGCTCAGGGGGACGCCGAACCGGTTATTGAAGCTGCCGGTCGAGAAATGGGTTTCCTTTTGGCAGCCGAGCAGAAACGCCAACGCTTCCTTGACGCCGGTTTTGCCGACGCTGCCGGTGACGCCGATGATGGTTCCCTCGCTGCGTTTCCGCCCCGCTTGGCCCAGATCCCCCAATGCCCGGAGGGTATCGCCGACGGTCAGCAGGAAATCCCCGTTGACCGGCTCCGCCGGGACGCGGGATACCAGCGCCGCAACCGCACCGCTCTGCAAGGCTTGGCGGACAAAATCATGGCCATCGAAGTTCGGGCCCTCGATGGCGGTGAATAGATCGCCCGGCTGTACCGTGCGGCTGTCGATGGAAACACCGCTGGCGGTCCAGGACCCGCCCGCGGTCCCGCCGGTGGCCGCCGCGGCGTCGGCCGCGGTCCAAAGAGGAGGTGCCGCCGCCATCATCCGCCCAGCTCCGTGATGAGGTCGCGGATTACGTCGGCGTCGTTGAAGGGCAAAATGTCTTCGCCGACGATCTGGCCGTCCTCGTGACCCTTGCCGGCGACCAGAACGACATCACCGGGGCCGATCATCCGAACGGCCCGCCGAATGGCGTCGCGCCGATCGCCAATCTCCGTTGCCGCGGGTGCGCCTTCGAGAACCGCGGCACGAATGGAGGCGGGATCCTCGGTGCGGGGATTGTCGTCGGTGACGATCACTTCATCCGCGCCGCTGAGCGCGGCCGCGCCCATGGAAGCGCGCTTGCCCGGATCGCGATCGCCGCCGCAGCCGATAATCGCAATCAATTTCCCCCGGGTGTGGGGCCGGACGGCATCAAGCGCGGTGGTCACCGCATCCGGTGTGTGGGCGTAATCCACGTAGACCGCGCCACCCCGGTAGTCGCTGATCTTTTCGAGACGTCCGGGCACGCCTTTGAGGTGTGAGAGAGCTTCGACAGCGGTTCCCGCATCACCGCCGCCGGCGACAACGATCCCAAGCGCGATCAAGGCGTTCATTGCCTGGAATCCGCCCGCAAGCGGCAACCGCACATGGTGCCGCGATCCGGCGAGGATGAATGTCATGTCCAAGCCCTCGGCGGCCGGCGACACCGCGCCGAGGCTGATGTGGTCGCCGGCGAGCCCGACCGTCGTGACCGTCGCCCCGGCACCGGTCGCCGCATCCCATACCTTCCGGGAGACCGGATCGTCGGAACTCATGACCACCGCGCCGCCGGGCGTCAGCACCTCGGTGAACAGGCGCAGTTTCGCGGCAAGGTAGTTTTCCATGTCGCCGTGGTAGTCGAGATGGTCCCGCGACAGATTGGTGAAGGCGGCCACGCCGATGCGCACCCCGTCGAGACGATGCTGGTCGAGACCGTGACTGCTGGCTTCGAGGGCGGCGTGGGTGACACGGTTTTCGGCCAGTGCCTTCAGCGAGGCATGGAGGTCGGCGGGATCGGGCGTCGTCAGGCTGCCCCGCCGCCACCCGTTGGAAGAGATGATTCCGAGGGTTCCGACGCTGGCGGCGCGGCGTCCCTGGTGAGACCAGATCTGGCGGGCGAAATCCGCAACCGAGGTCTTGCCGTTGGTGCCGGTCACGGCGGCCATGTGAGCCGGTTGCCGGCCGTGGAACTTGGCCGCCATCCGGGCGTAGAGGCGCCGGGGGTTTTCGGTGGTGACGACGCTGATGTCTTTCGGAACCTGGAGCGCGGATTCCGCCGGCGCCAGGACCGCCGATGCGCCGCGCTCGACGGCGTCGACGATGAAGTCCCGGCCGTCAGCCTGGGAGCCCGGCAAGGCGGCAAACAGATAACCCGGTTTGACCAGACGGGAATCCGCCGTCAGTCCCCTTATTTGGTTTGTTTTTTCGCCCGCCGCCTGCATGCCTTGTTCGTCTTCCCCTTCCAGGAGATCAGTTAGTTGCACGAGCCGGTCCTCGTACGGATTGGCCCCGGCCTCTCTGGTTTCGCGCCGTTTGTCTCGGCTTGCCGGCAGCGATATGGAGGGGGTCGCCCGGCCCGGGCAGCCGCTCGGCTTCCCTGCTCGGCGCCACGCCCATCATCGGACCCAGTGCAGCGACGATTTCCCGCACCACCGGGGCGGCGACCCAGCCGCCGGTCGCGAAACCGAACGTCTCGGCGGTTCCTTTCGGCTCATCCACCATGGCCAGCACCACGTAGCGCGGCCGGTCGATGGGAAACGCGCCGACGAAAGAGGAGATCACCCGCCGGCTGTCGGCATAGCCGCCGGCGACGGGCTTATCGGCGGTGCCGGTCTTGCCGCCCACCAGATACCCCTCCACCTCGGCGTTTTTGCCGGTGCCGCGGCGGACCACCAGACGCATGAGCTTGCGCATCTTGATCGATGTGCCGGTCTTGATGACCTGGACGCCTGCCGGCACCGCGTCCGGCGCACCGAGCGCCAAGGTGGCATCGCGCAGGATCCCGCCATTGACCAGCGCGGCGATTCCGTTCGCCATCTGCAAGGGCGAGACGGCAATGCCGTGACCGTAGGAAATGGTCATGGTGCTGATTTTGCGCCACGGCGACGGGATCAGCGGGACGCCAACCTCGGGCAATTCGAGCTTGGCCTTGCGGGTCAATCCGAGCGCGCGGAGATAAGCCTGTTGGGTCTTGGTCCCAACCGCCAGCGCCATTTTGGCGGCGCCGATGTTGGACGAATGGACAAGGATCTCGGGCACGCTCAGCCAGCGCTTCTTGGCGTGGTAGTCGTTGATGACGAAACGCGCCACGCGCAGCGGCCTGGTTGCGTCGAAGCCTCCTGTCAAGCCGATCGTCTGGCTGTCGAGCGCCATCGCCGTCGTGAACAGCTTGAACGTCGAGCCCATCTCGTAAACGCCCTTGGTGACCCGATTGAACCGGGCCTCGGCGGTGACGTCGCCGCCGAAATGGGGCTCGAAATCGGGTAGCGAAACCAGGGCGAGGACCTCGCCGTTGGTGACGTCGAGAACGATGCCCGCGCCGCCGACGGCGGAAAACTTTTCGATGGCCGTATCGAGGGCCCGGCGGACCACCGACTGGACCCGGACATCAAGGGACAGCGCCAGTGCCTGTTCGGAATCCTGCAGCCGGCCGTCGAAACTGCGCTCAATGCCGGTGAGGCCCTTGGCGTCGATATCGGTGGTGCCGACAACGTGGCTGGTCAAGCTGCCGTGCGGGTAGACCCGGCGCTCGGTGCGGCGGAAGTAAATGCCGGGCAGGCCCAAGGCATTGATGGCAAACTGCTGGTTGGGCGTGATGTTGCGCCGAATCCAGACGAAAGTCCGTTCCGGGTTCAGCCGCCGGAACAGCTTCTCCCCGTTCATCTCGGGGAGGACGGTGACGATGCGCCGGGCCGCATCGCGGGCGTCCAAGAGATGGCGGGGATTAGCGTAAACCGAGGCGGTCGGTACGCTGGTGGCGAGGAGAATCCCGTTGCGGTCGAGAATGTCGGCGCGGGAATTGGACTGCACCACCGTTCTGGAGGCCGTTGCGGTGGCGCGGGCTTGCGGGTCTTCGAACACCGCCAATTCCACCAGCCGGCCCGAAATGACGGCGAAGGCGACGGCGAACAGCACACTCGTGACCGCCAACCGGCTGCGGCTGGTCTCAAGCGCTTCCTTTCGTGCCCCTTCCAGGTGGACCCGGCGCTTGTTATAGCCGTCCGTCATCGGACCTCCTGGGTGGTGGGGGGGGGTATGGGCACGGTGGAAATCTGGGCGGGGCGGACCGGCTCCAGCGTAAGGTATTTCTCGGCGAGTTCCCTCAGGCGACCGGTTTCATTGAGGTGGCTCCACTCCGCCCGAAGGACGTGAATGGCTTCCTGGTCGCTGACGATGGTCTTGTTCAGCAACTCAAGCTCCTCTTCGAGGGTCGTCACCTCGTGTTTGAGATAGAACAGCGCGACGGTCATGACGCCGACGGAGAGAAGTGTGATCAGGGTTGTCTGGCGCATGGGCTCTCCTCAGGCCGCCGCCTTCCGGGGCCACGAGGGCGCGGCGGTGCGTTCGGCAACCCGCAGCCGGGCGGATCGGCCGCGCGGGTTGCGTTCGATTTCGGCCGCCGAGGGCTTGACGGCGCGGCGGGCGATCAACTGGAAGCTCGGGTCCGGGGAACCGGTCTCGGGCAAATGACGGGACCCCCGGCCGGCACGGCCGGAACGTGCCGCCAGGAACTGTTTCACAATGCGGTCCTCGAGCGAGTGGAACGACACCACGGCCAGGCGGCCCCCCGGCGCCAGGACGTGCTCCGCGGCGACCAGGCCGCGGCGAACCTCGCCCAACTCGTCGTTGACGTGGATGCGCAGCGCGAGAAAAGTCCGGGTGGCGGGGTCGATTGCCTGGTCCTTGCCCGAGGTCTTGACGATGCCGCGGACGATTTCAGCCAGTTCGCCGGTGCGCAGAATGGGGCGTTCGGCCCGGGCGGTGACGATGGCTCGGGCAATCCGGCGGGCCTGACGCTCCTCGCCGTAGCGGTGGAGGACATCCGCGAGTTCGGCCTCCGGTGCGGCGTTGATGAATTCGGCGGCGGTAGCCGTTCCATCATCGCCGCCCATCCGCATATCAAGCGGCCCGTCGGCGCGGAACGAGAAACCACGTGCGGCCTCTTCGAGCTGCGGCGAGGAAACACCAAGATCAAGGGTCACGCCGTCGACTTGGGTAACGCCGGCTTCCTTCATCAGGAATTCCATGTCACCGAAGCGGCCATGAAGCATGGTCAAGCGGCCGGAGTGGCGGCGTCCCAGTTCGGCGCCGATGGTGACGGCGCGGGGATCCCGGTCGATGCCGAGAACGGTCGTGGCGGCGGCATCGAGTATGGCCTGGGAATAGCCCCCCTCGCCGAACGTGCCGTCGACGTACATCCCGCCGTTCCGCGGCGCCAGGGCGTCGATGACCTCCTCGAGCATGACGGGGACGTGTCCGGGCACTAGTCGTCGTCTCCCTTGGGGCGGAGTTTGAGGGTGGCGCCGCGGGACCGAGCACGGTCGACGGCGCGGGCGCGATGGGTTTCGTAAGCTCCGGGCTCCCAGATCTGGAACCGGGTGCCCCGGCCGACGAAGGCGGCATCGGCGGCGATACCGGCGTAATCAAGGAAATCCCGCGGCAGGATGACCCGGCCCTCGGTGTCGAACGGCAGGGCCTGGGCGTTTTCGAGAATGGTGGCGGCGAGGTCGTCCTGCTCGTCGGAGAACAGGTCCAGATCGTCGAGGCTG
This sequence comes from Rhodospirillales bacterium, assembly GCA_028823885.1. Lineage (GTDB taxonomy): Bacteria > Pseudomonadota > Alphaproteobacteria > Rhodospirillales > UBA2165 > JAJDXO01. Next base: position 23,051 of record JAPPFK010000165.1, on the reverse strand, counting down.
GTCGCGACCCGGTTAATGAATTCTTCGTCGCAGGCCTCCAAGGCCGCGGCCTTGAACGACGGATAGACATAGATGCCCTTGAAGCTCTGGTTTTTGAACACCGAGCGAAACGGCTTTGGAACGGAAATGCGTCCCTTCTTGTCGATCCTATTGATGTGCCGGCCGATAAACACAGCCATCTCCGCCTATAACTACCGCCCGGAAATCGCACCCCCCGTGACCCGACTGGATGCGCGACTCCGGAAACCCTCACCCATATCCCAAACCCCGCGGTCCCCCGCCATTTGGGATAATTTGGGATAACATGGGATTTTATGGGCGTCAATGGGTCACAATGGTCCCGGATGGGTTAACAAAGCCTTTCCGCAGCCGATGGAAGGGCGGGAAACCAAAATCCCGCGATTCAGCGGGTTCCAGCCACGGGTCGGCACCGTCGAACACCTCCATTCACCATTCGAATTTGGCGAAAGTGTGTTCCGTTAATGTTCGGAGTTTGACGATTTTGTGGCGGGCCGCCACATTTGGCCGCCAGGCAACGGCCAAGTATCTGATAAGGCTATCGAAAAAGGCGATGGTTTTCTTCAGGCCCTCGCTCGGCGCGATGGACGGTTCCCAGCCCGGCTGCTCCCTGGCCGGCGCGATTCCGGGACACCGCCGGGTGGGATCGCCCTCGGGTCAAACCCCACGTCTTCAGGAGGCAGCGGTGGCCAGGAACCGGACGCCGGCGCCCTCGAGGACCACCGAAGTCAGCACGCCCGTCATGTAGGCCCCCGTATCAATCCCAATCCGTACGGCCGACACCTCCGGCGCGAAGCAGATCGTATGGCCGTGAACCACCCGCTTTTCGAACGGCTCGGGATGGTCCAGGAACTCATCCCGAATCCAGATCATGTCGTGATCCGATTGTTCGCTCAACGGCACGCCCGGTCTGAGCCCGGCGTGAACGAACCGGTAGCCGCCCTCGTCGTGATAGATGGGCAGCGTCCGCATGAATGACAGGTGCTCGGGTGGCAGGGCGCGGGCGAGATCATCCCGGATAATCTCCGCCGGCCGGCCGGGTCCGGCATCGACGCCATAGGACACCATGGTCTCGCCGCCGCCGTTGCGGAGCCAGATACCGATTTCGCCGCCGGGATCGTCGAGGAACTTCAACAGATGATCCTCGTGATTGCCCTTGAGGCAAACATGCTCGAAACCCTTCAGCGGTTTCCGGCGCACCGCGTCCAGAACTGCCGGCGAGCGCGGGCCGCGATCGATGTAATCGCCCAAATACACGATCACCCGGCGGCCGGGATAACCGCTACTGTCATTCAGAATCCGGTCGTGCAGCTCGCCCAGCAGGTCGATCCGGCCGTGAATATCACCGATGGCATAGACCCGCGTGTCCGCGGGCACGCGAAAAGGAGAGCCGCCATGCGATTCCGGTTCGGTTGACATGCCGGCATCCTAGCCCCGGAAAGGTGAGTCGCGCGACGTGAAAAGCTCTGGCCTATCCTCTGGCCTATCCGGCGTCGATTTCCCGCTGAAACTGCCGCTTAGGCGCCGTGTGGCCGCCATGGGAGTCCGAGCCGGTCTTGGCGTGGAACTTGAACTTGCGGAGGCTGTCCGGATCCGCGGCGGGGACGCCGACCGGCTTGTCGCCCTCGATGGTCACCCGCTCCATGAACCGGCGGCTGGGGTAGTAGTCATGCACCGCATAGTGCTGGACCGAGCGGTTGTCCCACATGACGATGGTGTGGTTCCGCCATTTGTGACGGTACTGATATTCCGGAATCAGCGCCTGGTGGAACAGCGTGTCGAGCAGGGACTGGCTTTCGCGCTCGTCCATGCCCTTGATGGCGATTGTGAACTGGGGGTTGACCCATAAGACCTTCTTGCCGGAAACCGGGTGAACCCGGACCACCGGTTGGACCTGCGGCGGATAGCGAAGCTCGTATTCAACCAGATTCTTCCGGTCCTCCTCGGATTCACCGAACAGCTTCTTGAACACCTTGAAATCGTGAATCGCCTCCAGTCCGGAGATGAACTGCTGCATCCGGTCGGAGAGGCCCTCGAATGCCGCGCTCATGCTGGCATACATCGTATCGCCGCCGACCTCGGGCACATCCTTGGCGCAAAGGACCGTGGCCATGGGCGGGCACTCGCGGAAGGTCTCGTCCGAGTGCCAGCAGTCGGTGCCGAAGGGCGGATTGTTTTCGTCATTCTTAAAGAGAATCAGATAAGGCCGATCGCCGTCGTTGGGCGAAAACGGATGAACCGTCAACTCGCCGAAGCGGCGCCCGAAGTCGATCAGGTTCTCGGATGAAATTTCCTGGTCGCGGAAGACGATCACCTCGTGCTCCACGAGCGCCGCATTGACGGCCTGGAAGGTCGCATCGTCCATCGGCTGGGTGAGGTCAATATCGCTGATCTCCGCGCTGAGGTTGACCCCGGTCTTTTTCACCGTGATCGGGCTCGACGTGTTTTGCTCAACCAGTTTGTCCATGGGAGTCCTCCCTTGCTTCCTCGTTCAAACTTACGGCAAACAATTTGCATTAATCCAATTCATTTTTATAATTCTTTTCTATGAATGAAATTAATTTACGTACCGTCGACCTCAATCTCCTGACCGTGTTCAAGGCGATCTACGATTTCGGCCAGGTGACCAAGGCCGCCGAGACCCTGGGCCTCACCCAACCGGCCGTAAGCCATGCCCTGAAGCGCCTTAGGGAATTGTTCGACGACAAGCTGTTTACCCGGGTCAAAGCACGCATGGTGCCCACACCGCTGGCCCATGAGCTGTCGGGTCCGGTCGGCGAAATCCTCGGACGCATTCAGGGGCTGATCGGCGGCGGCGTTGCCTTCGATCCGGCGGCCGCCGGCCGTACGGTGCGGATCGGCATGCTCGACTATGGCATTGGTTATTTCGCCACCCGGCTGGTAGAGCTTCTCCTGGACGAAGCGCCGGGATTGACCACCGATTTCCGGCATACCGAGGCCGAAACGGCGCTGGCCATGGTCGAGGACGGCGAGTTGGACATCGCCATCGGTCCCTTCGGCGCGGTGCCCGGCACCTGCCGGAAATCGCTCCTGGTGCGTGATCATTGCGTCGTCGCCGTCCGCGCCGGCCATCCGGTGATCAAGCGCAGGCCGACCCCCGAACAGTTCTGCCGCCTCGGCCACGTCCGGTTCGCCAATCTTGCCGGCATCGATCAGCAGATCGACGAGCAGTTGGCGCGAGAGGGTATGGCGCGCCGGACGGTCATGGTGGTGCCTCATTTCTCGAGCGCTCTTTTCGCCGTCTCGACGACCGATCTGGTCACCACAATCACCCGGGGACCGGCCGAGCTCTACAAGGAGTTCCTCGGCCTCAAGCTGTACGCCTCGCCGTTTGAGCTGCCGTCCAACGAAACCTCGGCGATCCGCCATCAACGAACCGCCAACGATCCGCTCATCGACTGGCTGTGGGAGAAGATTCACACAGTATGGAATTGAGCGCCCGCCGGGAGCGGCACTTCGCCCGAAGCCCGGAGGGTTGTGCCAGGGGGTTTATGCCTGCGGATTTATGATTGGTTAAAGGTTTCTGGCTAGAGAGTATTCAATTATCCCGATTTTGGGACGTTTTTGCTTGGACTGGCGATGGCCGATAGCTCCCATCAACCGGACGGTATCGCCATCGCCGCCCGGGACCTCGAAAAGCGCTTCGAGAACGTCACTGCCGTCGGCGGTATCAGCTTCGATGTCCGGTTGGGCAGTGTCACCGCGCTGCTCGGCGGCAACGGCGCAGGCAAGACAACGACCATCGCCATGCTGCTGGGGCTGCTGGTCCCGACCGGCGGGACCATTTATGTGCTCGGCACGGACATCCTCGCCGATCGGCACACGGCACTGCCACGGATGAATTTCTCGTCTCCCTACGTGGACATGCCGCACCGGCTGAGCGTCTACGAGAACCTGCTGGTCTACGCCAATCTTTATGGCGTCTCCGAACCCCGGGACCGGGTCCGCGAACTTGCGCGGGACCTGGAGCTGGAGGCGTTTCTGAACCGGCCGCTCGGCAAGGCGTCCGCCGGTCAAAAGACCCGGGCGGCACTCGCCAAGGCGCTGATAAACCAGCCGGATCTGCTGTTGCTGGATGAGCCGACCGCGTCCCTGGACCCGGACACCGCCGACTGGGTGCGGGGATATCTCGACGATTACCGCCGCCGCACCGGCGCCACCATCGTGCTCGCTTCTCATAATATGGCCGAGATCGAACGGCTCTGCGATCACGTGCTGATCATGAAGGAAGGCCGCATCGCCGACCGAGGCGCGCCGGAGGAACTGTCGGCACGCTACGGGCGGCAGAATCTGGAAGAGGTGTTTCTGGAAATTGCCCGATCGCGCAATCGGGCGGGGGCGGCTCGGTGATGCCCGTGCTGCTCGATCCGCAGCGCCTTTGGGGCATGATGTTGCGGCATTGGTATCTGCTGCGCTCCTCATGGCCGCGCATATTGGAGCTCGCCTATTGGCCCACATTCCAGCTGTTGCTGTGGGGCTTCATCACCACCTTCTTTCTCACCCACTCGTCCTGGGTGGCGCAGGCCGCCGGCGTTCTGATCAGCGCCGTCCTGCTGTGGGACGTGCTGTTCCGCTCAAACCTCGGCCTGTCGCTGATGTTCCTGGAGGAGATGTGGGCGCGGAACCTGGGCCAGTTGTTTATCAGCCCGCTCCGGCCCCTGGAGATGGTCGGCGCGCTGATGGTCATGAGCTTTCTCCGCACCATCATCAGCGTCACCCCCGCCGCCCTGCTCGCGCTGCCGTTTTTCGACGTGTGGATTTTCGATCTCGGCCTGTCGCTGGTGGCGTTCTTCGTCAATCTGATGGTGATGGGCTGGGCGGTCGGGATATTGGTCTCCGCCCTGGTCCTGCGTCTTGGCCTAGGCGCCGAGAGCCTCGCTTGGCTCGGTATTTTCCTGGTAGCGCCGATCTCGGGCATCTATTACCCGATCGACGTACTGCCCGACTGGCTGGAACCGGTCGCCTGGTCACTGCCGTCATCCTATGTATTCGAGGGTATGCGAGCGGTGCTGTTCGACAATGTTTTTCGATGGGACTTGTTTGCCGGCGCGGTGGGCCTCAACGTGCTCTATCTGATATTCTGTACCGGCGTGTTCCTCTACCTGTTCGGCGTTGCCCGAAAACGGGGATTGCTGCTACAGCAAGGTGAATAAACTGCATTGGGAAAAACAAGATGAAAATATGGTTTCGGACTATCGGCGTGGCCGCCGCAACTGTCGTTTTGGCCAGCTGCGCCCATGTCACCGACGCGACCAAAACAGCCAATTTGATCGCCGCGGCGCAGGACACCGTCCAGGCGATGAAGCGCAGCCCGAATATTCGCGGCTTCAACAAGATGCTTGCCGACGCGCAAGGAGTGGCCGTCTTCCCGGCCTTGATCAAGGGCGGCCTCCTGATCGGCGCGGAAGGCGGCTCCGGTGTGGTGCTGAGCCGCAAGGCTGATGGCAGTTGGGGATACCCTGCCTTCTACACCCTCGCTGCCGGCAGCTTCGGCTTGCAGGCGGGCGTGCAGACGGCGGGGGTGATTTTGGTCATCCGCAAGAAGAAGGCCATCGAGGCCATCGTCAAGCACCAGGGCAAGCTGGGTGCCGACATCAGCGCCGCGGCCGGATCACGGGGCGTCGGTTATGAAGGGGCGGTCACCACCAACCTCAACTTCGATATCGTCGCTTTCGCGAGCAATTCGGGCTTCTTCGCCGGCGCATCGCTGGAAGGTTCGGCGCTGATCCGCCGCAACGATTACAACCGGGCCTATTACGGCGGCAACCCGACCCCGGCCCAAATCCTCCTTGAGCACACCGTTCAGAATCCGGCGGCCGACCGGCTGCGTCGGGCGATTGCCGGCGGGTAGCAATGGGCATCCCGGCCTTGGCCTCAGGCGGTTTTTTTGGCAAACAGGGGCCGCCAAATTGAGGCACCGATGACCGAACACGCCCCCGACACCGGGACCGATCCGGAAACCGCAGAGAACCGGGATTTCATCCGCGAGATCATTTCGGATGATTTGGCGGCGGGCAAACACAAGGCGGTCATCACCCGGTTTCCGCCCGAACCCAACGGCTTCCTCCATATCGGACATGCCAAGTCGATCATCCTCAATTTCGGGATCGCCGAGGAGTTCGGCGGCCGCTGCCATCTGCGGTTCGACGACACCAACCCGGCAAAAGAAGAGCAGGTCTATATCGACTCCATCGAAGAAGACGTGCGCTGGCTGGGCTGTGATTGGGGCGAGCACCTCTATCACGCCTCCGACAATTTCGAGCAGCTCTATGCGTGGGCCGAATACCTCGTTGAGAGCGGCGATGCGTATGTGGACGATTTGTCGGCCGACGAGATGCGCGAGTACCGGGGAACGCTGATCGAGCCGGGCAGGAACAGTCCCTATCGGGACCGGCCCCCAGAGGAAAATCTCGGTCTGTTGCGCCGCATGAAGGCAGGCGAGTTCGACGAAGGCGCCAAGGTGCTGCGCGCCAAGATCGATATGGCCTCCGGCAACATCAACATGCGCGATCCGGTGCTCTACCGCATCCTCCATGCCGAGCACCCCCGGACCGGCGATGCCTGGAAGATTTACCCGACCTATGATTTCGCCCACGGCCAGTCGGACGCCATCGAACACATCACCCACTCGCTGTGCACTTTGGAATTCGAAGACCATCGGCCGCTCTACGACTGGCTGGTGGAGCACCTGCCGGTGCCGGCCCAGCCCCGCCAGTATGAATTCGCGCGGCTCAATCTCACCAACACCGTACTCAGCAAGCGCCGCCTCACCCAGCTTGTCGACGAGGGTCACGTGACGGGCTGGGATGATCCCCGGATGCCGACGTTGGCGGGTCTCAGGCGACGGGGCGTACCAGCCGCCGCGATCCGCGATTTCATCGGCCGGCTCGGGATTTCCAAATCCAATGCGACGGTGGAGATGGCCTATCTGGATCACTGCACCCGCGAATACCTCAACAAACATGCGCTCCGGCGGATGGCGGTCTTGAGGCCGCTGAAGGTGGTGATCGAGAATTATCCTGAAGGCGGGGAAGAGCTGCTCGACGCCGTCAATAATCCCGAAGACGAGGCGGCGGGCAGCCGACAGGTTCCGTTTTCCCGGGAGGTCTACATCGAGCGGGACGATTTCATGGAAGACCCGCCGAAGAAGTTCTTCCGTCTGGCGCCGGGCCGGGAGGTACGGCTGCGCTACGCCTACTACGTCACCTGCACCGATGTAGTGAAAGACGATCAGGGAGAAATCATCGAGCTTCGATGCACCTATGACCCGGCAACCCGGGGCGGCAGCTCCCCCGACGGACGCAAGGTGAAGGCCACTCTGCATTGGGTCTCGGCGGCGCATGCGGCCGAGGCCGAGGTCCGGCTCTATGACCGGCTCTTCGAAACCGAAACCCCGGGCTCGAACGGCGATTTCCTCGACGAAATCAACCCGAACTCGGTCGAAACCCTTTCAGGGTGCAGACTGGAGCCGGCGCTCGGCGAGGCGCCGGTCGGCGAAACCGTTCAATTCGAACGGCTGGGCTACTTCTGCCCGGACGGGTCGGAGGGGGATCGGTTGATCTTCAACCGGACCATCGGCCTCCGGGACAGCTGGGCAAAAGCCCAACGGCAAGCCAAGGCCAAATCCTAACCCGGCTTGCCGCCGACCCCAAACACCTGAAAATCCTTCATCCGGATGTTGAACGCTATGGAGATGCGCGCGTCATCGCCCATATAGGGCGTTACGCCGTGTCCCAGCCAGGCGGGAAACGCATACATGCGCCCGGCTTCGGGCTCGAACCGCCGGCGTTGGCCGAACGGCTCCCCGGGCAGAGGCACCATTTCCACCGCGGTGCGCGGGTCGATGAACTCGATGCAGCCGCCGCCGTCGCCGCTTGCCGCCGCGCCGCCCGTATCGACGTAGTAAACCCCCGACCAGGCGCAGCCGGGATGGGTGTGTACGGAGTTGTAGCCGCCCTTGCGGAGAACGGTCGCCCAGGCGATGAACTCCGCCTCGCCGCCGAACTCGCCTTCCTTGTGGCCCGTCGTGGCGGAGGTCAGCTCGATCATGGCGCGGCGGACGAAGTCGCGGACCGGCGCGACCTCGGGGTGGGGCCATTCGAAGAAGTCTTCCTTCGAGTGCCATCCGTGCACCACGCTCTTCGGCACCCCCGGGTCCTGCCGCTCGCGCTCGAGGATGATCTTGGCCAAGCGGGCGTTGAGCTCCCCGGTGTCATCGAATTTCCGGGTGAAGATGGGCGTCGCCCAATGAAGCTGCACCCCGTTTTCCAGTTTTACGTCGAGACCCATGAGTCCCCCCTGCGCGTCTACGCATACGTTTTAGGACAAATTCACCCGGCGTGAAATATCCGGACAGATGACGGCTGCGTATTGCCCCGACGGCGGCGCTCTCTAAGATGGGACCAATTGAATGACAGGGGTGGGAGGACCCGACCATGGCAAAGAAAATCGAACACCTTCACTGGCCGGATGCGCCGGATATTTGGATGCCGTACGCACCGGCGATCAAGGTCACCGGCGGCTCCATGCTGTTCTGCGCCGGCGTCACCGCGGCGCCGGTCTATCACAGTCATCCTCACATTCCCGAGGAGTTCGAATCCATGCCGGACGACATGGACGGCCAGGCGCGCGCCGCGCTGGAAAACCTGAAGAAGGGTCTGGAGGCCGCCGGCGCGACGTTCGACGATGTCATCTCCGCTGACCGGTTCCTCACCGACATGGAGGAGCAGGACGACCTCAACAAGGTGTGGGCGGAGTATTTCGGCGAGGCCAAACCGGCGACGACGACGGTTCAGGTGGTGCGGATGGCCACCGACCCCCGCTGCAAAATCGAGATCAACGCCATCGCGGTCATTGACTGACCGACGCCATCCCGATCGTCGACAAGGTCCAACCCCATATGTCCAAGCCCAAGGTCTTCATCTACAACGTCGTCGACGAGGACGGCGCGTCCCACGATCAACTCGGCGCCGCCGGGATCGATCTCAAGGTTAGTCCCGGCATATGGGGAGATTCGGCCAACGACACCGAAGTGGTGAACGTCGAATTCGAACCCGGCACCGTCGGCGCCATGGGGGTCGCCAACCGGCGGTTCTTCGTCACCCGCGAGGCGCTGGCCGCCAACCCGGATTTCCGCATCGTCGCCAAATACACCGTCGGCGTGGACAACGTGGACGTGGACGCGGCGACCGAGCTCGGCATTCTGGTCACCCATTCGCCGACCGAGAGCAACTGGGGCGCCGTCGCCGAGGGCACCATGGCGATCATGCTCACCCTCCTCAAACGGACGCGCGAAAAGGACCGCCATGTCAAGAACGGCGGCTGGCGGGACCCCTCCCTGGTCACCACCTTCCTCGGCCGGCGGATGCAGGACGATTATCCCGGCATCACCGTCGGCATCGTCGGGTTGGGGCGGATCGGCCGGCGGGTCGCCGACCTGCTGGCGCCTTGGCGGGTGCGGCTGCTGGCCTGCGATCCCTATATCGACGATTCCGTCTTCGTCCATCACGGCTGTGAGGATGTGGATCTGGAGACATTGTTGACGGAATCGGACGTGGTAACCCTCCACACCAACCTGACCGAAGAGACCACTAACCTCATCGGGGCCGCCCGGTTCGCGTTGATGAAGCCGGAGGCGGTGCTGATCAACGCGGCCCGGGGCGCCATCGTGGATGTAGATGCCCTGTTCGACGCCCTCGACCGCGACCAGATCGCCGCCGCCGGTCTGGACGTGCTGCCCGAGGAACCGCCGGACCCGCAACTGCCGCTGATCGGGCTCGGCGACAAGGTGCTGCTCTCACCCCACATGATCGCCTACACCAAGGGCGGCGGGCTGGGCCCGGCCATCCCCTGGGCAACGGACGCGATCCTGAAGGCGCTGCGTGGCGAGTTGCCCAATCACGTATTCAACGAGGAAGTCATCCCGCGCTGGCTCGAGCGGTTCGGCGGCAAGGATTTGTTGGACTAGCAGTTATAGCGCCGCGCTGGGTTTGGCCTCCGCCGCCGGGCCCGGCGCCGAGTCCCCGTCGCCGGCTTCCAACATGTCCCGAAGTTCGTGGCGGCGGCGCATAAGCCATAAGGTCGCCGCGGCACAGAGACATGCGCCCAGCACCACCGGCGTCTGCAGGCCCAACAGGGCCGACAACCCGCCCATGAGCAGGGCGCCCAGCGCCGGTGCGGCCCGGTAGTTGAGGGTATAGAGGCTGAGTACGCGGGCACGCATGGACCCGTCGACCGCGTTCTGGACCAAAATCTGGGCGCCGCTTTGGCCGACCGTCCCGGATGCGCCGATCACCGCCATCATGACGACGGCGACGGCGTAGTGGGGGGCAAGGGCAAAGGCCACCGTAGTCGCGGCAATCAACAGGGACGAGACGAGGAATATGGCCGTCATTCCTTCGATCCGGCCCCGGTTGGCGAGCCAGAGACTGGCGAGAATTCCGCCGAGACCGAACGCGGAGAACAAAGTTGCGACCCCCTCCTCCACCGAGTCCCGGCCAAACACCACGTCGACAAATCCGGGCAGAAGCTCGACCACCGGCCGGCCCAGAAAGGCGATGAAGACGGTGAGCAACAGCACCGGGCCGATCCCGCGGTGCGCCGCCGTGTAGTGAATGCCCTCCAACACGTCCGACATCAGCCCGCCACCGCCCGCCTTGTGCTCCTGACGGAGCGGCGTGACGGCGAAAAGGGACGCCCACATGACCAAATAGGAAGCCGCATTGACCACAAAAGCCGAGCCTATCCCGGCTTGCGCGATCAGCACCCCGCCGATGGCGGGGCCGATGAAGGCCGTGGAATGAAACAGCACGGAGTTGGTCGCAAGCGCCGCCGACAAATCCTCGCGCGGCACCAAGGTCGGCGCGATGGTCATTCGGGCCGGGAGACCGATGGTGTTGGCAACACCGAGGACGATGACCAGCGCCGCCAGCCAGTAGATGGTGATGGCGCCCGATATGACCATCCAGGCGAGCACCCCGCCGACCAGGGCACTGAAGATCTGAGTCGCGCGCAGCATACGCACGCGGTCGGTCCGGTCGGCAACGGCGCCGGCAAAGGGGACCAGCACCAAGGATGGAATCGCCTGGGCAAGCGCGATGCCGCCGAGCCACGCCGGCGAATGGGTCAGATCCCAGGTCAGCACGCCGATGCCGACCCGCTGCACCCACATGCCGACGGCGGACACCCAGGACCCGGCCGAGAAGACGGCGTAGTCCCGATGCCGAAGGGCGCGGAAAATACCCGACTGGCGCAACCGGCCGCCGAGCGGCGAAGAACGGGTCACGCGGCGATCATGCGCTGGTCAGCACAAAATCCACCATATCGGCGCTGACCGAGGTGTCCTCGGTGCCGAAGCAACACACCTGAGAGATATGATTGTGGCCGATGAGCTGCTTAAAGCGGGGTGCACAGCCGTTCCTCTCGGTCAGTTCGTTGATCAAGGCCAACGTCGATTTCTCGAACGGGACCGTGTCGAACTCGCCGATGGTGCAAAAGACGGGGCAGTCCGAGTAGGTGACGTTGCCCAGGACCTGCATTTCCCCGAACTTGGAGTCATCAGTGCCGTAATAGGCATCCCGTCCCGGCGATGCGTTTCCGGCGCTGAGGCCGTAGACGCCGGACATGAGAATGACGCCGGCGAAGCCGGGCCCGGAGTCCGGGTGCAATTCTCGCCGGAATGCATAGGTGGCCACATGGGACGCCCCCGCCGACTGACCCATGATAAAGATCCTATCGGGATCGCCGCCGTAATCGGCGATATTGTCCCGCACCCAGGCCAGTGCCGCGCCCACATCCCGCGCGCCTTCGGGCCACTGGACGTCCGGCGCCAATCGGTAGGTCGCGTTGACGCCGACGATGCCCTGGGAGGCGAAAGTATTGGCGATATTGGCGTACATGACGCCGTTGGGCTGGTTCTTGTGGCCGAGGACAAATCCACCGCCATGAAAGAAGATCACCGTCGGCAGGCCCGCCTCGCCTTTGTCGGCCGGTGTATGGACATCGAGCAAATGACGCTCGGCGTCAGGTCCGTAGGCCAGGTCCGAGGCGACGTCGATCCCCGGCCATTGGACCGCCTTGAGCGAGGGAACATAGATCGCCGTGGTGGTCGGCGGCGTGTCGTCGTTGAACTCCTTGCCGAGCGCCGCGACCCGGGCGGCGATCTCGGGCGGGCCGGCGCGATTGGCGCTCAGGCCCCGTGGTCCCATTTCATTCATCTTCTTCCTCCCCTTGGCTCATTCGCGGGCGGCGCCCGGCCGCGAAGCCCGATTGTTCACGATTCCGCCACCGGGCAAAAGCCCGTTGTACGGCGGAGCGGCTTCAAGCCTTGCCGGGCCCGCCGGCCGTCCCGGGGCGGTAGTTGGCGATGAAAATAGCCAATACCACCAACGGAAACCCGATGATCACGTTGGTCGTCACGGGCTCCGCGAGGATGACCGCGGCAATGGCGATCGCCGCCACGGGATTGAGACTGACCGTCACCGCCGCCTGGGTCGGCGAGATCAACTGAATGGCTTTCCCCCAGCTGACCATCATGATGGTGCCGCCGGGAATGGCGAGCATGAAGAAGACGAACCACCCCGTCGCATCGAAGGCGAGCGACCCGCCGAGCGGATTTCCCAGGAACAGGGCAGCGATAAACAAGGCCACGGAGCCGATCAGCATGGCGTAGACGTTCACCGGCATGGAGCCGTAACGCATCAGGTACTTCTTCGAAAACACATTGAACGAAGACGCGCAGATCATCCCGGCGATCATGAACATATCGCCCCTCAAGGCTTCGGGCGCGATGGCGTCCACCTTCTCCGACAGGACGATGGCCGCACCGGCAAATCCGACCAGGATTCCCAGCGCCTTGTACCAGCCGAACCTTTCGACCCGGAACGTGACGGCGATCAGCATGGTCAGCAGCGGCATGGACCCGAAAATGATACCGCCCCGGGCGGATGTCGTGTCCTCCAGCGCCCGGGCCACGAAATACGGAAACACCGCGAACATGACGACGCCGAGCACGAAGAACGGCAGCCAGTCCTTGCGAAGGATCGGCGGCAGGCCCATGCGCCAGACCATCAGGCCGAGAAGCACCACCGCACCGATGAAATAGCGCGAACTCGCGAGCGAGAAAGGGTCGGTATCCTCGATGATGAAGCGGGTGAGCGCCACGG